>SVCS01000005.1:35339-63146 GCA_015058205.1 Clostridiales bacterium
ATAGCCCCTGCAACGGCGGGGTCTATCCCCGCAACTGTCGTAAAGAAGAACAGGGCGAAGTTTCCCATCAGGCTATACAGTGCAGAATCACCAATCCCTGCAACTCCATATAATAATTTTGTTCTTTTGCTCAAACGATTCATCTTGCAAATAATAACGATGTCTTGAGATAGAATGCCCTTTTTAGTTTACATTTTTTCCTACCAATAAAAAACAGGCCAATTGATATTTTTTACTATACCAACGATGACCTGCTTTATTCTCATGATTGTAGTTTCATCGCCTATTCAACCGGCTCCTCTACGAATCTTCTGATGGTCAGGATTCTGCCCGGTGCATGTACGCTGGTGACGCAGATGCCTCTGCGTGAATTGTAGGCGTGGACGATTTTCCCATCCCCGGCGTACATGGCATAGTGTCCCGGATAGTAAACCACATCTCCAGGTTTTGCTTCGGCAAGGCAAACGCCTTTGCCCATCTTATAAAAACCGAGTCTCGGTACGTTGTAGCCAAAGTGGCGGTATACAGAATAGATGAATCCAGAGCAGTCTGTTCCGTTGGTGAGGCTTGTTCCGCCGTATCTATATGGATTTCCTACAAACTGCATCCCATAGTTGACCATTTCGATGCCATTTGTATCGCCGAAGACGGCACCGCTGTAATCCTGCCATGCTGTGTCAGCAGGTCTGGACTTCGTTCCCAGATAGATGACCTTGTCCTCGGGATCTTCTGTGATCTTCTCTGCCACTGCCTCAACGTCTGTCTCTATGCCGTTGACCTGCGTCACTTCATTGGTGACGATCTTTTCGCCTTCCGCACCTGCGCTCTTGAGTTCCATGTTGCCGGAATAGAGATTGTCTGTTTCTTCATAGACGGTTTCCGGCTCCACTTTCTCTGTGACATCCACATCTGTCTTGGTTGTGACGTGGATCATCGGGCTCTCAGTGTCATTGGCCGCAATGACTTTGTCAACCGCTTCTTCTTTCGTAAGAACTGTCGGAGGCTTGACGCCAACGAAGAGTGTCTTATCTTCGATTTTCAGCTGCTCATCGATCTGAATGGAGTCCAAATCTCCGCCTTTTGCAACATAGCTTTCCATGACATCACGGATAACATCACTGGCAATCTCCGGATTCTCCACGATGAACAGTTCTTTGCCGTCAGCGGAGACGATGCAAGGATCTTCAACCTTGGTACCGTCAGCATAGACTGCATACGGTTTTACAAGCATGTTGAATGTATACGCCCCTGCTACAGCGAATGCCAGCGCTATCAGAAGTGCGATATACATTTTTTTATATGTTCTTATATTCTCCAGCATAAGAATAACCTTCCTATCTGTTATTTGGTATCTATCTGTAACTCTGCAGTGATCTGACTGTTACTTTGTGATTCTATCTGTACCCATATATTCTCTCAGAGCTTCCGGAATTACGACGGAACCGTCCGCCTGCTGATAGTTCTCCAGTATGGCAGCAACTGTTCTGCCCACTGCCAGCCCGCTTCCGTTAAGGGTGTGAACGAATTCAGGTTTGCCCTTTTCTTCCGGTCTGAATCTGATGTTTGCTCTTCTCGCCTGGAAGTCTTCGAAGTTTGAGCAGGAAGAGATTTCTACGTATCTGCCGTAGCTCGGCATCCATACTTCAACATCGTAGGTCATTGCTGATGAGAATCCCAGGTCTCCCGTTGAAAGTCTTACTACTCTAAATGGGATGTTCAGCTTTCTGAGTACTTCCTCCGCGTTGTCAGTCAGTGACTCCAGTTCTGCATAGGAATCTTCCGGCTTCACGAACTTGACCATTTCAACCTTCTGGAACTGATGCTGACGGATGAGGCCTCTCGTATCACGGCCTGCGCTTCCTGCCTCAGCTCTGAAGCAAGGCGTATACGCTGTGTGATAGATTGGCAGCTGATCCGCGCTCAGAATCTCATTATCGTACAGATTTGTAACCGGAACTTCCGCCGTTGGAATCAGGAAGAAATCTTTCTGCGGAACATAGAACATATCTTCTTCAAATTTCGGAAGCTGTCCTGTTCCCGTCATCGCCATTCTGTTGACCATGAACGGCGGCAGAATCTCTGTGTATCCATGCTCTTCTGTGTGCAGGTTCAACATGAAGTTGATAACGGATCTTTCAAGGCGGGCACCAAGTCCTTTGTAAACGGTGAATCTGGCGCCGGCAATCTTAGCTGCTCTTTCGAAGTCGAGAATGTCGAGGTCTTCGCCGATATCCCAATGGGCCTTTGCTTCAAAATCAAATTCTGTCGGTTCACCCCATCTTCTGAGCTCAACATTGTCGGAATCATCAAGCCCTTCCTGCACATCCTTGTAAGGAGTGTTCGGCACGCCCAGCAGAGCATCTTTCAGATTCGTCTCCGCCTCGCTTACCTGACCGTCCAACTCTTTAATCTCATCACTGAGTTTTTTCATCTCTGCCATAAGCTCGGTCGTATCTTCCCCATTCTTCTTCATGACAGGAATCTGCTTTGACTTCGTCTTCTGCTCATTCTTCATCTGCTCGACCTTGGCGAGAATCTCGCGTCTCTTCAGGTCGTATTCTCTTACCTTTTCGATTCCGAAATCGCCTTTACCTCTGGACTCAACAGCTTTCTTTACTCCGTCAAAATCTTCTCTAATTCTTTTAATGTCCAGCATGAATAACCTCCGGTTTACTGCTAAAATAAATTCTTCCTGTATTTCACATAAAGGTCTCTCATCTCTTCGACCTTTTCCTGCATTTCAATCTGCAGATCGGATGCCTTCGCGTAATCTCCTGCCTCAAGGGCATCGATGATCTGGGTCAGAAGACAGATATCTTCCAATGTGTTCTTACCGATATAGTTGCGGATCCTGACGAATTTGCCCCAGTAGTGGCGGTCGTAATCCACACAATCTTCTTCCTTATGCATCTTCCGGCAGTGACGCAGCAGTTCCATCGTATCAGGAACGATTCTTCCCTGCAGCTCCATGGACCACTGTCCGAGGACAGCCTCCTTATAGGAGAGGAGCGCCATATCTGTCATCACATCGTCTCTCTTGAAGATTTTCAGCTTCTCCGGATACTTGTCAAAGGCGCACATGTTCTCCCAGACAGTCCTTGGAACTTCTCCGAAGAATTTGGTTCTCTCTTCCTCTGTGAAGTCATCGAACACGTTGAGCTCACTTCTGTACACTCTGTCCTTATCCAGATAGAAGTCCTCTTCGCCATACTCCTTCGAAATGGATTTCTCCAGATCTTCCGGCGTCTTGCTGTGCTCAAGGGCTTCCTTGATTCCGTCCAGCATAGCCATATAGGATGCTGCCAGAATGAGATATGTGTTGCTCATCGGATTCGGAGATCTCAGCTCGAATCTCGTAGCAAGAGGATTGTCGATTTCTCTGACAAGGCCTACGAGAACGGTTCTGTTACGGGACGGCATCCTGGCGTCGTGTCCCAGAGATGTAACGACGCAGACAGGAGCTTCATAGCCCGGCTTCTGTCTGTTAAATGCATCATTGGTTGAACTGACGAAGGGATTGATCACATCGTAGTTCTTGAGCAGTCCCATCAAAGCTCCGAACCCTACAGGGCTGAGGAACTGCTTGTCTGCATCTTCTTTGGCCGGTGAAAAGAGGTTCACTCTTCTTCCGTCCTTCAGCACGGCAGCAACGCCCATGTGGGTGTGCTCACCGCTTCCGGCAACGCCTTCGATTGGCTTTGCCATAAATGTTACATCCAGTCCGTATCTTCTGAATATATCTCTGACGACGTACTTGATGTGGTTTTCATTATCTGCAGCCTGCACGGCTGTCGAATACTTCCAGTCGATCTCCAGCTGCTCCATAACGTGGTCGTAACGTCCGGAGTTGCCGAACTTGGCCTTGACGCCGCCGACCTCTTTATGGCCCATCTCTACTTCAAATCCATATCTCTGCAGAACCTGCAGCGCCTCTTCAAGGGCCGTTCTAACAGGTCCTGTTGTTCTCTTCCAATACTGCTCCTTCAGCATCTGGGCTGTCGAGAGCTGTTCTCTGTCAGCGTCATCATCCGGCGTCTTCACCCAGAACTCCAGCTCCGTGGCCGCAGTGATGTCCAATCTCTCGATATCATCCACACTGTCGATGTCCATATAATCGAACACATATGGATTCTCTTTCAAAAGCTCCAGAAGGTCTTCCTTGAAATTAAAAACGGCATCACGAAGAATCACCCTGGATCCTACCCTGTCGGATTCATTGTGAATCAGGCTGGATGGAATACGGAGGGTGCCGATAGGAAGTCCTGTTTCCGGATCTGTGTAGTTGAAGTTGTGATCGACGAACCAGTTGACAGTACGGTCAGGTATGATATCTACCTTACCGTTGTTGAGATCTGCGATCTTAGGCAGCACAACGGAAGACCCGTCGGTCTGCACGCCGTTCTTCAGGAAGCCTTCTATATCTTTGAGAAATTCCTCAACAGGAATTTTCTCGTCTGTGTCATTTCCCCCTACGTCGATACCTACAACAGATATAAATTTAATCTCCGGGTGGGCTGTTAAAGCCCCCCGGATTTCTTCTTCGCTGTGCTTATCTGCTGGTATGGTGTAGAGCATTCTGTCGAAATCAAATTCAAGCATATTACTCTCTTATTGTTATTTCACAAGTTTGTTCAGATATTTCTCAAGCTCATCCATGTGCTTGCCGTACTCTGCCCAGTCGCCGTCAGCAAGTGCTTCCTGAGCCTCATCGTAGGCGGCCTGTGCTGCCTGGATCATCTCTGTCTGAGACATTTCTGCCGCTCCACCGGACTTACCTTCCTTGCCGCTGTCAGCATCTTCGCTGCCCTTGCTTTCATGTGCACTTCCTTCTCCGAACATGGAATTGAGTGCTTCTGCAAGTGTTGACTCGTACGCAATGTCGTCTCCGAATACTACGATTACTCTCTTAACTTCAGGGATACTGGAGTTCGTAGCCTCCAGATATACCGGCTCTACATAGAGCAGTGAGTCTTCGATAGGAATAACGAAGAGGTTTCCTCTGCTGTATGTCGATCCTGATGAATTCCACAGTGAGAATTCCTTGGAGATCTCTGTATTCTGGTCGATCTGTGCTTCGACCTGCATTGGACCGTAAACGATCTTGCTCTTAGGCATCTGGTAGAGCACCAGTTTGCCGTAGTTATCGCCGTCGTTTCTCGCTACCAGAAGTCCCATCATGTTCTTCTTGTCCTTCGGTGTGAACGGAATCGAGTTAACGAATTCTGCGCTCTGTTCACCCGGCAGCTTCATGATGTAGTAGTTCGGCGTCATGGACTGTTCTTCTGTTCCGTAGATCTCACTGGCAATCTGCCACAGGTCCTCATTCTGATAGAATACCTTAACATCGTTCATATGATATCTCTGGTAAATCTGGGCCTGGATATTCAGCAGTGTTCCCGGATATCTGATGTGTGCTCTGATTCCTTCCGGCATTTCCTTGAAGTCCTTAAAGAGCTTCGGATAAATGTTCTGGAATGTCTGGGCAATCGGATCTGTTGGGTCGACGATGTAGTAGTTGGTCTCACCAGTGTATGTATCGATTACAACCTTGATGGAGTTTCTTACATAGTCAACATCCGTTTCTTCACTGTACGGTTCAGAATATGGATATCTGTTGGTTGCAGTGTATGCATCTACGATCCAGTAGAGATGTCCGTCAACAGTGATCATGTATGGATCCTCATCGTAATCAAGATAAGGCATGATTTCATGCACTCTTGTTGCGATGTTTCTGTTGATCAGAATCTTGGAATCGCTGTTGATGTTGCCGGATACCAGCATCTTGAGAGATTTCTCTCTTACGGAGAACATGAATCTTGTAAGCAGATTCATCTTGATTCCGTTATCTGCCTTATACTGGCAGTACTTGTTGCTGTTACCGTCAGGATAGTCGAACTCATCCTCGTCTGTGTTTACAAGAACGTAGTCGTTTGTGCTCTCTCCGAAGTAGATTTCAGGATCTTTAATCTGCACGTCTACTGCTGATTCAGGTGGGATGTTCTGAATCAACATATCCGGCTGACCGCTGGCTGTGATCTTGTCTACTCTGGAAAGGGTCGCGCCGTATCCGTGAGTGTACTTCAGATGCCTGTTCAGCCAGGTGTTGCTGATTTTCTCTTCGTTGATTTCTCTTGCGGAGAGGAACGTCTGAGTATAGTCCCCGTTAATTGTGTATCTGTCAACGTCTACATCATTGAAGTCGTAGTACTGTCTGATACTCTGTGTCTGGTTGTAGAACTTCTTGGCCGGAGCGTAGTCGTTGATTCTGATGTTGGAAATCGTCTCTTCATTCTTGGCGATATCGTCGCTGGTCAGATCCTCCGTCGCCTTGAAGGCCTTGATGTTTACACCGTCAAGTCCATAAGCGTACTGGGTGTATTCGATATTTCTCTCCAGGTATTTACTCTCCTTGTTGATTTCGTCAGGAGATACGATGAAGTTCTGGACAACAAGTCCAACGCCAGTTCCCAGAAGACCGATGGCGATCATGAGAGCCGGAATCACTGCTGCCGGCTTGAACTTCTTCTTCGCAATACCGTAAGCAACGCCGATTGCCGCGAGGACGGAAAGTCCTATGAGTATGCGGTACATCCAGAGTGTGATGTTGACATCTGTAAAGCCTGCGCCGTAAACGGCTCCGCCGGCTGTATTTCCAAAGAGCAGGTCAAACTGCTTGAGCAGGAAGTATACGCCGATCATCAGGAAGAACAGCACGCTGATGACGATGAGCTGCTTCTCGGCAATATGCAGGATCATCTTCAGATTCTTGTTGTCTACCTGCGTCGTTCTTGCCGGGCGCTTCTGCTGAGGACGTCCGCCGCCGAACATATTGCCGAACATGCCGCCGCCCTGCTGGCCTCTGCCCTGCTGGCCGCCGCCAGTGAACTGTTTGGTGAATTTGCCAAACATGTCATTGATCTCACTGAACGGATTGTCATCGATTGGGCGTCCGCCTTCTCCGCCGGTGTACCTGTCTTCTTCGTATTCGTACTCGTCTTCATCATCGTCGAACTGGACCTCGTCAGCAGGCTCTGCCTCTTCCGGTTCCGTATCCTCTTCTACTGCTTCGAAGATTCTCGGCGTTCTGACGGACAGCAAAACTGAGTAATAGATGAATGTGAGTATTGCAAAGGCAACAATCAACAGAATTACGATCTGGTTCAGCTGTTCAATGAAGTTCAGTTTGAATACATAGAAGGAAATGTCTATGTTGTACAGCGGATCTTTGATGTCAAAGTCCGTGCTGTTGGTGAACTGCAGTGTCTGGAACCACAGTCTGGTGACTGCGAAATAAGTGGTAATAACACCAAAGGCTCCTGCAAGCCCCCATGTGATTAGGTTCAGTTTCTTGTTGTCAGGCAGTTCATCTGATTCAACCCTGTGCACATATCCTTTCTTAATAAACTTCAGATAGATGTACGCCAGGAACGTTACCACAATGAACGTCGGTATTCCTATCTTCAGCTGCGTGAACAGTTTCGTCAGAAATACAGAAATATAGGACAGATCATTGAACCACATAAGATCTGTCAACCATCTGATGAGAAGGACAAAGACAAGTACTATGAGAAGTACAATGATGATAATGCCTTTGGCCCCTATCTTTCTCTTTTTCTTGCCTGCATTCATGTTTGTGTTAGTGCTCTCCAATTCTTTTTAACCTCCTTAATTATGGCTATACTTCGTAGTCAACTCCCGGAATCTGATAATCGATTTCATCTCCGGTGATAAGGTGAATAACTTTGTTCAGCTGATTGTCGATGAATTCAGCTGCTCCGCTGTCAGGTGCCAGCCACTTGATTCCGATACCGGCCAGCTCGATGACAAATATGATGATCAGGATTACGAGCAGGATCTTGAGTATGGTTCTTCCTGCTCCGCCCTTTGCTTTCACTGGTTTTGCTTTTTTAACAGACTCTTCGTCTGCTTCCTCTGATGCAGCCGCAGCCTCCACTGCTTCAGCTGCCTCTGCAGGTGCTTCCGCCGCCTCTTCTTCAACGGCTTCTGCCTTCTGTCTCTGTCTCAGCTGCTCAGCCTCTTCTTCGCCATAGTTTGCGAAACTGTCATCCGCATCTTTTTCGATGTCCATTCCTGTCATAACCATCGTGTCATTCAAACCAGGCTTCAGTCCTTCGCTCATGACCTCATCAGGAACAAACTCAGGTTCTTCTTTCGCAACAAGGCCTTCCACAATTTCAGGCTCATCTGCGACGACAGGTTCTTCCGGCTCCTCCGGAACTACTGGCGTCACCACTGGTTCAACAACTGGTGCCACTTCTGGTACCGCTTCTTCCAATGCCTCCTCAACAGTGTCTTCCGGCTCTGTTTCAACCGTCTCCCCTGAGGAAACATCTGCAAGTGTGAACGCCTCATCTTCCGGTTCAGGCTGCGGCGTGGACTGTGGTGTCTGACCGAACAGGACTGATCCCAGCTCGCTTGTAACTGCAGGGGAAGACATCTCGTCCAGCATTTCTTCTACAGTCTTCGTGTGCTGTATCTCATCGATGCTTCTGAGAGGCTGTGCTTCCAGCTCTTCAGCAGGAATCACTTCAACGGCCTTCAGCTCTTCTTTGCTGATTCTTCTTGTGTTTTCAAGGCCTCTGATAACATCTTCCTTGCTGACGGTCTTCGTCTGGATATTGTCGACTGCCTTGGAAATCATCGCTTCTCTGCCGGTTACCGGCTTCTCGCCAAGCAGTTCTTCTACTGTTGAAGGAACTGGCTCCGGTGCAGGAGCAGGTTCTTCAGGAGCCTTTCCTGAAATCGGATCGATGCCAAACTCAGCCAGGAACTGCGCTCTTGCCTGTGCCATCTTGCTGAGATCTGCCTGCGTAGCTCTATGGGCATCCTGTCTTGCTGCTTCTTCCTGTGAAACACTTGGTCTAGCCTGAGGTGCAGGCTTTGGCTCTGGTTTCGCCACGATCGTTGGCTCATCAACGGCATTTGCTGCAGGTTCTTCTGCTTTTTCCATCGCTGCTTTGAAGATATCTTCACTGAAGTGGATGGTTGGTTCTGCCGGTGCTTCCGGAGCTGCAGGAGTTTCCGGAACTTCTGGCTTTACTGGTTCCGGCTTTACGGTTTCGCCCTTGAGTCCGGCGATTGCAGCTCTGATCTTCGCGGCTTCTTCTTCTCTCATCTGCTTCGTGCTTGCCAGAACTTTTCTGGCCTCTTCAGCAGCTGCTGCGGATTCTGCCTGCATACGTAAGTCAGCCTGCTTCTTCTCAAGATTCTTCTTGAGCTCTTCTTCCTCCTGACGGCGTCTCTCTATTTCAGCGATTCTCTTTTCCTTCTCGGTTGCAGCCTGTCTTGCTTCCTGCTGCGCTTTGATCTTCTCAGCCTGCTGCTGAGCTATGAGCGCTTCTGCTGCTTCGATTCTCGCCTTCTCTTCTGCTTCTTTTCTTCTTGCTTCTTCTTCAGCAGCCAGTCTTGCTTCCTCTTCTGCCTTTGCTCTTGCTTCTTCTTCTGCTTTGATGCGGGCTTCTTCTTCCGCTTTGGCCTTTGCCTCTGCTTCTGCTCTTTCTCTCTCTTCTGTTTTGCGTCTTGCTTCCTCAACAGCCTCTCTGGCTTCTCTCGCATCCTCCAGTCTTCTGGCTTCTTCTTCGGCAGCGAGTTTTGCTGCTGCTTCCGCTTCCAGTCTGGTCGCTTCTTCTTCCGCTTTGGCTGCTTCTTCGGCTGCCAGTCTTGCTGCCTCTTCAGCTCTTCTTACTTCTTCTTCAGCACGGGCTCTGGCCTCTGCTGCGATTCTCGCTCTTTCTTCCTGCTCAGCCTTGAGACGGGCTTCTTCGGCAGCTCTCATCTCTGCTTCCGCCTTTGCCCTCTCTTCTTCGATCATCTTCTGGCGGGCTTCCTCTTCTGCTCTCTTCTGCTCAAGTGCCCTTTCGTGCGCTTCAATTCTTTCAAGTACATCTGACTCGAACGCCTTCGGTTCGTACTTGACTCCCTCTCTGCTCAGGAATGCTTCCATGGAAGGCTCTTTCTCTCTTGCCTCGAATCTCTCCTCGGCAGCCTTATCTGCGATTGCTTTTTCCTGCTCAATTGGGTTTCCGCCTTTGATCTTGTCGTATTCTTTATTGAGCAGCTGCTGGAATTCCTCATTCTTTCTGCTGAATGTATAGAACTTATCGATTTTATCAGCTGCACTGATCTCTTCCGGAACATCCGGCGCCGCAGGCATCTCCGGCTGTACCGGCTTGGAAGGAATCAGATCCTCCACGTTAAGTGCGTCCGCTCTTTCATTGACTTCCGTCTTAACTTCTTCAGGATATTCTCTGGTGTATCTGCTTCTGATTTCGGCCGGATCTGCACCCCAGTCAAAATCTATATCGTCTGTCTTTTCGATTGTGTCTGTAGCCGGATACTCATTGACATTCCAGTTGATCCCCTCTATGAACGGTTTTCTCACAGGTTCCGGTTCTGCCGGAGCTTCAACCTTTGGCTCTGGTGCTGCTGCCGGAGTTTCCACTTCCGGAGTGTAGCTGCTCACTTCCGCCACAGGCGCGCCGCAAAAGCTGCAAAACCTTGATCCATCTGCAATTTGATTTCCGCACTTACTGCAATACATTTGTTATTTCCTCCTCTAGTTTCTTTTCAGTTACTAGTTCTTAGTATTATTCTCTGATCAGCAAATTCAATTCTTCTGCTGTGTATCTTTTTCCGCTTCTCCCTATGTTATATCCCTGATGATATCTGGTTTCTTCAAGGATCTCTTCGGCCGGCTGCTGTGGTGTTGCCATCTGCTGTACTGGTTGCTCTGGCGGCAGCGCTGGCTGTTCCTGCTGCGTCGGTTGCTGCACTGGCTTCGGGCTTTCCGGAGCCTCCTGTGTTTCTGAAGACAACGCATTTGACAGCGCGTTCAGTTCTGCAAGAAGGTCATCCAGTTCTACGTCATCCCCCAGTTCTTCTATCTCTTCCGGCCCTTCCGGCTTATTGAAAACGCCCTCCACATCATCCGGAAGATCGATTTCATCAAACCTGCTGAGTCTTCTGACTTCCTCTTCCAGCAGCTCTAAACGCCGCTCCTGATTGTCGTTTGACTGCTGCTGTTCAAGGTGCTCGATCAGTTGGCCTGTCTGTTCTTTTATTGAATCACCGAATGAGCTGAGACTCTTCTCAATATCTCTGATCGCTTCATTGTTCGCACTGGCCTGGCGTCTATTGCCCAGAATGACCGCAATACAAACAACGCAAAGAATACAGAGAATGCCCATCACAACAATGGCGATTATTCCAACAATCGTCATATATGGATTCCCCCATATTTTTCTTCCTACGAATACACATATTTATAGTTAGTAGCATTATACACCAAAAAAACATGCGTTTCCACCTTTTTCCTTAAAAAAGGGAACCCGTACGGGTTCCCTTTTGTTGCTTTTGCACATATTTTCAGACGCTTACAGTTTGAGCGCTTTTTCCCTCTTGGAAGCGGATGCTCTCATGAGCTTATTCATTGCTGCAGCTTCTGCTTCTTCATCTCCGAATTCTCTGAATTCGAGCACGCCTTTCTCGCGGGCCAGGTCAACGAGCTGCTGGCCTTTCGCTGAACGGACGATGAGCTGGTTCCAGCCCTTATCCACATCCCAGCCTTCGGAGCTTCTCGCGCCGCCTACGGAAAGATCCGCAAACTCGGCCGTCATGTCATCGCAGTACTTGCAGGCGTTTCTCACGAGAGGAAGGACTTCGTCGAGATCAACCTGACGGTCATCCATATCCATGCGATGGAATTTGCTCGGGAGAATATCCACGTGGTCGGCATCGCCCAATGCAGCGAGGCCCTTCCAGTCCAGTCCCCATCCGCAGAAGAGTCCGAATACCATGCCGATGTTATCTGCATTATTGTCGTTCTCTTCAAAAGGCTTTGCCTTCATCTTCGCAACGGCAAGCGCCTTGCAAGGCGTTCCGACAACGCCGATCTGCTTGTACTCTCCTTCTGCAAGGGCTTCATTGAGTACTGCCAGCGTCGGAGGAATCTGGAAGCTTGAGCCGCCGCATTCTCTCACCTCAGCCGGGTCTGTCACGAGACATCCAGCCGGATCGAGAGTGCCTTCCGCTTTTGACAGAACTGCCGCGTCGATGAAGCCTTCCTGAAGGGCGAACTCTACCAGCGCAGTCATTGTACCGCCGTGCTGGGCATTCTTCCTGATTTCAGGATCAGTCGCTCTTGTCAGATAGAGGGCTCTGAACGGTCCGATTTCAGGAATGATCTCGCATCCGTCTTTTCCGAAGAATTTATCACGAAGGGCATCAAGATCTGCCGGCATTCTTGGGCAGAAGTACTTGCAGCGCCCTTCTTTCCTGTCGCAGTCATAATCTACGAAGGTGCGTCCTTCACATGATTTCCAGTATGGGCACATACCCTGGCAGGCGCCGCAGTTTGTGCAGATACCGGTTTCTACTACTTTTCTTTCAAGTTCTAATATACTGTACATCACACACCTCCTATGTCAGAACAATCAGGAGTCCGTGGATTCTGATTTCCATACATTCCTCTCCTTCAGGAACGTAATCAGACAGCGGAGCAGCCAGTTTGCACATATGATCTTCAAAAATGAACTGGTATCCGCCTACCTTCGCATCTATGAAACCTTCTTCGATCAGTTTTCCCTCGATTTCCTTGAAGGTCATGTCCACAGGAACGTCCGTCTCATAGAAAGTCCTGCGCAGAGGATGGGAGAATCTGCATTTCTGTTTCTTGATTTCAGCCATTACTTTCTCCCCCCTTCTTTGATCCTTCTGTATCCCGTCATGAACACTTCTTTGTTCAGTTCGAGCGCTTTGCCGTGGAAGTTCTGCTCCAGAACCTTGAAGAAATCATCCGGCCCAAGCGGCATCTCATCGAGGGCTGCCAACGCGCCCATCATGAGGATATTCGCAACTTTCGCGTTTCCTGCTTCCACTGCCATCTCTGTCGCCGGAAGCGGGTAGCTCTCGCTGCTGCGCGCCTTGATCTCCGCATCGATGTCTTCAATGGAAGGATATTCGTCTTCTCCAATCAGCACGCCAAGGGGATATGCCGGACGTGTGTCATAGATTACTTTCGTGTCAGGGTTTCCGTATACACGCAGAATTCTCAGCGCCTCCACCGGTTCAAAGGCAACAACGATGTCTGCCTTTCCATGAGGAATGAGTACGCCTCTTTCCACATCATCGGACACTCTCAGGTGACTCATAACAGAGCCGCCTCTCTGGGATGCGCCGTAGGTCTCGCCTACTGCAACCTTGTATCCCATCTCCACGAGGGCGGAGCCCATGAGGCCTGATGCAAGAATGTTTCCCTGTCCGCCGATTCCGCAGATTACTACGTTGGTCATCATTACTCATCGCCTCCTTCCACCTTGATTGCGCCAGATGGGCAGATGCTTGCGCATGCACCGCATCCTACGCATACGACTTCGTCAATTGCAGCGCAGTTCTTTTCGAAGTCCCAGATATTGCCCGGGCATCCCCAGACTCTGCTGCAGTATCCGTCGCATCCGCAGTTAGAGCCTCTGCATATATCCGTATCTACCCAGACCTTTTTCTTCTTTCTCGTTTTCGCTGCGAGCGTTGCGCAAGGCTGCTCAAGGATCAGCACCTTGAGGCCCTTCATTCCGATCAGCTCGCAGATCAGATTCTTTGTATTTTCAACGTCGAACGGATCCGCTCTCCAGACCCTGCATCCCAAAGATTCACAGAGGGCCGTGATGGAAACCTTATCCGTTTCATATCCCATCGCAGTCTGTCCCGTGCCAGGATGCGGCTGGAATCCGGTCATTGCCGTGGCTGAGTTATCGAGCACGATATGAAGAATATTCGCTTCGTTCATCTTAGCGTTGATCAGACCCGGCACGACTGAATGGAAGAATGTTGAGTCACCGCAAAGGCTGACGACCGGCTGATCAAAACCATAGTTGGTCAGCTGACCAAGACCTTCCGCCGCACTGATTCCTGAACCCATGCAGCTCATGAAGTGATAGCCGTACTGACCCGCTCTCTGGCCGGCCATGGTGTAACATCCGATGTCGCCCATTACGACACCTTTATGACCTTCCATCCTCAGGGCCTGTTTCAGAATGAAGAATGATGCTCTGTGAGGACATCCAGCGCAGAATGTAAGCTCTCTAGCCGGAATATTCACGCCTTCAATCGCCGGACATCCTTCGCCGCAGCACTTCGGCTTTTCACCCAGGAATTCACCGACTGCCTTGAATACGACCTCTGGATTCAGCTCACCGATCGGAGGAATCAGGTCTGCTCTTCCGTTGATTTCCACGTTCAGTCTTGCCTTACCAGCGATGGCTGAAATATGCTCTTCGAGGAAAGGATCAACTTCTTCTACAACGAGAACCTTTGATGCCTTTGCAAGATGCTTCAGAATCAGTTTCTCAGGGAGAGGCCACAGACATCCGAGGCTG
This sequence comes from Clostridiales bacterium, assembly GCA_015058205.1. Classification (GTDB taxonomy): domain Bacteria; phylum Bacillota; class Clostridia; order Peptostreptococcales; family Anaerovoracaceae; genus Lentihominibacter. The sequence continues at coordinate 49,733 of SVCS01000005.1, forward strand.
AGTACACCGACTTCTCCTTCCTGTCCGAACTCCTCCAGTGCTTCCTGAACATACTTCATTCCGGTTCCGCCGGTGATGATCAGCTTATCTGCATCTTCTTTTCCCATGTAGTGGTTGAACGGGCTTACTTCAAAGGCTTCCCTCGCTCTTTCAAGCTTCTCCAGCAGGAAGCTGTGCAGCCAGTTGATACCAACCATTCTGTCCCAGAGTCCGATCGGGGTGAACGGTCTCTTCTCAGGGATCTCGCCGAGAGTGACACTGCCTCTGCCGTGGCAGATTCTGGTGGTGACTCTGATCAGCACCATCTGCTCCAGTTCCTCGGAAAGTTCAAAGGCATATGGGATCATGTCCTTTGTTTCCTGTACGCTTGCCGGCTCCAGCATAGGGATATTCGCTGAAACCGCCATGTGTCTTGAGTCAAACTCGTTTGTACTTGAGTGGGAATCAGGGTCGTCGGAGCTGATGATTACCAGTCCTCCCTTGACTCCACCCAATGCTCCGCAGTGGATCGTGTCACCGTGGAACAACAGTCCGTTCTGCTTGACGATGCAGATCGCCCTGCCGTTCGCAAAGGACGCGCCCATGCATGACTGCAGTGCTGTGGTCTCGTTTGTTGACCATTCAGCACGGAAGCCCTGGTCTTCTGCGATGTGTCCCAGCATTCCAAGTACCTGGGACGATGGTGAGCCCGGATAGGATGATGCGAAATGCACCCCGCCTTCCAAAGCTCCCCGGACAATTGCTTCGTTACCCTGCATCAGGTAAGTCTTGCCCGGTTCATTCTTTGTTGTCATCCATTCCACGTTTTTACCTTCACTTCCTTATTGAAAACAATATTTGATCAGGCTTTCGCCTGTTTTTAACTTCGTTTGTAATCTGAGTTTATCTGAGTTTGAACACAACACCAAGCTCTGCTGCCTTTGCGCGGCATATGTTGATGGACTCACTCGATATGGCAGATGTCACTACAGATGTTGCGACGTAAGGGACATAATCTCTCACATCTTCGATATATTTGATGACCGCGTCATAGGATTCCAGTCCGAACTTCGGGTGGCAGAGATCGTAATACTTCTGCGCATCCGCTTCATTCATGCTCACTGAAACGGCATCAATTACACCTTTCAGATCCGGTGCAGTCGGCCGGCCCCAGATCAAATCCGCAAGTCCGTTTGTGTTGATTCTGATCTGCCTTCCGTACTTGGCCTTGATATGGCGGGCGAGCTCCAGCAGCTCAGGCAGCCGCTCCGTCGGTTCGCCGTAGCCGCAGAAGACTACTTCGTCATAGGATCTGACGTCCCAGTTCTCCAGCTCTTTCTTCACTTCGTCGACAGTCGGATCTTCCTTCAGAACAAGGCTGTCCGCATCACCAAGTGAATTCGTAAAGTTCCTGATGCAGAACTCACAGGCGTTGGGACATTTATTTGTAAGGTTTATATACAACCCTCCGAAATAATCATAAACTATTGACATAACTCGCTGACTTAATAAACACTTTACCTCGTTAATATTACGAACACTATTTTAACACCAGCAAATACTGTTCGCAATTATCAATCTTCTTCATCCAATCCCTCCAGATACGCATCGATCTCTTTTTCTTTATCGTAGAGCATCAGGTCCTTATTGTGCCTGAAGTATTCATCACATCCGTACCTGGACAGGAATCTCGTTCCATGGTCGCTGACGGTCAGATTGTTCGTCACAAGGAACAACTCCTGTCCCTCGCCAAAAGCCTCCTCACAGAACCGGAACATGTTCGAGAGTTCCTCCTTTACTGCCTTTGCATCGTCTTTTGACGATCTTACAATTTCATCGAAATCCTTTTTGACCGCTGCAAAAGCAATCTTCCCGTCTTCTTCGCCCGCGACCAGATTCATCTGTCTCGTCAGTGCTTCTATTTCATCCGTTATGATACCGCACTCGTCCTGGGAAAGGGAGCCTGCCTTCCTGCCTTTTGTCAGCTCCGATTCCCTTCCTGCAAGCAGCTCTCCCATCACTTCCGTAGGATTTTCCGCTAATGCTCTCTTCCTGAACACCTTCAGCGTCTGCAGAAGATTCTTGATCATTGTGTCTCTATCGGTAACCCTCTTCATTTCACGGGAGACCGCATCTGATAAAAGCCCTATGAAGGAGATTCTCTCATCGAAGTTTGCCGCCTTTGCTCTTGCGGTAATATCTTCGGAAATCTCACCTTTCAAAATCGCTTCCACCTGATAGTCCGATTTGTATTTGTTGAACAAATCGTAGTAAACAGAAAAACGCTTGGCGATTTTCGGATCCTGCACATACTGCCGCACGAGCTTTTCATCCACTGCGATATCGTTTAATTCATACAGTATGATCATCTGCGACAGGTCATCCCAGCCTCTCGCTGTAACAAAGGTCTTGCCGTCGACGGTAGATTCAATACTGTAGAAATCTTCCGGTCTGATTTCAAGATAGGTTAAAACAGATGGGTGCACCCCGGCGCCGATCGCATATTCCTTCCAGACTTCAAAATCCGGTTCGCAATCGATGCGCTTCAGGCGGTCCCATGTGACGATATCAAATTCCCTCACCGACTGGTTGTACTCCGGAGGATTACCTGCTGTTACCACGATCCAGCCCTCCGGCACACTGTGGCGGCCGAAGACTTTGTACTGCAGAAACTGCAGCATGATTGGTGTGAGTGTTTCGGATACGCAGTTGATCTCATCGAGAAACAGTATGCCCTCAGTGGTTCCTGTGCTCTCCATCAGTTCATATACAGAAGCAATGATTTCACTCATCGTGTACTCGGAAATATCGAACTCCTGCCCTTGATAGACCTTGTGCTCAATAAATGGCAGCCCCAGCGCAGACTGTCTGGTGTGATGCGTCATGGAATAAGTCAGAAGTCCGACTCCCATCTCTGCAGCAATCTGTTCCATAATCGCAGTCTTGCCGATGCCCGGAGGCCCCATCAGAAAAACAGGTCTCTGTTTCTGGACCGGAATCACATAGTTTCCGTGGTCGTCTTTTGTGAAATACGCTCTCATAGCATTTTTGATCTGCGTTTTAGCGTCTTTGATGTTCATACTCGTTTCTCCAGTTATATCTCATGACTTTGCAGTATTATTTTGATCGCCCAGGAAGGCACATTGTAATTATTGTATTCATCATCAATAAACACAAATGCGGTCTGATAATCGGGAGGCTGAGATGGGTATGTTCCATAGCCGTCCGTGAAATAAATCAGTCCTTTGAAATCTGTGAACTCCCCTGCGTTGTTCATCTCATTTACATATTCAAATACAGGTCTGAAATCCGTGCCGCCGAATCCTTTGAGAACCATCTCCTTCAAGTATCTGTCGACCTCAAACTTTGAAGTCAATTTGACGTGCTCATGAATCTCCGTATCGCACTGTATGATATGCAGATTTACTTTATGAAAAAAACTGTCCTCCTGCTGAAGTATATTATATGTCTTATCGATGAATTTCTGAACCAATTCGCCCGAAACGGAGCCTGATGTATCGATTGCGATCACAAAGTCCCGTATTCTCCTGGATTCTTTGTATTCCAACGGCTCGATCAGCGGCATGTTCTGATAGAGTTTCAGACCATACGTATAAAATATATAGTCGAAGTCCTCATCGCTCACTGTCATCTCTTCACCCATCACTGAGAACTTTTTCAAAAACGTCGCATAGTCGTACTTTTCTCTTGTGGATTCCTTCAAATTTTGGAGCATGTCTCCGGCAGTATCTCCCTGACGTTTTGCGAAACTCTCCAAATCCATCAGCATCATCTCAGCGATATCGCGCCACTTATCTTTTTTCTTCTGGACGCCGCCTTCTTCGCTTTCACCTGAACCAAAGGCAAGCTCGCCTTCGTCGGATTCTTCTTCAATATAGGCATCTCCTGCGCTGTAAGTCGTGATAACAGTCCGTGCTCCGCCGTACTTGTACCATTTTCTGTGGTCGTCAGCTGAGAAGGATTCTTCCAGTTCCCCTATCTCCTTCTCCGGCAGTTTCTCTTCCGCGAAGTACCGATACAGTTTCTCCGCTGTAATCATGCTCACTTTTGTCTTCAGTTTTTCCAGCTGTCTTTTTTCGTTGGTGCCCAACTCATGGCAGATGCTCCCGAGATTCATTCCATTGATCACATTTTCAACGGTAATATCACAGGCCAGATTCCAAAGTCGCGTATCCAAAGGCGTTTCCTCCGGAAGGTGATGGAATACGCAGTGGAATACCATGTGAAGGTAAATACGAGGGAGCATGCTTTTGTCCTCCCTGTACTTTGCTATCACAAAATCCGGGTCGAACGAAATCGTCTCTTCGTCGACCGCAATGGTGCCGTGATACTCCTGCAGTTTCAGACTGCATATGGCCACATCCATGAAGCGAAGGTGCAAGAGCAGCGTATTACGGGCTAGTTCCAGTATTTCACGGGCAATTGCGCCGGTGCTTTTTTCCGTCGGTTTCCTGGTGTCCATTTTAAATCTTTATCCACATTGCAGGACGGATTCCGAATCCCTCCTGATCGTTGAAACAACCGTGCGTATGAATCATCCCGTTTGTACGGATGTATGCATTATAACACCCGCCCTTATATCCCGGTGTCCGGAGCCGCCAAGGCACTGTCGCGCTGCCGCAAACAAGGCCCGCTTCTGCTGTAGCGTATGGTGTCGCCATTACTTTGCGCTCTTCGTCATTTGTATAATACTCTCTTGCCTCTTCTATGCTGAGCAGGAAAACATAGTCTTCCGTATCCGGTCCTGCATCCGTTCCGAAGAGATCATTTTCTTTGTTCCTGATCGTTCTGCATATGATTCTTTGCCGTTCCTCTTCTGTAAAGGCGGCCTTCAGGAAGTCCTCATTGAGCCACTTTCTCAGAGAGCACTCTTCCCAGGTCATCCTTCCCCAGTCTTTGTGAAAAGGCTTGAACATAAGCACTTCCCGGCTGATGATCAGAGCTCTGTCTTCAATAATATCCAGCACCTGCCAGACGAGATCCCTCGTCTGCCCGGAAGCATCATAACAATAGCTGCCCAGCCTTAGTTTCTCGCCAACAGAATGCTTCTCAGCCGGCAGCGGATCTCTGAGTTCAAATTCCAGATCGATCTGATCCGCTTCGGCTTCATCGATAAATTCATTACTAAAGGTTCTGTTCTTGTATTCCACCAGCCAGGCGCGGATCTGCATGCAGTTTTCTTCAATCGCTCTCTGTATTAACTTGTCAATCACGTCAAGATAAGCATAGTCACGCTTGATGCGTTTCTCTATGCTCTTCTCGATGTAATCCCTTCGGACGGTCAGATAATTCTGCATCCACGCCACCTTGTCTTCCCAGAAGATCATCTCCTCGATACTCCGCTTGTGGTGGATGATGTACTCTCTGATGTTCTCATCAACAGATGCATTCTGACTTCCGAGCCACTCTTCGACCGCAGAATCCGTGTTGATCGTGCTTTTGTGAAATACAGGTCTGATGTTTTTCATACCTCTTTACTCTGAAGCCTGAAAGCTGTCAGTTATTCAATGGAAATAACAGTGTAATCCTTTGCCTCTACCGCATTCTTCAGAATATCATCTGCCACATCAGCGCACAGCGTTACGACAGCCTTATCCTGCTCATGACTTACTTCTGCTGCTTCCACGCCGTTGATTGCCTCGAGTGCCTTCTTTACTGTCGCTTCGCAGTGTGTGCACATCATACCTTCAATGTTCATCGTCTTTTCCATTTCCTGTTCCTCCGTTTCTACTGTCTTTATCTTTATTTTCTTATCTCTTCGTGTACTGTGGATATCAAACAGATTGAGTCTGAGCGCGTTCATACATACGCAAACGCTTGATAAACTCATCGCCGCTGCTCCGAGCATCGGATTCATTGTCCAGCCTGTCAGGTTCACATATGCTCCGGCCGCAACCGGAATCAGTACAATATTGTATATGAACGCCCAGAACAGATTCTCGTGTATATTCCGGAGCGTCGCTCTGCTCAGTCTGATTGCAGCAGGCACCTCTGAGAGCTTGTTGTTCATCAGCACCACATCAGCTGCGTCGATTGCCACATCGGTCCCTGCTCCAATGGCGATGCCAACATCCGCTCTTGTGAGCGCGGGAGCATCATTGATGCCATCCCCGACCATGGCGACTTTTCCCTTTTTCTTGAGTCTCCTGATTTCTCTGTCCTTGCCATCCGGTTTTACACCTGAGATGACTTCATCGACTCCTGCCTGCTCGGCAATCGCGTGCGCCGTCCGCTCGTTGTCTCCTGTCAGCATGACAACGCGAATACCCATATTCTTAAGCTGGCGAACCGCCTCCGGGCTGTCCTCTTTTATGGTATCCGCAACTGCTATGATGCCCAGAAACCGTCCGTTCTCTGCGAAATAAAGACAGGTCTTGCCTTCTCCTGCCAGTTCCTCTGCGAGAAGCGTAAATTTCTCTTCAACTTCGATGCCGGATTTCTTTTGTACAAACTCCAGATTTCCGCCGATCAGTTCCTGGCCTTCCAGCTTGCCGGTCAGTCCGTTTCCGGCGACTGCTGTAAACTCTGTAACCTCTTCCGCCTGCAAGTCTCTTGCCGCTGCTGCTTCTGTTACTGCCTTTGCGAGAGGATGTTCGCTCTTGCTTTCAAGCGCATAGGCCTTCCCTACGAATGTCTCCTCATCCACACCCTCCGATGGAATGATGTCCGTGACTACCGGCTGACCTTCTGTAATCGTTCCCGTTTTATCCAAGACGACAATGCCAATGCGTCCTGCTTCCTCCTGCGATTGCGCTGTTTTGAACAGGATTCCATTCTTGGCGCCGAGTCCGTTTCCGACCATGATTGCCACAGGTGTCGCAAGTCCTAAAGCGCATGGACAGCTGATCACCAGAACAGAGATACCGCGGGCAAGTGCATAGCCGATCTCCTGGCCTGCGATGATCCAGATGATGATCACTATGGCCGCTATGACCAGGACTGCGGGGACGAAGATTCCGGACACTTTATCTGCAATCTTCGCAATCGGTGCTTTCGTAGCCGCCGCATCGCTGACCATCTGGATGATTTGTGATAGGGTTGTATCCTTTCCTACTCTTGTCGCCTTTGCTCTAATGTACCCTGACTGGTTCAGCGTCGCTGCCGAAATCTGGTCGCCTTCTGTCTTATCGACTGGAATACTTTCACCTGTCAGCGCCGCTTCATTCACTGCGGTGCTTCCTTCGATGATGACTCCGTCTACCGGTATGTTCTCTCCCGGCTTGACGGCAAAAACATCGCCGACTTTAACGTCCTCGACAGGAACGATTCTCTCTTCTCCGTTTACGATAATCGTCACCTCTTTTGGCGACAATTTCATCAGACTCTTCAGCGCGTCGGTCGTCCTGCCTTTGGACATGGCTTCCAGCATCTTGCCGATGGTGATGAGTGTGACGATCATTGCCGCCGTCTCAAAGTATAGACCGTGGCCGCCTGCCATCACAGCATCCATATTACCATCTGCCAGATCCCTTGTCATTTTAAATAACAGGATCGTGCTCCACACAAATGAAACTGTTGAACCCATGGCAACCAATGTGTCCATATTGGGTGCTCCATGAATCAGCGAGCTGAAACCGCTGGTGAAAAATTTCCTGTTGATCAGCATGACAACAAATGCCAGTATCATCTCCGCCATGCCGACCGCAATGTGATTCCCTTCAAAAAAACCCGGGAGCGGCAACCCCATCATGCTGTGACCCATTGAAAAATACATGAGCACAACAAGAACCGCTACGGAAGAAATCAACCTCTTCTTCAGTACCGGTGTTTCCGTATCACGCAGCATCTCTTCTTCGGCTGCGTATGTATTTGCAGATGCGTTTTTCGACCTTGCCCCGTAGCCGGCCTTTTCTACTGCTTTGATAATGTCATCCGCGGAAGCCGTTCCTTCGACTCCCATGGAATTTGTCAAAAGACTCACTGAGCAGTTTTCAACACCAGGTACATTGGATACCGCTTTCTCCACTCTCGCCTGACACGCTGCACAGCTCATCCCTGTCACAAAATATTGATCCATTCTTCTTTCTGTCTCCGTCTATCCTTAGCCTGTTCCCCTCTATTTCATCAGTTTCTGCAAAACTCCAAGAAGTTCATCTACTGTTTCATCATTTCCTGCTCTGACATCATCGATCACACAGCTTTTGATGTGATTCGACATGAGCACACGATTGAAACTGGATAGGGCTGCGCTTGCTGCCGCACTCTGATTCAGTATGTCCGGGCAATATGCGCCTTCCTCGACCATTCTCTTCAGACCTCTGATTTGTCCCTCGATACGGCTGAGCCGGTTGATCAGATCTTTATACTCTGCCTGGGATCTTTCTTTCGTTCTGCCTTCAGCCTCTCTTCTGCTGCAACAGTTATCCTGTATCGCTTTGTTCATCGTCTTGTCCTCCTGACGGCACTCATTATATACCCCCACGGGGTATATGTAAAGTCAAAAGAAAGAGCGGTCTTTTTCAGATGACCGCTCTTTTATTCTCATTTGAAATGTTGCTGAGTTCTATTTCACTTTGACTTTCTTCAGTACCTTTCCTGACAGACCTCCGTATACCGGGCTCATATAGGAATAAACACTGACACTGATCTTCTTGCCTTTCTTCTTGCCGGAAAGGATGAAGTTCGTCGCATAAACCTTTTTGTTTCCAGCCAGTTGCTTCGATCCGATGTATACTCCGGCGATGCCAGGTACTTTGCTCATCGTTACAGTAACTTTGACCTTCGTATACCAGTACTTCTTTGTCTTCTTGCCCAGCACCTTACGGTAGTAACCCCACCCGGCGTATCCGTTTCTGTAGTAAACCTGGCTGCTGAGTTTCAGAATCTTGACCTTCTTGCACCACTGTTTTACTTTCTTCGCCTTGACGGATTTCACCGGCGTGTACTTATATGCAGTCTTGAAACTTGCCGGTCCTGCATAAGGGCCTCTAAGGACATATGTTCCGACTTCACCGTTCGGTGGCTGATACTGGAATACTTTGGCGAAATAGGTACGGATGTAATGAACGCTTGCCGCTGACAGGCCAGCCTTCTTTTTGGTTTCCCCATAACCTACAGGACCATAACCAACGTTCCAGCCTGCGCCGGCTTTTCTGAAGTCGATATAAAGGCCGCAGTCCTCATCATAGGAGTAATAATTGTAGTTATCATAGTAGTTGAAATAATAGTATCCTGTATAGAGGTCATACTGACTCAGTGACGGCTTGCTGATGATCGGTGTCACTACAAACGGATAGTAAATGCAATAACCATCATAGCCGCCGCCTGTAAGGTCAAGACTTACTGTGTGATATCCTACAGGATAATTTTTCATATCGAATGTGGCGCCGTCGACGTATGTGTCACCGTATACGTCAACCGAGTATACTTCTTCATTATCAACATATAATCTAGTAAATGAAACTTCTTCGTTCTCCAGCAGAGCATAAAGTGTTGCGACGCCTTCCGCATCTACCTCGACTAGCATCTTTCCTGGCGACTCAATGGCTTCACCGTCGTCCCCATCACCCATTGCCTGCACCTCTCCTGCTGTTTCAGAAACCGCCAGTCCGCATTCCGGTGACGTTACCGGGCCAGATGCTGCCTGTACGAGGTCACCGCCATCTAGCGCATTGAGCGCACCTTCTTCCAGTGGCTTTACAGCATTATTGGTGGCTGCCTTTGGAATCCCTACCTGAGCGTTTATCTCCGCTTTGACTTCGTCCGATGTGAGTGCGTCATCAACGGATACAAAGCCTGTGCCTTCTCCGTCCTCACCTGGCAGTGCATAGTAAGCCTCTCCTGATTTGCCATTCTGCTCCGCAGCATATGCGCCATCTCCCAAAAGCGGGAAGTATGCCACCGTCGTAGCTACCGCAATCAAAATGGCTATTGCACTTCTGAGGATCTTCTTATTCTTCTTTTTCATAACTAGAACTCTCCTCTGCAAAACTTGAAATATGATAATTTTCCGACAACTTAATTATAAACCCTGTCCATATTCTGCACAACGAATATTACACCGCGTTACGGCCTTTTTTCATACCGTGCGGCTCAGCAAATCCGCTAGCTCCTGTACCGTCATACCGCTGATGTAATCATCGAGCACAATGCCGGTAAGCGCTTGTTTGATGGCATCTGCCCGGTACTCGGTGCCGGCAAGCAGCTTCTCTATTTCCGAGATGCTCCTGATGCCAAAATAATCGCCGAAGATGCGAACGTCTTCGATGCGTCCGCGTTTCACATTCAATCTCACGTCCACCAGTCCGAAGTCATACTTTCTGCTGACACTTACTGCAAAGGCAGGAGATGCCCCGTAGTTCCATTCCCAAGTGGCGTACTTCTCGTCGGCCAGCTTTTGTATGGCACTTTTGTCACTCTGAGACAACTCATAGGAAACTGCCTCAGGATAATGCCTGAGATAATAGTCGTACAGCCGCTGCATAAACTGCTCTGTGTCCATGTCTGCCGGCTGCTCCATGTGCGACGAAATGTTCGTCACATGAGACTGAACGGACTTCACTCCTTTGCTCTCTGTCTTCTTCTGATTCGGGGTGAGGGCTCCGGAAATGTCTTTCACATCAGAACTGAACATGAGTGTTCCGTGATGCATCATTCTGCCCTTCCTGACGCACTGGGCATTTCCGGAGAATTTTTTCCCGTTGATCATTAAGTCATTTCTTCCGCTCAGGGTGGCGTTGACGCCGAGTCCCTGCAGGAAATCACGAACCGTTTCTGTGAAATACGCATAGTTGGAAAACAGGCCTTCCTGATAGGATTGGATGACTGTGTAATTCACATTCCCCATATCGTGGAAGACTGCGCCGCCCCCGGTCAGTCGGCGGACAACGCTGACGCCATGTTCTTCCACATATCTGCTGTCGATTTCCTCTATGGTGTTCTGATTTTTTCCTACAACGACGGTATTGTCATTCCGCCAGAGCATCACAATGTCCTCGTCGAAGTTATCGATGAGATATTCCTCTGCTGCCAGATTGTAATATGCATTGTTGCTGTCGTTGATAATCAGAAGCATATTTTTCGTCCCTAATGATTCGTCTTATTCGTTTGTTACAATTCCATTCATCAGCTTTGTGGCGTTCTGGATGCCCGCAAGTTCATCATCATATACTTCCTCCAGATAGCCTTCCTGCTGCGCTTTGATTTCTTTCAGTGCTGCGATTTCTTCGCTGACATCCGCGCCTTCCGTGTCGTACTTATCCCTCAGCGATACGACGATGGCGTTGGTGTCTGCATGAGGGTACTTGATCAAGTCTGCACCCCAGGTATCATCACGCTTGCTGAAGAGCTGGTTCTTCATGTAGTCACATGTCTCCTTGTCAAAGAACATATCATACCATGACCAGTCGATTGCCCACAGATATTCGTCATAGGCTTCCTGAATATTGCCTTCCTCCAATGCCTTGATCGTCTGATCAAGATAATCGATATTATCTTCATACATGTCATGTCTGATGATGGCATCTACATTGATGAAGTCCAGTCCAAGCAGGGAATCCTGGAATGCCAGATAAACTTCCTGGGTCTGTTTGTTCAATTCTGTTGCTGCAGCGTCGTCACCGGATTCTTCCACTTCATCCATGACAGCCTTCAGGGCGTCAGCTGCTGCATATGCTTCATCAAGTGATTGCGCAAACTGATCTTTAGCATCGTCATTAAGCGATTTTTCAAAGTTCTTGATTCTTGCCTTAAAGTTCATCGGTCTTACAAGACATGAATCCAGATCGATTGCCACTTTGCCCATCGTCTTGATCATCTCTTCGGAACCTTCCTTATACAAAGGCTGGTATTTGAAGCTGTCATAAGTGGAGTGGTATCCATTGTCATCGTAACTCGTACCATTTCCATCACCCGCAACGATGGCAGGGATACCCTGTCTCGTCCACTGGAAATCTTCTGTATACGTGCTTAGTCCCTGGAATGCCCACTTAAATACCGTGCTGTCTGACAGTTCTTCTACACTGTTCTTGGCAAAGGCTTTCAGCTCAATGGAGCTTCTCGTACCCTTGTTCTCCTCACCTTCGACCGGATAACCGCCGTCGATATTGACGATTGCGAATCCTCCGTTGACCCAATCAGGATGCTCTGTCATGATTTCTTCATAAGCTCCCGTTGACCAGTCATATTCACTTCCTTCACGACCCCATTCCTCACAGCCGTGGACGCAGAACCGAATGGTCTTGTCTGGTGTGTATCCGCTGTCGATCATGGCTTTTGCCACTGCCATGGAAGCGCCAACGCCCCACGCGTCATCATATTCAGCGTGGAAGTATCCGTCCATGTGTGAGAAGACGAAAATGGTCTCATCTTCAGCACCAGGTATTTCACCGTAAAGATTGTGGGAAGTTGTATTCTCTGTTACCTTTGAATCCGCATTTAATGTAACCTTAATAGAGTCCTCTCCAGATGCTTTGATGGCTTTCTTCAGGGCATTGCAGTCTTTGCGGCTGATGGCCAGAGTAGGTGCATCCGCAGGTCCACAGAAGTCCTGTACGCCGATTCTTGTTCCGTCTTCATCCTTGTTGACGAATTCTCTCATGGCTACAGCAGCAAGAGCACCCTTGACTTTTGCCTGATATGCCGGATAGTTGATCCACCAGTCTTCTTCCTGGTTGACCTCAAAGAGCACCAACTTGCCAGTGACATCCAGGCCTTCGTAGTCTTCTTCAGTACCACGGTTCACATATACGAGCTCAACTTCCTGATTATCAGCCTGTAACGTGGTTTGATATCCGCCCAAATCAATCTTCTGCTCTTCGCCCTTAGCGTTAGTGAACGTGATATTCGCACCATTGAAGGTCCATCCATCAACGGTGATATCATCAACTGTGACATTGTTCAGTCCAATGTCGTTCATGACGCCTTCCAGATACTGGCACGTCTCATACTCGGCCGGTGATCCGGAAGATCTCATGCCTACTGCTTCATCATCACCGAAGGACGCTACCTTCTTTGTCACCTCTGTTGCGAACTCTACATCAACAGCATCTGCAAAGGCAGTATACTCCTCGCTGAGTTCCGCTGCTGGTTCTGCTGCAGTTTCCTCTTCCTCCACCTGAGCTTCTTCGTTTCCGCATCCCGAAAGGCCAAACATGGTGAATGCAAAAACAAGAGACATCAATATGGCAAGTAGTTTCTTCATGTCCGTAACTCCTCCTCTCACATCGTTTTCTTTTATGATTGCTGCTTTGTACTATTTCTGTCTTATATTTTACTATATCTTTATCGATTTAGCATGATAAATACACAGATAAAACAAAATCCCGCAGAAGCGGGACCACTATGGTCTTAGCTCTGCGGGATATGTTCGTTTCATAAGACTGTGCTTTCGCGCCGTTTCTTATTTAGCAGCTTCTGCCAGTGCTTCTTCGAAGATCTTCAGTCCTGCTTCCAGCTGTTCGTCTGTTGCGACCAG
>SVCS01000036.1 GCA_015058205.1 Clostridiales bacterium
CACTGGGCCGAAGAGTGGGGATGCAAGCCGCAGGATATCCAGATGGCTGACCACAGAGTCTTCATTCCGGGCGATGCAGAAAAGAACATTTCCTACAATGAAGCCTGCTACGGATATGAAGAGAAGAACTTCGGACGCTGCGTTGCCGGCGTTGGCGCGTACAACCACGAAGGCGACAAGGACGTATATGTCAAGAACGTAGGCAACTATGCGACAGCATACTCCTTCTCCGCATCTGCCGCGAAGGTAACAGTCGATATGGAAACCGGACAGGTCACACTGGATGACTTCGTATTCGGCCATGACTGCGGACGTCCGCTGAACATCCGCGCGGTCGAAGGTCAGATCGAGGGTTCCGTTCTTCTGGGCTTTGGATTCACCTGCTACGAGGAATGTATCTATGACAAGGACGGTAGACACATGAACCCATCCTTCAGAGATTACAGATTCCCGACAGCGATGGATATGCCGAACATCAAGACCATCGTCTGCAGCGAAGAAGATGCAGAAGGACCAATGGGTGCCAAGGAAGCCGGCGAAGGCTCCACAGCTCCTGTAGGATCTGCTATCGGAAATGCGATCAACTATGCGACAGGTCTCGTTATCAAAGAACTGCCGATCACGCCGGAGAAACTCTGGAGAGCCATCCGTGAGCATGAGAAGACAGGCAAGACTGAGTTTGGCGGAGAAGGGCTGGCTGAGAAATTTGCCAACATGCCGCCGCTTCCGCAGAGATACAACGTATAGCGCATCGTGCAAAATCAACAAGAGCCAGTGTGAGAAACGCTGTCTCAATCTATAATAATTGAGTCAAACGAGAGGTTCCGCTAAGCCTTCCGGATGTTTTTAGCGGGACATTTCGGAAGGTTCGGACCTCTCGTTTACTATTTTAACAAGGCTGGATGGCCTTTGCGAAAAATGGCAAACTACGATTTTGACAAAAGCAAAGAATGGGAAGTCAGTACGGCGCAGCTGCGAAAAGTGCACGGTTACGCTGACGGATCGGAGAATCATAGGAAACAGTTTGAGGACGCCCGCAAGGCGGAAGAACTCGCCTACGATATCCTGCGCCTTTCGAGGAATACGCTGATGATCAATCTGCGGTTTTTGGAAGCGGCTTTTGTGAGAATCGTACCAAACCATGATCTGGATACGCTGGAAATCGCTACGGACGGACAGTTCCTCTACTACAACAGTGTGCATGTGGTGCGGCAGTACAAGAAAGCCAGGGAGATTCCGACCAGAGACTATCTGCATGTAACGCTGCACTGCTTGTTTCGACATCTGTTCATTGGCAAAAAAGTCAGATCCGACGTTTGGGATCTGGCCTGCGATATCGCGGTGGAGAACGTTATCAACGGACTGGATCTGCGTTCACTGAAGTGTGAACGGCAGACTGCGCAGATGTGGCTCATCCGCCAGCTTCAAGAGGAGGTTCCGAAGCTGACGGCAGAGTGGATTTATAAATATTTCATGGAGCAGGACCCTTCACCTGAGGAAATTCAGACGCTACAGCGGAACTTCCATGCCGACGACCACAGCATCTGGCACAATGCGACAGAGCTCGACAAAGGAAACGGAAATCCTGACGAGAACGAGCCCGGCGCATCCGACGGTGAACTGGACGATGACGCCCAAACGGACCTGTCATCCGATCAGAATCTGCCGGAGGATGACAGTAACGAAGAGGGAGAGGACGCAGGAGACAGCGAAGAGCGGATGGAAGCTGTCCCAGGAGATGAGGAGGCAGGAACCGGCGGCGGAGATGAAGACCGGCAGGGAGAAGGCGATTCTCCTGTGCTGACACCGGAAGAAATCGAAGAAGCCTGGAAGGAGATCGCCGAGCGCATCGAGGTGGATATGGACACCTCCTCGGACACCTGGGGTGAGGGCGCTGGCAATATGCAGCAGACACTGCGGGAGATTAACCGGGAAAAGTATGATTACACAGAACTGCTGAAACGGTTTTCCGTGATGGGCGAAAACATTGAAATCAATGATGACGAATTCGATTATATATTTTATACCTATGGACTGAAACTCTATGACAATATGCCGCTAGTGGAGCCGCTGGAGTACAAGGACGTAAAGAAGGTCAGGGAGTTCGTGATCGCCCTGGACACCTCGGAATCCGTATCGGGAGACATTGTGCAGAAATTCGTCACCAAGACCTGGAATATCCTGAAACAGAGTGAGAATTACTTCACGAGAGTGAACGTACACATTATTCAGTGCGGCGCACGTGTAGAAGAAGATGTGCGTATTACGACAGAAGATGAGTTCGATGAGTACATGAAGGATATGGTGCTCAAGGGATTCGGCGGAACCGATTTCCGTCCTGTGTTCGAACATGTGGACAGCCTTCTCCGGCAGCATGAGTTCACGAACTTCAAAGGCCTGATCTATTTTACGGATGGATACGGGACTTTCCCGAACAATCCGCCGGACTATGACGCAGCGTTCATCTTTTTGGATCAGGGATATGAACTGCCGGAGGTCCCGGTGTGGGCCATTAAAATGATTCTAAAAGAAGATGAAATCAGAGCGTTTTGAAATCGAAAACGGAATACTGAAAGGATATGCGGGAGAAGAACCCTTCGTTTCGATTCCGGAAGGTGTGACAGAAATCGCGCACCGCGCCTTCACGGGCTGCAGGCAAATGCGGGAAGTGACGCTGCCGGAAAGTCTGGTCTGCATCCGGGAGGAAGCTTTTTACCAGTGTGCTGGTTTGACGGAGATCATCGGCGGAGGAAGCGTCGTCCGGATTGAGCGTGATGCTTTCGCGGGAACGCCCTGGTACAAACGATACGCCGGCAATGAAACATCGTGGAAACCGGAAGAGGGAGAATTCAAGATCCTGGGGAAGGTGCTGGTCAGGGCGAAGCGGAACATCCGGCGGGCGGAGATTCCGGAGGGAGCCGTGATGATCGCGGCAGGAGCCTTCGCGGACTGCACGCTGATGGAGGATGTGCAGATTCCGCCTTCAGTCACATACATCGGTTGGAGGGCCTTCACGGAGTGCATGTGCCTGACGCACATCCGTATACCTGGGACAGTCAGACAGATTGGCTGGCACGCCTTCGAAAAATGCAACCGCCTCAAGCAGGTCGACCTGGAGGAGGGCATCGAAGTGATTGAGAACGGCGTCTTCTCCAGCTGCCGCAGTCTGCAGCAGGTCACGATCCCGGCGAGCGTGAGGTCCTTCGGCGGATGGATGTTCTTCAGCTGCGTCAGTCTGGAGGAGGTCTGGTTTCTGGGACCGGTCAGAGAATTGCCGGAACGTTGTTTTTCCAGCTGCCTGAAGCTGCAATACGTGCACTTGGCCCGCGGGTTGGAGCGGATCGGTGTGGAAGCCTTCTACGAGTGCACTGTGCTCCAGGAAGTCATCCTGCCGGAAGGACTGAAACATATTGAACGGCTGGCCTTCGGACGGGACAGATATTTTGAGAAACTGGTGCTGCCGGACAGCCTGGAAACATTGGAAGAGTCCGTGTTCCACGGATGCGCCGGATTCCGCGAGCTGACCTTGCCCGGGCACCTGAAGGAGCTGCCTGACAATACGTTCCACGGATGCTGGGGCATCGAGGAGCTGACGATCCGGGAAGGCGTGCGAAGGCTTGGACGATACGGATTCGCTGGCTGCCGCCGGATCAGGACGATTGTGATGCCATCGTCTATGGAGGACATCGGCAAAGGATGCTTTGAAGGGTGCAGTGGACTGCAGTCCGTGAAGCTGGGCGAAGGCGTGACACAGCTGGGAGCGGCTACCTTTGCAGGTTGCCACGCACTGCGGGAGATCGACCTGACAGACCGGCTAACCTCCATCGGCGCCAGATGTTTCGACGGATGCGTCGGTCTTGCGGATGAGACAGGCAGGATCATACAGAACGGCATTTTTTACGCATATATCGGGGAAGGGTCGGAATGCAGCCTCCCGGATTACGTACACAAGGTCGCAGCCGGAGCCTTCGCCGGAGATAAGAAGTACAGAAAGATACGCATCCCGAAGAGCGTTAAGGTCATCGGAACAGGCGCGCTGCAGGGATGCGAACGACTTGAGGAAGTCCTGATCGAATCGCCGCAGATCAGAAGCCTTGGAGAAGATCCTTTCGATGGATGCCGGGCGCTAATCAGCGCAGCCGTCTGCGGCATGGGGCCTGCGCAGTTCGAAGAAGGAACAGCCCGCACCGCAGCAGCCATCGGCTTCTGCCGGTATGCGGATCGGTATCCGGAGGACATCCGCACGCAGTATGAATCATATATCAAAGACAATATGGAATTTCTGGCCAGGCGCATAATCGATGAACAGTTGACGGATGCGCTGCAGTACCTGACAGCACATCAGGCGATCGGCAAGACAGAATATCCGCGGATACTGGAATATGCGCAGCAGAAGAAAACAATGGAAATCGTGGCGCTGCTGCTCGAATACAGAGGGCAGAGGGAAGATATCGATGCTTTCGATAAATATGCACTGTAACACGCCGAAGGGCAGGAGGAGAGTATGAACATCCGGCAGGCAAAGGAACAAATCAAAAACGCCATGACGGCGTATTTCACAAAGGATGAGCTTGGGAACTACATCATTCCCATCGAGAAGCAGAGACCGGTGCTGCTCATCGGTCCGCCGGGCGTCGGCAAGACCGCTATCATGGAGCAGGTGGCGGCAGAGCTCGGCGTTGGGCTGGTGTCGTATTCCATGACCCACCACACCAGACAGTCAGCGCTGGGACTTCCGTTCATCACACAGCAGGAGTTCGAAGGCTATGAATACCAGATGTCTGAATATACCATGAGCGAGATCATCGGCTCCATCTACGCGCTGATGCGTGAGACGGATGTGCGCGAAGGGATCCTGTTTCTCGACGAGATCAACTGCGTTTCAGAGACGCTGGCGCCTTGCATGCTGCAGTTCCTGCAGTACAAGGTCTTCGGACAGCATCAGATCCCGGCGGGCTGGATCGTCGTCACAGCGGGCAATCCGCCGGAGTACAACAAATCAGTGCGGGATTTTGATATCGTCACCTGGGACCGGCTGAAGCGGATCGATGTAGAAGCAGATTACGAGACCTGGCGTGAGTATGCCACAGCCAAGGGCGTGCACCCTTCGGTACTGACGTATCTGTCTGCCCGTAAGAAGGACTTCTACAAAGTCGAAAGCACCGCGGACGGCAAGCATTTCGTGACCGCCCGTGGTTGGGATGACCTGTCGGAGATGATCCGGCTGTATGAAGCCAATGATCTGACCGTGGACGAACTGCTCATCAGTCAGTACATTCAAACACCGAAGATTGCGAAGGATTTCGCCATTTATTATGATCTGTTTCGCAAGTACAGAAGCGATTACCAAATCGACGCCATTCTGGAAGGCACGGCTGGAGAGGATGTACTGTTCCGGGCACAGCATGCGCCGATGGATGAGCGGATGAGTTTCCTGGGACTGTTGTTCGATGCCGTAACAGCGAAGCTGCGGGAGGTCTGCGGGAAGGAAGATGTCCTGGATCTGCTGACTCCGGTTCTCCAAGATGCAAAGGCAAAAATGCCCGGCGGAGCGCCTGCGCAGATCCTGGAGGAACTGATCGACGCTCAGAAGAACGCTCTGGAGAAAGGCAGGAAAGCATCTTCTCTTTCTCTTGACAAACAGAAGGCCATGCAGCGGATGGTTATCGCTCTGGAAGAGATGCGGGCAGAAATTTTTCGGCAGGGCGTATCGGACGGCGAGGCGGGATTTGCGATTGTGAGAGAAGCCTTTGACGGGATGCTGGACGATTTGAAGGAAGCTGCCGCCGGCGGCAGCGATGCGCTCAGTAATGCCTTTGATTTCTGCGAGCGGGCCTTTGAGAGGGAAGAGGAAGAAATCAGCGGAGATGAAATACTGATCTTCGTGACCGAGCTGACGGTCAATTACTATACGGCACGGTTCATAGGACACTATGGTTGTGATAAATACTATATGCATAATAAGGAACTGCAGTTTGAACAGAGACAGGTCGAAATCGCGAACAGAGTCTCAGACCTGGAGTGGATTTTGTAAGAAAGGAACAAGCCATGAACAAGTACGAAGAAGAAAACAGAGCGCTGGTGGCACAGCTTACACACTGCCTGCCGCTGATCGAAACCGAGCGAGGGGCATACATCAAAGCTGAACACGGAAGACTGGCCGCAATCATCGGAACCGGCTACTGGAACAATGAAATCGAAGATTATGAGATTTTCCACGGCCGCAAGGGTGACGAGTTGGCATTGATCGATGACCGCCCACATGACCCTTATGAAATCACTATAGAAGAAATGTACTGGATCACGCGGCAGTACAAAAAAATCGAACGCTGCGGAACGGAGACCTACACAGCATTCTTCAACATGATGCCGGAAGAAAAAGAACGGTTCGAGCTGTTGTCAGGAATGTGGCGTAAGCTCATGCATGGCCAGCTCTGCTCCGAAGAAGAGATCAGGTTGCTGGATGAGGGGCACGATGCGTTTATTGATCATAAACTGACAGATCCGGTGGAAGTCAAAGGCAATATCCAATTTGATCAGGCGCCTGACGGTGGTCTGAACGGTGGATTCAACTTCAATAATCGCTTCTGATGTGCGGAGGAAAAGAAAATGAAAATCAACAGAAAAACAATCACTGATTATATTCTGGATGTTGAGATTCTCGTAGACAAAGAGGAGTTCGACAGAGCCAGATATGCTGCCTATATGGAGAACACCGATCGTTATCCGGTTATGGGCAAAGCGCCTGGACTGGCAGGGTTGCCGGATCTGGAGATGACCTACGGTCCGGCAGTACTGTTCGACGAGGCTCTGAACCATGTGATTCCGGACACCTTCAACCAGTTTCTGGGGGACGAGGGGATCCGTATCATGGGGCGTCCTCAGGTGAGTGACATGCAGTTCATGCCGGACGGCGGCGTGCAGTTCACAGTGAAAGCCGACATGTATCCAGACGTGCAGCTTGGACAGTATGAAGGCATTGCCGTTCCTTTCCGCCGGAGTGAGCAGCAGCTGGAGTTTGAGCAGGCGGTTGTACAGAAAGCCTGTGAGAACATGAAAGGTGAGATTCCGCCTCACATGGTCGAGCAGAAGCTGGATGCCATCACCGCTCAGGAGAAAATCAACGTTAACAATGACGCGGTATATCATTTGTTGGCCGATATGCTGGTGGTGGTGGACGAAGCCTACAAGGCAGCTGATGTCGTAAGACCGAAAGTGCAGGTGCGGCGCGAAGCGATGGATCTGATGCTGCAGACCGCCTCTGCGGAGCATGAGATGGACTGGAAGGAATATTTCCGTTCCCAGATCAAGGATATGGCTGAGCGTTACCATGACCTGCCGGCGGACTATGACGCCAAACTGGACAAGATCTTTGCAGCCCGGGATAAAGCCAAAGCTTCCCAGACGCCGGAAGAACGCACGGAGGAGCTGTTCAAAGCGTATCTTGGCTCTCTGGAACTGACCGAGGAACAGTGGCGCAACCAGAGGCAGCTGCAGGCGGCAAGAGATGTCTGTCTGGATCTGCTGCTCGACGCTGTCGCAGCAGAGAAGAAGATTGAGATCACACCGGCTGAAGTCCGGCAGTTCATCGAGGAAATCGCTGCCCAAGCTGGTATGGAACCGGAAGAAGCAGAAGCAAACATCAATAAAGATCCTCTGATTTGGAAGCTGAAGAGGGACAAGGCATTGGTTCTGATTCTCAACAGTGCAGTCACGGATGAAGAAGGAAAGAAAAAACTGGATGAAGCTCGGGCGAAAGCAAGGGAAAAAGCGGCCAAGGCAGCCGTCGTGAAGGAACAATGACAAATCCTCTGGAAACAGAAAAAATCTCAAAACTGCTTGTGAGCTTTTGTATTCCATCCCTTGCCAGCAGTCTGGTCACATGTTTCTATAACATCATCGATCAGTTCTTTATCGGGAATGTGCTGGGCGTGGTGGGCAACGCGGCGACCAATGTCGTCTTTCCTATGATCACTCTGATTACTGCACTTTCCCTGATGTGCGGCGTGGGACCATCCAACGCCATGAACATCAGGCGCGGAAGCGGAGACATCGATGGCGCAGGGAAATGCGTCGGCGGCGGATTCGGAATCATGATTCTGTGCGGACTGATCTGTATGATTCCGATGCTGCTGTGGACAGAGCCGCTGCTTCATCTGTTCGGCTGCACCGATACCGTTATGCCGGTCGCGACGCCGTACGCCAGAATTATTTCTCTGTCCTTTGTGTTTTCTATGATCGGCGCATCGGGGCCGTTTATTATTCGGGCGGATGGCGCGCCGAACTATTCGCTTGCGGTCGTTGCAACAGGAGCGATTCTGAACATCATTCTGGACGCTGTCTTTATTATGAGACTCGGATGGGGCATTGTCGGCGCCGGGTGGGCGACGCTGATCGCGCAGGCAGTGAGCACAGCGATGGTCGTCTGGTATATGAAGCGTCGTTTCCGAGCTGTGCCGCTGCAGGCTGCTTACTTCCGTCCTGACTGGAAACTGTACGGACAGATGGCCGGTATAGGCATTGGTCCAGCATTTAATTTCGGGACACAGGCTATCGTGCAGGTGTTCCTGAACAATGCGCTGAAATCTTATGGAGCGATGAGCATTTACGGCAGCGATGTGTGTCTGGCGGTCGCCGGCGTTGCCAATAAAGTGAACACACTGGCCAACGCTATGATCATAGGCATGACCAATGGGCTGCAGCCCATTGCGTCTTTCAATTTCGGGCGCGGTAATTACGCCCGTGTCGCGGAAGCGGCGAAGAAGGTGGTCGGGATTGTTGTGATTCTTGGTTTTGCCGTATTCCTCTGCTATCAGTTTCTGCCAGTTCAGATCACCGCCTTCTTCGGAGATGGAAGTACGGATTATTTTGAATTTGCAAAGAAATTTTTCAGGATTTTCTTCCTGCTGATTCCGCTCTACGGACTGCAGACATCCATTGCAGGTTTTTTCACATCTCAGGGGAAAGTCTCAAAGGCTATAGGGATTTCTCTGGTCAGGCAGGTTCTGTTCTTCCCGCCGTGTCTGATTCTGCTCCCGCGGGTCTGTGGGCTGGACGGCGTTTTATGGTCCGGTCCGATTGCGGATATGGCCATGGCCATTACAGCAGGGCTTCTGTTCGCGAAAGAACTGAAAAAGCTGGAGGGTCAAGTGCAGGAATAATCAAACAAAAGGATTGATCAATGTGATCAATCCTCTTTTTCTATACTGATCATATGCTCTTCCAATGCTGCGCGGCTGGAAAAGCACATATGGCCATTAATAATATCAATGAGATCCTGATCCCGCAGTTCTTTGATCTTCCGCGCCACCGTCACGCGGTTCATTCCCAAAATGTCTGCCAGCATCTGTTGGCTGATTTTGCGGTTAAGCTTCCAACCTCCGTCAGACTGCTGCTCGCCGTAGTGGTCGATGCAGATAAGGAGCATTTTGCAGATTTTCCATTCGGAACCTTGACGGGGACCAAGGCGCAGATGTTCCATCGCAGAAAGAAACTTTGTCGAGATGGATTCGCATACGTCCATCACGATATCGATATCATGCTTGAACGCGCGCTTCAGATCACACTTGTCGATTTGCACCAGCTCGCACTGATCCAGTGTTTTGAACATAACGGGACATGGCGTATCGGTAAGCAGACACTCTTCCATGAACATCGAGCCGGGCTCCATGATATTGTAGACCCGCTGGTCGCCGCTGTAAGAGAATTCATAACAGATAACACGGCCGCTCTTTACGATGTAGCAGCAGTCAGGAATCGTTCCTGCTTCGTTCAGCTGTGTATTTTTCGGATATATCTTGCACTCACCCAGTTTCTCGAGACGCTCAATACCGCGAGGTAGATACAGCAGGTGATATAAATAGTCATCAGTCATAACAAGCACCCCCTGTCCTTTTTGAGTCACTATATCATATTATCTGTTCTGATGCATATGTTTTTTGATCACAGTCGGTTCTATTCTGGTTCTAAAAATCCTGAAAAACTTGCTTGCCAGATTGCTGAAACCATTGGTATGACTGGGTTTCATGAACCGGGCATTGAGCCATGGTTCTAAAATGGTTCTAAAAATACAGTGATTTTATCAGGCGCTGGAACATTGAAATTTCAATGATTCTGGCGTCTTTTTGCTTGTCCCTGACCCCGTGAGTGCCGAGCCGTCGGCGACAGCAGAACGGTGGTAGGTCAGCCGCACCGCTCGCCCAAATCTCTGATTTGGCTGCGAGCGACTGCGTAGTTCACTGATCTTTGAGTACAGACTTTTGTACTCAGCCTGCATTATGCTTATACATTATCACCGAAGTCAAAGGAGGGAAAATGTATGAGCACATATTATGAATTCTATGCTGCGGTAAAAAGAGATGACAAAATCGAGGCAATAGGGCCGTATATCCGCAAGGATGGAGAATATCGTCTAATTCCGATACTAAGTCGCAGCCGCTCTTTCATCCAATGGGATGAGTTTGGATATTGGGAGCTGCCGATAGAAAAGATGGCAGAGGATCAGATGGAGTTCTTTACGGATACAGGTTGGCTCAGTGACGAGCGTCAGTCCATCTCATACTATATTCCATATAAAGATATCGCGGCACTTGCGGATGACGGGCTCGTCCAGGGGTATGTCACACTGGAGGAACTGAATATGGTCGCTGCAGATCATTATAGCCAGGACGCGTTGTGGGGCATCTGGGTGAAGACTCCGGAGGTTGCTGCCGAAATGGACCCGGAAACAAGGAAACATTATGGCAACGACAAAAGAAAGTATGAAAGTTATTGCAGGGGGACTGGACAAGAAGGAAGAACCGGGAATAGTAATAGTAATTATTTGAAAAAGTTGTAATAAATCTATTGACAAGTAGAAACTAAAGTGATATTTTATCCTTGCAAGTTGTAATAAATAAATTGACAACATGAAGGAGGAAATATAAAATGAAGGTAGCAGTAGTAGCAGCAAACGGAAAAGCAGGAAGACTGATCACAGAGGAAGCAGTAAGCCGCGGCATGGATGTCACAGCTGTCGTAAGAGGAGAGAACAGGACAGTGGCTAAGGATGCCATCATCAAGGATCTCTTTGACCTCACAAAGGAAGATCTCGCAGACTTTGATGTCGTCGTAAACGCATACGGGTCCTGGGCACCTGACACAGCAGGCACGATCTGTGATGCCAGTATGCACCTCGTGGATCTTCTGAAGGGAAGCGACAAGAGACTGGTTATCGTAGGCGGAGCAGGAAGCCTGTACGTGAATCCTGAGCACACACAGACGGTCGTAGATGTCACGCCGTTTCCGGATGAAGCGATGCCTGTCGTAAATGCGCACGGAAAGCTGCTGGAGAAGCTCCGCAAGGTAGATGATGTAAACTGGACCTACGTGAGCCCGGCGGGAGACTTCCAGGCTGACGGAGAAAGAACCGGTAAGTATATCCTCGGCGGAGAGGAATTAGTATTAAACAGTAAAGGAGAGAGCGTTATTTCTTACGCTGATTATGCCATTGCGATGGTAGATGAGATCGAATCAGGAAATCACATCAAAGAACGGATCAGCGTAGTCAGCGAATAACGCCAACAATCATATGCAGATCACAAGCAGATTCACCATTGCCGTCCATGCGCTGGCATTCATAGATCTATTTCAGGATCAGCAAAGAGTGACCAGCAATGTGTTGGCCTCAAGTATTCAGGCCAATCCTGTCATCATCAGGACAGTTTTGTCCAAACTGAAAGAAGCCGGAATCATCGAGGCCAGACAGGGCAGTGGTGGGTCAAGGCTTGCGAGACCGCTGGAAGACATCTCGCTGTATGATATCTATAAGGCGGTTGATACGGTTTATGATACAGGACTATTCCATTTTCACGAGAATCCGCACCCGCAGTGCGTGGTCGGCGGAAATATCCATAAAGCACTGGACGATAAGATTCAGAGTGTTCAGGATGCAATGGAAAATGAATTGCGAAGTATTACCATGGCAGATGTGGTGACCGATCTCACCAAAGAGATGAGCCGCCGCGGGCAAACGATCTGATTTCAAGAGAACCACATATACACGACGTCGCCGTAGGCATTAAGCTTACGGCTTTTTCTTATGCCCAAAACAGGAAAGGAAGGTGCAACATGCCATATTACACAAACGACCAGAATGCCGGACGGGAACTTTTGCTGCCAGAAGAAGTGCGAATGCTGGATAACAAGTATGCGCTGCTGTTTATACGAGGCGAGCGTCCGGTCATGGATCTCAAGTATGACATCATTCTGATTATGTTCTGCTGTCTGAGGAGGATATTGAGAAAGAGGTCAACGAAGGTACGGCTTGAGGTAATTCCCGATGATGCGGTAGACGGACTCGCGGATATCCATATCGCCATTCACAAGGCACCACTCGAATACGCAGCCCTTGATAATAGTGCAGATGTCCATGCATGCAGTGTGGACATCTGTTTTTGCGTCCACATATCCTGCGTCCAGCGCAGCCTGCAGTTCAACTTCGCTTCTTGCCATGACAGTATCCGGCGCAAAGCATCCATCTTCTTCTCCCATATATGCGGAGAGGGAAAGGTTAGAGGTAGAATAGAAGCTTTTCATGAAGTCCTCCCCAAGATCAAGGTACAGGTCGATGAGCATCATGTACAGTTCACTGATTCTGGAGGCTATGTCAGAAAGGGGAGTCTCAAGCTCGGCGTCATTGAACGGAGTTGTGCGGACGAAAAACATCATCAGGTCGTCCTTATCACGGAAATAGTGATAGAAGGTCCCGATCGAAACGTCTGCTTCCTTGCATACTCCGCGGACAGTGATATGATCGGCGCCTTTTGTTTTTATGAGATGAACTGTAGCGTCGATGATCTTCTGCTTGTTGTCTTCATTGCTGTCTGTCTTGACAGGGCGTCCGCTCTTGCGTGGCATGGGATGACCTCATCTTTCTGTTTGTAGAAAAATTTTAACAAGTTTTATTATTTCTATTGACATTATAGAACATGTTCTATATTATATCAAGTGTCAAATAATAAAACATGTTCTAATAATCTGCACAAAAGCAGACAGAAAGAAGGCAGATATGAAAATCACTTACTGGTCAGACTACGCATGTCCTTACTGCTATATAGGTGAGGCAAGGATGAAAAAAGCTCTGGAAGAGATCACGGAAAATGAAAATGCAGATGTTGAGATCGAGATGAAGGCATTCCAGCTTGATCCTTCCGCAGGCGAGCACGCGACAGGAGATACACAGACAAGATTCGCAAAGAAGTATGGTATCTCATATGAGCACGCAGGCAGGTCGATCGAGCACATTTCAGAGATGGGAAGAGGTGAAGGCATCGACTTCAAATACGCGACAACGCTTTTCACCAACACGATGGATGCTCACAGACTGACCAAGCTCGCACAGAGCAAGGATGATCCTGAGATAGCAGGCAAAGTAATTGAGAGATTGTTTGCAGCATATTTCACAGACAACAAGGAACTCGCAGATAAGGAACTCCTGCAGCAGATAGGTGAAGAGTGCGGATTGGATGCCGATGAAGTAAAGGAACTCCTTGCTTCAGATAAATACAGAGACGAGGTAATTGCAGATGAAACTCAGGCATCAGCCTACGGCATCCATGCAGTTCCGTTCTTTGTTATCGGAGAGTATGGAATCTCAGGAGCACAGACAACCGAGGGCATGAAGAAGACGATGCTCAAGGTGCTCGGAGATGAAAAGCTTGCAAAGGCAGCCAAAGCAGCACAGGAATCCGGCGGCATGACATGCGGACCTGACGGCTGCGAGCTCCACTTCTAGAGGACAAGGTGATGGTAAGACTTATACCTCTGAGAGGTTACTTTGGTGTCAACGCGTACTTCTATATCGATGACGCGACCGGTCACGGATTCCTTATAGACCCCGGAGCACAGCCTGACAAGGTAATGTCGGTTATAAGGAGGAATGGCTGGACGATCGAAAAGATCCTGCTCACCCATGGACATTTCGATCACATGGGTGCGGCAGATCAGCTGAGACAAGAACTCGGAGCTAAGATATATGCTTTCGACAGGACCGGACTGATGCTGAAGGATGCACACGCCAACCTGTCAGCGCTTTGCGGCCCCGCGATAACGATCGACGGCGCATTGGCGCTGGATGACGGAGAGACGATATCTCTGGCAAGTGATCCTTTGTTTTGCCTGAAGGTGATTCACGCCCCGGGACATACCCCGGATTCGGTGACATTCTACAGCGAGAGGGACAAAGTCGCTTTCGTCGGAGACACCATATTCAAGGCCGGCATCGGCAGCTGGGGATATCCCGGCGGCAATAAAACCAACCTCATAAAGAGCATTATGGAGCGCATTTTCGCGCTGCCTGATGAGACAGTACTCTGCTCGGGGCATTCAGAGCAGACAACAATAGGGACAGAGAAAAGACGTTACAGCCTGTAGTTAAACAGTTCAGAATGAAATGAGCTGGTCTTTTTGCTTCTGAACTCATCACTTGACAAGGTGGCAGTGAACTCATGACGCCAGACGAAGTGCGGATGCTGGACAACCAGTACGCGCTTCTTTTTATCCGCGGCGAGCGGCCGGTGAAAGATCTGAAGTATGACATCCTGAAGCATCCGAACGTGGTGCTGACGGCAGACGGAAACGCGGATCCTTATGTGCATGGCGACACCAGCGGCGCGGTGAACACCATCGCGCTGACCTTCGATGCGCAGCTGCCGGAGAATCTGCCGGAGATCCCAGCCAGAGGGCGAACGGATTTCTGACCCTGGCAGGTGGAATTATCATCACATTCACCAAAGAGATTCTTAACATGATCGTAGGGTGATTCAAAGGCAGCAGAAATGCTGCCGATACGTGGAGGGCAGACAAAAATGACAGACGCGTCTGTTGTTTTACGGAATGGAGTCAAATCCTTCAGGGTTGAGAATCTTAAAGTGGCTTTTGCGA
>SVCS01000109.1 GCA_015058205.1 Clostridiales bacterium
GTGGGTGATGCAGATGATCTGGTGGCGCTTTGCAATTTCGCAGAGTTTGCGGCCGACGACGGAGGCGGCGATTCCGCTGATGCCGCTGTCGATTTCATCGAAGATCATGGTCGGAATGTGATCATAATCGCCGATGATCTTCTTGAATGCCAGCATGATACGGGACATTTCACCGCCGGATGCGATTTTGCTCAGCGGTTTGAGCGGTTCACCGCGGTTGGTGGTGATCAGGAACTCGACGATGTCGGTGCCTTCTGCGGAGAATTGGGTGCTCCCATTGGCATCAACTGCCTTTTTGAAGTCTATTGCAAAAGCAGCATCGCTGAAGTTGAGCTGGCTGAGTTGCTCCGTAATGAGCGTTTCCAATTCAGCTGCAGAGGCACGTCGTAGTGTGCTCAGTTCTTCAGAGGCTCTTTCAAGGGATGCGGCCGTCTGTCCGATCTGCGCCTGCAGCGCTGTGATTTCCTCATCGGCATTGTCGATGGAGGAAAGACGGGCGCGAAGCTCTTCCGCATATTCCAGCAGTTCCGGAATGGTGCGGCCGTGCTTTTCTTTCAGGTGTTTGATGGTTTCATAACGCCCGATTGCCTGATCCAGGGCGGCAGGGTCGAATACGGTGCCGTCCCGCAAGTCGCGGATGCTCACACAGGCATCCTCATATTCATAGTAAAGACTTTCCAGACGCTGGCTCAGGTCCGCCAGGTCCTTGGTGTATGATGAAGTCTCACCGACCAGATCAGAGACTTGCTTCATGGCCGAGAGAATAGAATATTCACTGTCGGATGCTACCTGGTAGGCGCCTGCCAGGGAGCTGAAAATCTTTTCGCTGTTCTGGAGAAGAGCGATTTCTTCTTCCAACGCGTCGTCCTCACCGGCAATGAGGCGGGCGTCGTCGATTTCCCTAAGTTCGAAATCCATAAAGTCGCGCTGCCGTTTTCCTTCCGCCTGATCACGCTTCAGGCGGGCGAGCTTTTCACGAAGCTGCGTGTACTTGTCAAAGAGCGCCGCCACGGCTGCCTTTGCAGGCGCTGTGGTGTCTTTGCGGTAGAGGTCAACGAGGCGGATATGGTTGTCAGGATCCAGCAGGGACTGGTGGTCATACTGGCCGTGGATGTCCGCGAGGCTGCGGCAGAACTTGCTCAGTGTGCCCAATGTGACGATTTCGTCGTTGATACGGCAAAGGCTGCGGCCTGCGGCTGATACCTCACGGGTGATGATGTATTCTTTCTCATCTCCGGTGCCGTCAGCGTTGTCCAGAGTTGCAACCAACTGGATGATAGCTTTGTCCGTTCCAGAACGAACAAAAGCAGTGTCCGCACGGCTTCCCAGAGCGAGACTGACTGCTTCGATAACAACAGATTTACCGGCGCCAGTTTCGCCGGTGATAATATTAAGACCATCATTGAAGTCGATCTCGACGTTTTCAATGATGGCGAAATTTTTGATGCTAATGTGTCTGATCATGTTTTTATTGCTTTTGCAAAGGCAGCAATTCTACTTTTGGAGCAGGCCTTCGAGGAGTGCGACGACTTCATCTGAATTCGCCGGATCATCTACGACAAGAAGCAGGGTATTGTCGCCTGCAACGGAGCCTATGACGTGCTGCATCGCCATGGAATCGAGCGCTTCGCCGGCAGCGTTCGCGCATCCGGAAAGACATTTCAACAATACAATATTACCGGATTTATTGATAGATCTGACGGTGCTGCGGTAAATATCAATTAAACGTGAAGGAATCGGGCCGTCATCGCTTGTCGAGACTGCATACTTGTATTTGCCCGTCGATGAAAGCTTTTTCACAAGCTGGAGTTCCTTGATGTCTCTGGAAACAGTCGCCTGTGTGACATCAAAACCGTATTCTCTAAGCAGAGAAGCGAGCTTGTCCTGTGTTTCGATTTCATATTGTTCAATGAGTTCAAGAATCTTGTTCTGTCTTGAAATGCGCACGAGAAACCTCCTCTCGAAATTGTTCCCCTTTTGTGACGCCATTATAACATATGGAAAACTATTATAATGCATAAAATTGAATAAAATTGCATTTGAATTGTTCTGCCGCAGGGAAATAGCTGTAGACAAACACTTGTTCGTCATGTTATAATTGAGCCGCAGAAAGAGGTGAAATATGATCATTCTTGGAATCGATCCGGGCTATGCGATACTGGGGTGGGGCGTCATTGAGAAGACCGGCAACCACTTCAGGGCAATCGATTACGGCTCCCTGACAACGGATAAGGATATGGAGATGCCTGACAGGCTGGAGAGCCTGTATGACGGGCTCAGGGACATCATCGAGGAGTACAGACCGGAGGAGGCCAGTATAGAGAAACTGTTTTTTAATACAAATGTGACGACAGCCATCAACGTGGGGCAGGCGCGCGGGGTCGCCATTCTGGCATGCATCAAAGGCGGACTCAGGGTGGCGGAGTACACACCTCTTGAGATCAAGCAGGCCCTGGTAGGATACGGCAGGGCGGACAAGCAGCAGGTCCAGTTTATGGTGAAGACCATGCTCAATCTGCAGGCAGTTCCGAAGCCTGATGACACGGCGGACGCGCTGGCGGCGGCAATCTGTCACGGACACAGCGCAGACAACAGACTGCAGAAGATGACAGGGTACAGATAATAGGAGATATTGGATGATAGGATTTCTCAGAGGAATCCTCGCCGATAAAGGCGATGGGTACATAATCATAGATGTAAACGGAGTGGGATATCAGGTCTTCGTACCTGCCAACACCACTGCGTATTTGAATGCGGAAGGAGAGGAGGTTCTCGTCTACACGTCGATGATCGTGCGGGAAGACGACGTCAGCCTCTTCGGCTTTTCAGGCAAAGGCGAACTGGACGCATTCAAGAAGCTCATCGGCATCAGCGGTGTCGGTCCGAAGGCAGCCATTTCCATTCTCTCGGCATTTACCCTTGACCAGCTCAAGCAGGCTATTGTATTTGAAGATGCGAAGGCTTTGCAGAGGGCGAATGGCATCGGTAAAAAGAGTGCCGAGAGAATCGTGCTGGAACTGAAGGATAAGTTCACGGCAACGGCTCCGGATGGCTCTTATCTGGATACGGATGCACAGAGCCCGGCTGCCATTCAGGGAACAAGAGGCGAAGCAATCAGCGCCCTCGTTGCCCTTGGTTATTCAAGAGGCGAGGCTTCCAGCGCATTGTCATCTGTCACAGAGAAAGATCTTACCACAGAAGAATATATTAAACGTGCACTGAAAAACCTGTTCTAACCGGAGTCGCCGGCAGACAGGAATAACGGAGATACAGAATGGATTATGAGGAGAGAATCACGTCGGCTCAGCTGGGCAGAGGTGAGGAGAAAAGTGAATTCAGCATCAGACCGAAGACACTGGCTGAATATATCGGGCAGAAGACGGCCACAGACAATCTGAAGGTCTTTATTGAAGCGGCCAAGATGAGAGGGGAACCTCTCGATCATGTGCTGTTCTACGGGCCTCCGGGACTGGGCAAGACAACGCTGGCCGGTATTATCGCCAACGAGATGGGCGTGGATATCAGGATCACCTCCGGACCGGCCATCGAGAGAGCCGGAGATCTGGCGGCGATTCTCACGAACCTGAATGAGAACGATGTTCTGTTCATTGATGAGATCCACAGATTGAACAGGAGCGTCGAGGAAGTGCTCTATTCAGCCATGGAGGATTACGCACTGGATATCATCATCGGTAAAGGTCCGTCCGCCCGCTCCATCCGGCTGGATATCGCGAAATTCACTCTGATTGGCGCGACCACAAGGGCAGGAAGCCTGAGCGCACCGCTGCGTGACCGTTTCGGTGTCAGCTGCAAGTTCGAGATGTATACACCAGAGGAACTGGCGGATATTATCAGAAGAACCGCAGGCCTGCTCGAGGTTAAAGTTGATGAGCAGTCTGTATTCGAGATGGCCAGACGTTCCCGCGGAACACCGAGAGTTGCCAACAGAATCCTCAAGAGAGTCAGAGACTTCTCCCAGGTCAAAGGCAGCGGCGCCAT
>SVCS01000037.1:0-9807 GCA_015058205.1 Clostridiales bacterium
TTCGCTGAGCATGAACGGCATATAGAGGTGGTCATAGATAATAAAATCACATCCAGACTGGACGCCTTCGCAGAATACTTTCCCGGCGCGTATAAATCATATGAGCAGCTGGAAAGAAGAGTTGATACAATCGAAACAAGGCAGAGCGTACTGGAGAGTGTAGTCATGGATCACATCCACGGAGCCTAAGCAAAAGAGACGAAGATAATAGAACTATCATGAGTCGGCAACAAGCCGGCTCTTTTCGTACCATAGAAGTGTGGCTGACAGAGAGCAATCTCTGCAGCTGCGCTTGTTTTTTTATGCGAAAAATACGAATATTCGCACAAACAATGCGATAACCTCCCAATTTACCCCTTTTTAAAAACAATGTGACGGTTGCTTTGATGAAACGTCATATATAATGGGTATACTAAAAACAGCTTAATACCAAGTAATACAGAAAATATTATGAGCACAAAAACTAAAAATATGACGGTTTATATGACGATTATACAACTATAATAAAGTCACAAAAGGGATTTACATATATGACGGTTTACCAAAAGAGAGTTTATCAACAAAGAGTTTATCACTGAGAGGAAGGAGAAACGTAATGAAGAGAAAGTATTTAGAAAAGGTACTGGCGGTGTCACTGGCGATCAGTGTCGCGACGACGCCGGTCAGCGGTATCGCATTCGCCGCAGAGGAGAGTGCGGGTACCAGTGAAGTGAAAGTAGAAGAGCCGGCAGCACCGGCTCCGCAGAAACAGGAAACACAGACATCACAGGCACAGACAGCAGCATCCCAGTCAGAAGCTCAGAATCAGACACAGACGCAGCAGACGTCACCATCAGAGCAGCAGAATACAGAAGGCGCGCTGGCTCAGTCAGAAACAGGCGCAGCTCCGGCGCAGCAGGCAACAGGTGCAGCATCGGTCCAGGAAGCAGTCGCAGTTGAAACGAAAGCACCGAAGGCGGCACAGTCCAGCTACAAGGTTAAGATCGTTCTGGAAGACGTCATGACCACCAGCGGTCCGTCCACAGTGACAGCCGTCAGCAGCGTTACAATCAAAGCAGGGGCGTCTAAGACCTACTCGGCAACAACAGTCAATGGCTGGGTCAAGACAAAGAGCGCACATTATGAAGGGGTTACATATAAATACGCAAATGAAATGAAAGATTCCGGCGGAAGAACGATCACAGCGCTGACGATCAACGCTGACGAGCTGGAAGGCGATACGACGCTGGTTCTCAGACCGGTTTACACGGAAATCGCTGACATGCATGTTGTCGTAAACTTCAACAACATCCTCAAGTCAAACGGCGAAGTAACATCTGCCACAGAGCAGAATACGCTGAGCTCCGGAAGCGGATGGGCCTTCTCCCAAAAGAAACTGGAGAACAAGGTCTCAGCCAAGTCCTTCTGCTACCAGGGAGTCAATTACAAGTATGCTGGTTACTGGGTAGATGAAGATGGGAACGAATTCTCTTCCCTGAACGTCAAGAACGATGGATCCGCCAGAGAAGTCGTCTACAACATCAGCCCGGTCTATGAGAAGAGCTATCCGGAAGTACTGGATTTCCGTTACATTGACAACATCTCAACAGGATCCGGTTCCTGGAAGAATACAGATGCATTTACGACTTACTCCCACAAGTTCAAGGAGCCGGCAGCAAAAGCGCACTACAAGTTCGTAGAGTGGAAGAATCTCGAAAACGGCGAAACATTCAAGGAGGGTGCGACATTCAAGTACACAGCGAAGAAGGACCTTCCGGAAGAGACCGTGACTTCCATCAGTGTCCACGCCATATGGCAGCCATCCGTTACCGTCGAGTATTACAACAGCAATGGCAAACTCCTGAAGTCAGTAGAGAAGACAGATGCAAAAATCGGAGCCTATGATTACACAGCAGACACACAGGAAACCAGAAACGGCGCGAAGTTCATGGGATGGTATGAAAGCGCAGCAGAAGGTGCAGCAAGAGTTGAAGAAGGAACTTCCTACGAACTTCCGGCAGTGACAGCAGACCCGGTGGATCAGAAAGTCATCAAACTCTACGCGAAGTACTCCGTAAACTACAAAGTAGAGCACTACACAGAAAACCTGGACGGAAGCTTCTCACTGGCAGCAGATGAAACCGTAGAAGACGTTCCGGCTGGAACCGACGTTTCCGCAGAAGCGAAATCTTTCGAAGGATTCACATTCGACAAAGACATCGCAGGAACGCTGACAGAAGCAAAGGCAGACACAGGCCTGGTGCTGAAGCTCTACTACAGCCGCAACAGCTACAACGTATCTTATGAGTACGAAGGAGACGTGATTCCGGCAGACGCAGCAGGACAGCTTCCAAAGGCAACAACCTATAAATACGGACAGAACGTGCCGCAGGCAGGCGCACCTGAGACGGCAGGATACGTGTTCAGCGGATGGAATGGTGAAGTTGAAAAGATGCCGGCCGGAGATGTGGTCGTAACAGGCAGCTGGGTCTATGCAGAGGATGCCCTCGCATACAACGCAAACGGCGGCGAAGGAAATATGGACCTGACCGCAGGCAAAACTCACAACACAGTAACCGTTGCAGAGAACGGATTCGAAAGATACGGATATGAGTTCATCGGATGGAACACCAAGGCAGATGGTTCAGGCGAAGCATACAAAGCAGGAGAGGAATACAAACTGACAGTCAATGAAGACGAACTGTTCGCACAGTGGAAAGTCATCAAAGTAAACTACAGCACAGAGTACTACCTTGAAAACCTGGACGGCGGATATGATCTTCAGGAGGAAGAATCAGTCACAGTGGAAGATGTCAATATGGGTTCTGAGGCAAAGGCAGAAATCAAAGACTTTACAGGATTCACATTTGACAACAGCGTCGAAGGCACATTGACAGAAGCAAAGGCAGAAGATGGACTGGTACTGAAACTCTACTACAGCCGCAACAGCTATAACGTATCCTATGAATACGAAGGCGATGTAGTTCCTGCAAAGGCAGAAGAGCAGCTCCCGGAAACAGCAACTTACAAATTCGGACAGGATGTGCCGCAGGCTGACGATCCGCAGGTAGCAGGATTCGAATTCAGCGGATGGGACGGCGAAGTAGAGAACATGCCGGCAGAAGATGTAACAGTAACAGGAAGCTGGGAAGCGATCCCGGCACCAGTTCCGGTAGGTAACACTGACAACGATACAAAACCGGCAGGCGGGGACAAGACCTCCAACGACAGCAAACCATCAGAGGGAAATCAGACAGCCAACATCACAGACAATACAGTTCCGCAGGCAGTACAGACTGCAAAGGCAGAAGAGCAGACAAGCACTGCAGGCGCAACAGTCATCGAAGATGAACAGATGCCGCTGGCAGCCACAGGAGCATGGGCACTGATCAATCTGCTCTGTGCGGCAGCAACAGCGATCCTCTCTCTGGTTCTGTTGATTGGATACTTCAGCAGAAGAGAAGAAGATGAGGATGAAACCGTCGAAACCAAGCACAGATTAGTCGCCCGTCTCGTCAGTCTCGTGCCGGCACTGGGTGCAATCATCACCTTCCTCATCACTGAGAATATGGCAAATCCAATGATTCTGACAGACAAGTGGACGCGCCTCATGGCAGCATTCCTGCTGGTACAGGCAGTCGTCGTCATCATCGCAGAGAAGGATAAGAAAGAAAAGAAAGAAGAAGCAGAAGCATAAACCTCCAAATCACCTCTTAGATAAACAACAGAAAAATACCGTGCTCTACAGAAGAGCACGGTATTTTTCAAGTTCTGTGAATATTCGTTCGAGATAATCCGTGTAGTCGATATCGTTGCCTCCCCGCAGTTCTTCGGTCATGGCGGCAATCGGTTCATACAGATTGGTTAAAGCGACGTTTCCCATGACACCTTTCAGAGCGTGGGCTCGTTCGAAAGCTGCAGAGAGATCACCGCTTGCAATCGCTTCTTTCAGCAGGTCAAAGTTTTTGTCTTCCAGCGCCATGTTGACCATTCTCAGGTAGAACTGTTCATCATTGACGCAACGGGCGATGCCGCTAGTCGTATCCGCACCAAGTTCTTTCAGGGCATCCAATGTAATCATTTCAGGCTCCTTTCTATAATAAGTGTTTGACAAGAGAGTGACTTCGGAGTGTCAGGATTTTTTCTTCTCTTTGACGTCATACAACAATTGGTCAGCTTCATGGATCAGCTCTTTAGGAGTCTGTCCATCGTGGTGTTTCGCAACACCTATGCTCATGCTGAGTTCATATGGAAGGTCTTCGCTGTAGTGGGACAGATTCTCCGCAATAGAGTCCGTGAGGACTGAAATATCATCTTCATCATCCGCTTCGACGATGACGATAAATTCATCGCCGCCAAACCGTGCGATATATGGTCTGGGAACGAAAGAACCGCAGGCAGACTTGATGCTGCTTGACGCGCTTACGAGAGCTCTGTCGCCCTCCACGTGGCCGTAATCATCGTTGATGTTCTTGAAATCATCCATATCCATCATCAGAAGATAGACATCTTTGTTGTGGTTCTTCAGCTTTTGCGTCAGGAATTCGAGCAGATTCTGCCGGTTGTTGACCTGAGTCAGACTGTCGATAGAAACTTGCTGCATCATCGATCCCATGAAGAGCAGCAGGAGCGCCAGCATGATGATGCCGCTCAGCGCCGGCGGCAGCTGATTGAGAAAATTCAGCGCCCATCCTGCGAACAGGCACAGAGGAAATGTGGCGGAGACCCTGAGATTGAACCGGGCCATCGCTCCGGACTCTCTGTTGGAATGAATCAGAAGAACGACCGCCGGGATGGCCGAAAAGACGAACAAATAGATTAGTTCCCAATCATACCACGGTCCGCGAATGTAGTTCGCTGCGTCATCGATGAAGAATAACTGGTGTGTCTGCAAATTGATAAAAGGAAGGACGATCGGAGGCAGCACAGGGAAGGTCAGCAGGATCGATTTGAGGCTGTAACGTTTCTTCACCAGACTGCCGTCCCGTATGAGAGCTGCAGAATAGGCGGCCCAGGTGAAGACACCCATGATCAGGGTCAGATGCTGCAGTGTTTTGCATATATAGGCCAGTGAAAGCCAGGCGTCGATGATGGTGATTTCTGTAAACAATACAAAGAAGAACCCCAAGGCGTAATAGATCAGAAAACACCCCAGAAGCCTGGAAAGGCATAATTCAACATAGGAATGAATGCCGTTCCGGTCTGTCCAGAACAATAATATGCTTATTGCGACAAAACAAAGGCAATATATTTCAGCATGAAGCATTGCGTTCATAGTGAATGACTCCAAGTTTCATGTTATTCATTGTCAAATACAGGGAGATAACTGTTCTCGATGGCGATTCCCTTGATGGAATAATCAACGCCGGTGCGCTGTCTGCTGGTCAGGAAGCTGTCGTTGATACGTTTCTGTACAATGCGGCAGTTCTCCGCTGTTGTGTTGATCAGCAGAATCAGATACTGCCCCTGACCGTATTTGGTAACGGTATCGGTATGACGCACAGAATTAACGGCAGCGACTTTCAGACGCTCTGAAAGCTCGATGAGTTTTGGCCCTTCACGCATCGGGTTGCCTTTGCTGTCCACAATGGTGCAGAGCATGAGGAAGATCTTATCGGCGGAACGGCGCATGGTACGTTCGATACTTCTGTAGAGTTCCTGGAAGACAGGAAGGGAACAGTAGTATCCGTGGCCGTCGCTGTTGCTGATGTCGGTCAGTTTGCCTTGGATCTCTTCGATATCTTCGTGATCATGGAACAGATGCTCTCCGAGCCTGCGGATAAAATCGCGGACATGCTCGTTAGAACGATCGCCGTATTCTCTGAGATATAAATCTACCGTATCTTCATAGTACCGCTCTGCATCCGCGAAACGTCCAAGACCCGTCAGAGCCTCAACTGCGAAGATTTCCCATTCGCTGAACGGGTCGACGCGGACGGCGTGCAGGGCGAGATCGTACATGTCTTTATATTGATTGGCCTCTCGATATTGATCCATAAGGGCCGTTGCAATCTGATGGAAGAGGGTGCGGTAACGCTCCGCCTCCAGGTAGATCCACGGAATGTTCTCGCGGCCGGCAAAGAAACGCCCCGAATAGCTCCGGCATGCCTTGGCCAGTTTGGAAACGTGTTTTTTAGGATTGGTCTCCGCCATTGCGTCGTCGGCCATACGCTCAAACTCGCGGGAGTCTTCCACAACAGGAATTTCATCTGTCCAGTAGTAGACGCCCTTAGACTGTTTGACGAACTGCGCATCCGGCAGACCCTGTGCTTTGAGGCTTTTGCGCATATTGTAGAGGACGTTTCGAATGGCGTGAGAAACGTCTTCGATCTCTCTGTCCTCGAACAGGGTGTTCCTGATGAGACTCCGGCTGGCACCGTCTTTGCCGAAGTGGAACATCAAAAGCATCAGCAGACCGATCTGGGATTCGTCTCTTGTTCCGATGGCGATTTCGGTGCCCTTGTAGCTGACGGAATAAGTGCCCAGCGTCTTCACATAAATTGCATCTTTTTCCATGATAATATCTCCTGATTATACTCTCTTAGAGACCAATTCATAGTTGTTGCAAGTGTTGAGAAGCGTCTCTTTTGTAATGGTTCCTTTCTGGTACAGCTCGAACAGGCTGTTATCCATCGTCATCATACCCTCTGCTCTCGCCGCCTGCATGGCGGATTCCAGCTGGTGGAGTTTGTTCTCGCGGATCATGTTCTGAACGGCAGGATTTGTCTTCAGAACTTCGAATACAGGAGTGATGCCGCCGTCTACAGTCGGAACCAGCTGCTGGCAAACGACGCCTTTGATCAGCTGCGCCAGCTGACCTCTGACCTGCACCTGCTGCGGCGCAGGGAAGACATCGACGATACGGTTGATCGTATTGGCAGCGCTGCTGGTGTGGAGCGTGCTGAAGAGCAGTACGCCCGTTTCGGCAGCAGTGATGGCAGAGGAAATGGTATCAAAATCGCGCATCTCGCCAAGGAGAATAACGTCAGGGCTTTCACGCAGGGCGGAACGGAGAGACTCCAGATAGCCCGGCGTATCAATGAACACTTCACGCTGGCTGACGATGCTCTTGTTATGGGAGTGCAGATATTCGATTGGATCTTCCATGGTGATGATGTGGGCCTCGCGCTGATGATTGATGCGGTCGATCATGCAGGCCAATGTTGTGGATTTACCGGAGCCTGCGGCGCCGGCTACCAGAACGAGCCCCGTCATATTGTCCGCCAGAGAGAGGACACTTTCCGGAATGCCCAGTTCTCTGTAGTCAGGGATGCCGAATTTGATCACACGGATAACAGCAGAGAGGGAGCCGCGCTGACGGAATACGTTGACACGGAATCTGCCCAATTCCGGAACGGAGAAGGAGAAGTCGTCATCAATACCTTGATCAAGAATCGTCTTCTGCCTCCGCGCAACTGCATAGATTTCATCGATAATCGGATCGATGCTGGAAGGTTTCATGATCTCCCCATCCATCCTGTTCTGCGCCCCTTTGACTTTATAGGTCACAGGAAGTCCTGCGATGATAAAAATATCCGAGGCACCCTGAAGTGTGGCTTGTTTCAATATATCCTGCAGTACCATTATTCTGCTCCTTTCCATATATGCTGGAATGGATCATCCGCTTTCCAGTTTTTCTTGAGATCCCATTTTTCTATTTCATAATTGCCGTTGGCATCCGGTGCGGAGAGCTGTATTTCCAGTGTGTAACCGCTCTTCTCGAGGACGGTATGTCTGTTCCCATCGGAAACAGTGCCCGCAGCCGCCTGCTCGTCGAAATCCCGCAGGAACTGCTGCCCCTCGGCTTCCAGTTCGTAACGGGCAGACGTAACGGCAGCAAAACGCTCGGCCATGACTTTGTCGGCGTTCGTGGTTGCCAGAGTCAAAGTAGCCAGTGTTGTGAGTATGATCGCTACGACGACAAGGAAGATAGCGATTGGTCCAAGTCTCATGCGGTGATTCATCGCGATTCCTCCTTGAGATAGCTTCCAGTGTGCAGCTGGTAAAGGAGGCTGTCATCAGCGGCGTATATGTTGATTGTTTCATCCACATAGGTACCGGAGGTGCCTTCCTCAGGGGCGAGGGCCATTTCAATGCGGTAGCCGCTTTGGGTTGCAGTTACAGTATCCCCGGCTACGTTGATGTTTGAAACGCCGTCCATGTTCTCGAGAAGCGCAGCAGCTTCAGAAGAATCGGCCGCATCTTTTGTGATCTCCGCAGTGTTTTCTGCGCAGATCACTGCCTTTGTGAGATCGCCCGCGTCAAGACTCTGCTCCCGGGTCGTCATGCAGACCATGGTGATCACAACGATGACGACGAGCAAAAGCAGGAACATCATGAACAGCTCCATGATGGAGGCGATATTGCTTTTTTTGTTGATCTTATCTCCTAACATTGACGTAGGATGCTCCTTTATCTGTCTTGATTTCAAGAAGATTCTCTGAGATGTATTGTATTTCAAACAGGGAGGTTTCCCCTATTTTGCTTGCAGTTTGCGGATTGACAGGCATGTCGCTCCGGCTGTATTCCTCCATGAGCTGCCCGTCTGACAAATAGATTTTGTGGGTAAATCCTGTATCTCCATCCGCGATGGAGATGCCCGGATGACCGTCGAAATCCATCGGCTCTACCGCGCCGCCGTCATGATCTTTGACAGCAGTAGCCACATACGCGCAGACGATGCGCTGGGTGTCGTTCTCATACTGGCTGTCCACGCCGTGCTGATAGGATCTGGCGGTGAAGACAACCAAAAGCAGTATGACAAGGAACAGCACAGCGATGGTCAGTGCTGAGAGAATATCTCCTATGGTTTTTGTGTTTTTGGTTTTCTCCATAGTTACTTATCCCCCTGGTAAATAACCTTGATCACAGGAGGCTGGTTCTCTGCGAAGAGGTCGTAGACAATGAGAAAGTCGTTCTTGTTTACGGTGAGTCCATAATTCTCTTCGAGGTAGGCCAGACTTTCCGGGTAAGCATTCTCGATGACGTAACACTGGAGCGCTCGCTCCTGCACCGTTTCCTTGATGGCGTTTTCCCGCTCCGCAATTTCCTCATCAGTTACAGAGAAAGCAGCATAACAAACGGAGCAGATCAGAATGACTGCCACGATCACACAGACTGTTATGAATTTGTGATTGCGAATAAGCTGCATGAACGGTTTTTCCTTTCGGGGTTATTGCCTTTGCATCAGCCGATGGAGCTCATGATGCCGATGAGCGGAACCATGAGGGATATGAGCATCAGCCCGAGTGTTATCATGAGGAAGCCTGTCAGGAACGGTTCGACGGTATTGGCGATCCGCGCTACATAAGCTTCATTGTTGTCTTTGAGGTTGGTCAGGATCTTCTGCAGAATGGAATCCAGCATGCCGCTGCGCTCTGCCGGAATGAGCATTCTGTTGTTGATCGGGTCGTAAAGCTTTTCTTCGCTTGCAGCCTGTGAGAAGCTGAGGCCGGTCTG
This sequence comes from Clostridiales bacterium, assembly GCA_015058205.1. Classification (GTDB taxonomy): domain Bacteria; phylum Bacillota; class Clostridia; order Peptostreptococcales; family Anaerovoracaceae; genus Lentihominibacter. The sequence goes on from SVCS01000037.1 coordinate 9,439, forward strand.
CATCTTCTCGATGCAGCGGTTCAGTTTGCTCTTCAGACCTTCGGTCTCTGCCACCGGCAGGCTCTTGGCTACGGCTTCATCCTGCATCTCGCCGCTGGAGATGAACATGTCGAAGCAGGATGTGAAGCGGTAGAGGTCCAGATTGTCGAAGAGCTGCCGGAAGGTGCTGATTTTCGAGAGGAAGTTTCGCACAGTTGCAGCTTTGCCGCCTCTCCACATGAAGACGCCGATCAAAAGCAGGATGACCAGTATGATCATGATCACCATGAGCACCTTGCACAGGGTGAAGGAAATGTTGATGTAGTTCAGCGAGGATGCTGCCAGACTTCCCGTCAGATTATTGTATACGCCATAAAAAGCAGGGAAGAC
>SVCS01000037.1:9907-14909 GCA_015058205.1 Clostridiales bacterium
TGTCCGTTGGCAGAGAAAGTCAGGTCGACACGGGTCCAGTCTCCCGGATCGACAGAGAACTCTACCGTTGTCCAGCCGTCCTCTTCGGTGTAGAACATGTTCCAGGCGTGGTACAGGTTATCCGGTTCCACATATCCGAAGATGATCTTCGTAGGGATTCCCTGGCTTCTCAGCATGGAAGCGGCCAGGCTGGCGTAGTCGAAGCAGATACCTTTGCCGGAGTTCATGACTTCGTCAGGATCAGGGATATAGCCGGAGGCTACCGTTGCCGCCTCATCGTAATCGTACTTTACGTGTTTGCAGATATAGTCATAGACCTGTCCAACGAAGTCGCTTTCGCTTGTTGCGCTGCCTGCCATCTTCGCGGCCTCCTTGACACAATCCGAGTCTTCGGAATAATCGGCGTAGGCGTTCGGCCGTACATACGGTTCGAGGGAGCTGTCCAGCGTGACAGATGTACTGGTGGAATACATTTCGTAGTAGGAGTTCCCGCCAGCATTTTCCATGACTTTGATCGTATAAGTTCCATCTCCGCACTGAAGCGGGAAGACCGTAGGCTCTCCGGACTCCAGATCATAGGTATAGGTTTCAGAATCCTTGAACACCTGCACTTTCAGTCTGGAGCTGCTGTTTGCCAGAACACCGAAATAACCGTCTGAAGTGCATGAAAAATCCACCTGCGCTCCACCGCCGCCCTGCGAGCTGTCCTCGTGGAATTCGGCGTCGTGATATTCGGCGTCAAAGCTGCCTTCCGCGTTTTCACTTCCGCTGCCGGCGCCCACAGAGGCACCGCTTTCGGAACTACCGCCGCAAGCAGATAAAGCCAGGAGTAATACCAAAATTATGAAGAATAATAATCTGTTGCCATGTTTGTATAGATGCTTCATATTATGCGAATATTATATCATAAATCACCTATTTCAAGCGCTTTATCTGCAAATAATAATTAGTTAATGATTTGATGTTGACAGGCTGAGAGAAGGGTTGTATTATTATACATGTATTTTGATATTTATACATTATTATTCATTTTATACGGACGATTCAAAGGAGAATAATATCATGTCACAATTTACAATGGTCGACACCGTCATCGTGATCTGCTATATGATCGTGCTGATTTGTGTCGGTATCTGGGTAGCGAAAAAAACAAAGACAACAGAAGACTTCATGGTCGCCGGAAGAAGCATCGGTATCTGGAGATTTACAGCAGCCATGGCGGCATGCGTCATCGGTGGATCGCTGACCATGGGAAGTACCAGATTGGCTTATGAATCCGGCATCGGGGCTATCTGGCTTGGCGGAATCTGCGCATTGAGCATCTTCCTGCTGAGCTTGTTCCTCAGAACAAAGCTTTCAAATATGAGAATCCTGACGACGGCACAAGGATTTGGAGTGTTCTACGGACCACAGGCCCGTGTACTGAGCGCAGTGGTACTGATGATTTATATGTTCATGGTTGGCGTCGTACAGGTCGTAGCCGTCGGCACCATTATGAATGTTATGTTCGGCTGGTCCACGCAGTTATCCATGCTGATCGGCGGTCTGGTTGTACTGGCGTACATCGTCATTGGCGGTATGTGGGCGGTTACCTATACTGATATCTTCCAGTTCCTGGTCATGACGGCAGGCGTCATCATCCTCTGCCCGATCCTGGCCATTCACGGCGTCGGCGGATTCGGCGCGTTCATTGAGCAGGCGCCGGCGACACATCTGGATATCACCAATCTCGGAGCGGCGAGAATCATCGCGTACATTCTGCTGTATACGCCTGGATTCATCGTAGGACAGGATATCTGGCAGCGTGCGTTTACCGCGAAGAATCCGAAGGTTGCAAGACACGGTACTGCGCTGGCAGCCCTGTATATCTTCCTTTATACAGTAGCACTCATCATCATCGGCATCTGTCTCGTGATCGTCATGCCGGATCTGGAAAACACCGATCTTGCCTTCGCAACGGCGACTACGACATTCACGCCGATGGGTATTAGGGGCGTCATCATGGCAGCGGCGCTGGCTGCCGTCATGTCAACGGCCTCCAGTGAGATCATGGGTACGGCGACCGTCGCCTACGTCGATCTGATCAAAAACGCGAAGCCGGAGATTTCCGAGAAGACCGGCATCCTGATCACTCGTCTCCTCGCGATTATCGTTGGTCTGCTGGCCATTATCTGCGCACTGTGGATCCAGAGCGTACTGGTAGCCCTGGACGTTGCGTACGCATTCATTTCGGGCTGCATCTTTATTCCATGCGTATTCGCCTTCCTGCTCAAGAAGGTCAGCGCAAAGGCAGGACTGTTCGCAATGGCCGGAAGCTTTATCACGGTTATCTTCTTCATGGCCAAAGACGGACTGGCGGCGACGTCTCCGATCATGGGCGGTATTGTGGTCAGCGCATTGATCTTCTTCATTATCACTGCTATTGACAGGAAGAAGCATGTGGTGGACATCCATGAAGACGGTACTGTCTACGTAGACGGCGTTCTGCAGGAGCAGAAGAAGAGAAAGTCTGCAGAGGTTTTGGGCCACTAAGAGACAGCTGTCAGCAAATCCCAGCAAAGTGACAAATCATGCCGGGCGGGTGTTGCAAAGGCAGCCAGCCCGGCAAGTTTTTTACGGTAACGCAGTAAAATATGATATACTTAATCAGTGAGAGGGTACTGGGAAGACTGCGCGACAGGAGGCGTGTTATTTGAACATCATTGATCTGACACACGAGATCCATACAGGGATGATGGCATATCCGGGAGACCCGGAGATTTCACTGGAAGAAGCCTGCACACATGAAACAGACGGCTGCCATGTGGATTATCTGATGTGCGGCAGTCACGCGGGCACGCACATTGACGCGCCGTATCATTTTCTTCCGGAAGGAAAGCACATTACAGATTATCCCGTTTCCCGGTTCATCGGGGAGGGAGTCGTGATGGATCTGCAGTACAAGAATGCAGGCGAAGCGATTACAGCAGAGGATCTGCTGCATTTGCAGGAGATTGTGAAGGAAGGAGATTTCCTGGTTCTGCAGACAGGCTGGTGTGAGAAGTACGGAGACGAAGCGTATCTGAATCATCCCTACCTCTCCAAAGAGGCGGCGCAGTTTATCGTGGAATCAGGTATCAGCATTGTTGCGGTAGACTTCCTGAATGTGGATCCAACTCTATGGGAACAGTGGGATACACATCCCATTCTTCTCGGCAGCGAGGTGCTGATTGTAGAGAACGTCAACAACTCATTGCAGCTGGAAGCAGGCAAGAGGTATTGCTTTTGTTTTGCGCCAATCAAGCTGCAGGGGTCCGATGGAGGCCCAGTAAGAGCCTTTGCGGTGGATATACAATAAGATTGAACAAATAGACAGGAGGAGAGAATGAGCAAAGTCAACGTGGATTTCAGCCGGTGCAAAGGTTGTTTCCTCTGCACCAGTGTATGCCCGAAAGGCGTTCTGATTCCGTCGACGGAACTGGGCGCGAAGGGTTTTGAAATAGTACATATCGATGAAGAGAAGGAATGCATAGGATGCGGTGCATGTTACAAGATGTGCCCGGACTACTGCATTGAAATTACGGATTAAGGAGGCAGATCTATGGCGAAAGTATTAATGAAGGGTAACGAAGCCCTGGCTGAATCCTGTCTCCGCGCCGGATGCAGATTTTTCAGCGGCTATCCAATCACACCGCAGACGGAGATCCTGGAGTATCTCTGCTGGAGAATGGACGAAGTCGGAGGCGACTGCGTGCAGACAGAATCAGAGCTGGCAGGCGTCAACATGCTGCTGGGCGCGGCGGCCGGCGGGATGCGCGCGTTGACGACAACGTCAGGTCCAGGATTCTCACTGAAACAGGAGGGAATATCATACCTGTGCGGCAGTGATTTGCCGGCGGTTATTGTAGATGTACAGAGAATCGGGGACGCCTTGGGGGATATCTTCATGGGTCAGGGCGACTACTGGCAGCTGACGAGAGGCGGCGGCCATGGTGACTACAGAACCATCGTTCTGGCACCGGAGAGCGTGCAGGAGAGTGTCGATCTGGCCTATGGTGCTTTTGATCTGGCGGAGAAGTATCGTCATCCGGTACTGATTGCGACAGACGCGACCATCGGTCAGATGATCGAACCAGTGGAACTTCCTCCGATGATCGAACATGACGTGGACACTTATGACTGGGCGCTGAAACCTCGTGAAGAAGGTGAGCCACAGAGAGCGATCTGGAACCGCTACTGGGATTGGGAAGACGGCGGCCGCAAGTATCCGGCTTACTGTCTTGAGAAATATGGCAAGATGGAAGCAGAAGAACAGCGCTGGGAGTGCGTGCAGACGGAAGACGCAGAGATTGTGATGGTCGCTTACGGCACCAGCGCGCGTGTTGCCAAGTCCGCCATCGCAATCGCTCGCAAAGAAGGCGTCAAGCTGGGACTGATTCGTCCGATTACCCTTTGGCCGTTCCCGCAGAAGGCTTTCGATGAACTGGAAGCTGGCGGTAAAGTCAAAGCCATTCTCGATGTAGAGAGAAACATCCTCGGACAGATGAAAGATGATATCATTCTCGCAACAGGCAACAGGATTCCGGTGGAGTTCTACGGAGAGTATTGGGACAATATGAATGAGTTCAAGATTGTCGAATATGTTAAAGAGATGTTAGGCAGATATTGAGGAGGTGCTGCAGATGAATTTTACAATTCCTAAAGATATAGATATGACACAGCAGGCTTCCTGGTGTCCGGGCTGCGGACATGGGATCATCTGCCGCGTCATCACAGAAGCGGTACAGGAACTGGGCGTCAGCAATAAGGTGCTGACTGTCGACGACGTTGCCTGCGGACAGTTCGGACAGTTTGCGATGAAATACAACACTGTTATGGGAGCTCATGGCAGAACAATCGTAACAGCCGCTGGACTCAAGCACGCACGGCCTGATTGCCTGGTCATCGCCCGTCCGGGTGACGGATCAGCTTACAGCATCGGCATCGAATCGACTCTGTACAGCGCCATCAGAAACGACAACAT
>SVCS01000110.1 GCA_015058205.1 Clostridiales bacterium
GAAGAGGCGGCAAACCTGGGCGTCAACAACATTCTTATGTTCGGTATTCCAGAGCATAAGGACGAATGCGGCAGCCAGGCTTACGCTCACGACGGCATCGTGCAGAGAGCGCTGAGAGAAGGCAAGAAGGAGTTCCCTGACATGCTGTTCATCGCGGATGTCTGCATGTGCGAATACACCTCACACGGACACTGCGGTATTCTCGACGGCGAGTATGTCGATAATGACAAGACGCTGAAGATGCTGGCACAGATTGCGAGCTCCCAGGCAGAAGCAGGCGCAGACATCGTAGCACCATCCGACATGATGGACGGACACGTTGCTGCGATTCGTGAGAAGTTGGATGAAGATGGATTCATCAATACGCCGATCATGTCCTATGCCGTCAAGTTTGCGTCGGCTTTCTACGGACCATTCCGTGACGCAGCAGATTCCGCGCCGCACTTCGGCGACAGAAAGAGCTATCAGATGGACTACCACAATGGCAGAGAAGCCATGAAGGAAGCCCTCCTCGATGTTGAAGAAGGAACGGATTTCCTGATTGTGAAACCGGCAATGGCCTTCTATGATCTGCTGGAGAGAGTAGTAAGCGCGACGAACATTCCGATCGCGACATACAGCGTCAGCGGCGAGTACTCCATGGTCAAAGCGGCTGCGCAGAACGGCTGGATTGATGAAGAAAGAATCATCGGCGAAATGGCAGTCGGCGCATACCGCGCAGGCGCCGGCATGTACATCACATATTTCGCGAAAGAACTTGCGAAGATGATCGACGAAGGAAAGATAGGATAATGAATCACTCACTGATTAGTGCAGACAACACATGGGCACTGTTTGCTATACTGGCGGCGATTGCTACATTGGCAGTATATCTGGAGCAGAAGACCCGCATCGGATCCAAGGTAACAGGGTGTGTTATGGCGCTCATCTTTGCCATGGTCTTATCCAATACAGGAATCATTCCGCTCGACGCGGCGGCCTATGACTTTGTATGGAGCTATATCATCCCGCTGGCGATACCGATGCTGCTCTTCAATGCAGACGTCAAGAGAATCGGCAGAGAGAGCGGAAGATTGCTGATCATATACCTTATCAGCGGCATCGGGACAGTTGCCGGTGGTATTGTGGCGTACAATCTGCTGAAAGGGGCAATCGCAGACCTCGGTCTTGTGCTGCCGATGATGATCGGTACTTATACGGGCGGAAGTGTCAATCTGGTTGCCATGTCAGATGCGTACAATGTTGGCGGAGAGCTTGTTTCATCATCTGTCGTTGCGGACAATCTGCTGATGGCGCTGTACTTCTTCGCACTCATCGCAGCCGCAGGGTCAAAGTTCTTCCTGAAGCATTACAGACACCCGCTGATCGACGATCTCAATAAAAACAGCGACGGCTCTGCCGAAGGAGCGGCAACGTTCTGGACGCCGAAGGAAGTGTCCCTCAAAGACATCGCAATGTGCATTGCTTTATCGCTGGTTATCGTGGCGGTTTCTGTCAAGGTTTCCAGTGTCTTCGCAGCACTGATTCCGACGTCCAACTTTGTGCTTTCGCTGATCAACGGTTTGCTGGGAAACCAGTATCTGATTATCACAACGCTGACCATGCTGGTGGCGACTTTGTTCCCGCGTCAGGTCGGGAATATCGCAGGCGCTCAGGAGATTGGAACATATCTGATCCACATCTTCTTCGCCGTCATCGGCGTACCTGCATCCATCTATATGATTGTGACAAAAGCGCCGCTGCTGCTTTTGTTCTGCGCAATCATCGTATTCGTCAATATGCTGTTCTCCTTCATCTTCGGAAAGGTGCTGAAGTTCAGCCTGGAGGAAATCATCATTTCATCCAACGCCAACATCGGCGGACCGACGACAGCGGCAGCCATGGCCATCGCCAAAGGCTGGAACGCGCTGATCGTACCTGCAATCCTGGTCGGTACGTTGGGATATGTACTCGGCAACTACTACGGCATCTTCGCCGGGACGATGATAGGGTTGTAAAATTCATGATTTCAAAAAAACCTTCAGATTCAGTTGATAATCTAACTGTTTCTGAAGGTTTTTTCTGCTAAACGAAATTTAAGAGTGTTGTTGTTGCGGTGCGTTCTGCGGTTATGAGAAAATATACATGTATAAGACTAGGCAAATGGGACTTCAAGGAATACCGATAGAATCGGGGTGAGAAGTATATGGCGAAAAACAAAAGACTTGGAATACTGACAGCCGCGCTGGCAATTGCGGTTGTCGTAGCAGGCGCGTTCATAGTCAACGGCGCCATAAAGGATGCAGCCAAAGAGCAGGCAGAACAGAAGAAACTTGAGGCTGCCCAGAAAACAGAAGAAGTTGTGAAGGAGGAGCCATCGGAGCTCGAGGCGACCCTGTTTTTCGCATCGGATTATCAGGAGGGAGATCAGGGAGCACCGAGTGATAACCTGAAGGGGATCCTGAATGCAGTAAAAGCGGAAAAGCCGAGTCTTGACGGCATGATTTTCTGCGGTGATTATTCGAATGTCAGCGGCAAGAGCAACTACGAGATTACGCCGGAGCCGGCCATCAGCGAAATCAAAGGCATCATGGGAGAGACATATCCGGATCTGACCGAGGAAAACATGATTTTCACACAGGGCAATCACGATCCACTTACCATCTCCATCAAATCGCCGGGACTGCATGAGTTTGATAAGTATCTGGTCTATGTCAATAACACAGAAATCGACTTCCCTTGGAAGCAGGGCGCGACATCTGGCAGTCTCTATAAAGTGACGCACACAGCGGAAGTCATGAAGATACGTCTGAACAAGCTGATTGAACAGGGCGAGAAGAGACCGATTATCATCGCACAGCATGTACCACTTCATTACACAGCCCGCACAGCGAGCGGTCATGGAACAGGAGATAACCTTTATTCATCCCTCGTCTTTGACGTCGTCAATGAAGCGGCCAATGAGCTGAACATCATCTATGTAACCGGCCATAACCATTCAGGCGGTTGGGATAACTACATGGGTGGCAGCTGCTACTTCAAGAAGCCAGGTGATACGATCCTCATTCCGGAGTTCGACAAGAACAAAACCACGACAGAAACATACAAGAAAGAAACCCTGAATTTCACATATCTGAACGCAGGCTATACGGGCTACAGCAAAGGCAGCCCTGACAATACGCTGACAGGCACAATATGTGAGATTTTCGATAACAAAATCGTCTTCACGAAGTACTCCTCCGAGGGCGTACATCCGCTCAGCGCAGCAGGTGCTGCCAACACTGATCCAGATGACTCCTCACTGATTCCTTCGGAGAACTACAGCAAAGCATTGGAAAGTCCGCAGAAGATAGAGCGAAAGTAAGAACATGATAAAGGAAATCATCGTAGTCGAGGGGCGTGACGACACCGCTGCCATTCGGCAGAGTGTCGATGCTGTGACGATTGAGACCCATGGGTACGGGATCAGACCGTCGACCTGGGAATTGATCGACAAAGCCTATGAGACGACAGGAATCATCATATTCACAGATCCTGATACAGCAGGGGAACAGATCAGGCGACGCCTCGCAGAACGATACCCGGATGCGAAGCACGCCTTTCTTGACAGAAGTCTGGCAGAGAAGGACGGGGACATCGGCATTGAGAACGCATCCCCTGAAAGCATAAGGGAAGCACTGGAGAAGGCACATTTTTCAGCGGCTGCAGTCGAGTCTCCTATCACATCAGCGGATATGTTTACATGGGGACTGGACGGAACACCCGGTGCTGCGAAGCGGAGGCGGGCAGTCGGCAGTAAGCTGGGAATCGGTATGGCAGTCAGCAAAACATTCCTGCGAAGACTGAACAGCTTCGGAATCAGCCGAGAAGAAGTAGAAAAAGCACTCAAAGAATGTGAAAACCTTACATGAGGTTTTCACTTTTTTATTGGTGCAATTTTAGGCTTGACCTTGAATGTAAATAAATGGTATATTTGGTATATTAAACCACA
>SVCS01000111.1:0-2152 GCA_015058205.1 Clostridiales bacterium
CTGCTGCCTTCCAGAATCTCCATGAACAGATAGGTTGCGAAGAGAATCGGGATGCATATGGCCGTGTCTTTGATACCGTCTGTAATTGCTTCGATCAGAATTTCAAACAAAATGACGCTCCTGCAAGAATAATACGTATAGGATAGTATAACAATTCACATCAACAGCTTCAAGTTCAAGTATCCGCGAAAGGCTTCAGGATGGCGATCCTAAAGTCTTTTTGGTATAATCAGACTGGACATAATAGGAAAGGGGAGACAACTATGAAAACATTAATTGCGTATTTCAGCGCAGAGGGAAACACCGCTGCACTTGCAGAAAAACTGGCAAAGGAAATCATTGCGGACACCTTTGAAATCAGACCGCAAAAGCCTTACACAAAGGCTGACATCAATTGGAAGAACCCAATGTCCCGCTGCAACAAGGAGAAGTTCGGCAAGAAGGACGTTCCTGTTGAAGGCACGGTGGAGCACTTCGACAACTATGATGAAGTGCTGATCGGATTCCCGATCTGGTACGGCTGCGCGCCGAACGTGGTAAACACATTCTGCAAAGCCTATGACTGGACGGGAAAGAAAGTTGCGTTATTCGCAACATCCGGCGGAAGCGGCATCGGCAAGAGCAAAGAGAAGCTCCAGCCTTATGTGAATGGAGCGGAAATCTTGGACGCCGTGCGTGTGGGAGACATTGACGAGCTTAAGGACTGGGTAAAGAGCCTGTAGATGACCACAATATGTAGGGAACGACCGCAAATGCGGTCGTTTTTATTATCCCTTCACTGTGGTAAAGGATTAACTGAGAAGCAATTTTGTAAAATCTGAAAAAACTGCTGGATAATCCCTACTATATGTGGTAGTTTTGACGATAGAGATGATGTTACGTTATTGGAAAAAATAATAAGGGAGTTGCTTTATATGGAAGTCAAAACTGATATTGAGATTGCCCAGGAACATGAAATGTTTCCTATTACGGAAATCGTGGATTATCTGGGCATTGATGAGAAGTATGTCGATCTTTACGGACATTACAAGGCCAAGATCGACTACCACGTGTTAGAAGAACTGCAGGACCGTGAAGACGGAAAGCTGATTCTCGTGACAGCCATTTCCCCGACCCCTGCCGGAGAAGGTAAAACAACCACTTCAGTAGGCCTGGCGGATGCATTCCACCAGATGGGAAAGAATGTCATGGTAGCGCTTCGTGAACCGTCGATGGGTCCTGTTTTTGGTATTAAGGGCGGTGCCGCAGGCGGCGGCTATGCACAGGTCGTACCGATGGAAGACATCAACCTGCACTTCACAGGGGATATGCACGCGATCACAGCGGCGAACAACCTGATCGCAGCAATCATCGACAACCACATCCATCAGGACAATCCGCTCAGAATCGATACGCGCCGTGTCACATGGACACGTGTTATGGATATGAACGACCGCCAGCTGCGCAATGTTGTCGACGGCCTCGGCGGAAGCATCAACGGTCGTCCGAGAGAGGACCACTTCAAGATCACCGTTGCCAGTGAAATCATGGCAATCGTATGTCTGGCAGCGGACATCGATGATCTGAAGGAGAGAATCGCGAACATCATCGTGGCGTACAACTATGACGGACTGCCTATTACCGTACGCGATCTGAACGTACAGGGCGCCGTTGCTACACTGCTCAAGGATACGATTAAACCAAATCTGGTACAGACGCTGGAACACACACCGGCCTTCGTACACGGCGGCCCATTCGCGAATATCGCCCACGGCTGCAATTCCGTTATGGCGACGAGAATGGCCCTTAAGCTGTCGGACTACACCATCACCGAGGCTGGTTTTGCAGCGGACCTGGGCGCAGAGAAGTTCGTCGATATCAAATGCAGAATGGCGGGATTAAAGCCATCGGCATGCGTTATCGTAGCGACGATCCGCGCACTGAAATATCACGGCGGCGTTACGAAGAAACATCTGGGTGAGGAGAATCTGGAAGCTCTGGAGAAGGGACTGCCGAACTTGCTCAGACATCTTGAAAATGTAACAAAAGTTTACGGACTTCCGGCGGTTGTCGCCATCAACGTATTCCCGACGGATACACAGGCAGAGCTGGAACTGGTTCAGGAGAAGTGCAGAGAACTGGGCATCAATGCAGTTGTCAGTGAAGTCTGGGC
>SVCS01000111.1:2252-3952 GCA_015058205.1 Clostridiales bacterium
GTCATTCAGGCCAGAATCAGAACGGCAGTAAGAAGAGCAAGGGACGGTGAAGAAGATGTATAAGATGAGAACAATGTTATTCTGTCCGGCGAATAAGCCGAAGATGTATCTGAACGCACCGGTATTCAAACCTGACTGCATCCTGTTCGATCTGGAAGATGCCGTTGCCATGTCAGAAAAAGACGCAGGAAGAGACCTGCTCTGCAAAGCCGTCGAAACCCTTGAGTTCGGGGACTGCATGGTGTTTGCGAGAGTAAACGGCACAGGCACGCCATTCTTTGAAGAGGATGTCAGGTCCATCGTTCCGTCAGGAATCAGATATATGAGATTGGCCATGTGCGATTGCCCGGATGATGTCGTAGTACTCGATCAGCTTCTGACAGAAGTTGAAAAGGCCAACGGTATCGAGGTTGGCACAGTCAAAATCCAGTGCTCTATTGAAACAGCAAAGGGTGTTCTCAATGCGAGAGAGACCGTCAAAGCCAGTGACAGAGTCATCTCCCTCTCCTTCGGCGCAGAAGACTACACCAATTCCATGGGTACGGTCAGAACAAGAGAAGGCAATGAGCTTTCTTACGCCAGAACGTATCTGCCGGTCGTTGCCGCGGAAGCGGGCATCACTGCCGTCGATACCGTATGGTCAAACTACAAGGACGAGGAAGGTTTTGCAGAAGAAGTAAAATGGGCGAAGACATTAGGCTTCACCGGGAAATCCTGCATCCACCCGTCACAGATCAAAATCGCTCACACGCTGCTCAGCCCTTCCGCAGAGGAAATTGAACATGCACAGCGCGTTGTGGACGCAGAAAGAGAAGCTACAGCTGCCGGCATAGGTGTATTCACCGTAGACAATAAGATGGTGGATTACCCTATTATCAACAAGGCGAGAAGAATACTGATACAGGCAGGGAGGCTGGAGAAATGAAAAAACTGCAGAGAAATAAAATAGGAAGAGAAGTGCCTGAACACATCGTCCAGATGGGAGATGTCAAGCCGTATATCAGGAGCGGTAAGAGAAAAGAGAACTATATCACAGAGAGCGATAAGGTATACACCGGTAAAGTTGTCGGTTCCCTGAAAGAGGCCATCATTAAATCCGGTCTGCAGGATGGCATGACAATTTCCTTCCATCATCATCTGAGAGCCGGCGACATGGTTCTGCCGAAGGTCATGGAAGCAATCGACGAACTGGGCATCAAGAATCTGACGATTTGCGCGTCCTCACTGACCAGCTCTCATGAGTGTCTGATCGACTACATCAAGAAGGGTGTTGTCAGCGGACTGCAGACGAGCGGCATGCGTGGAGAGCTCGGCAAGCAGGTATCAAGGGGGCTTCTTGATACAGCGGTCGTCTTCAGAACGCACGGCGGCAGAGCCAGAGCGATTCAAAATGGTGATGTCAGAATCGACGTCGCATTCATCGCTGCATCATGCTGTGACGACATGGGCAACATGAACGGACAGCAGGGACCGTCCGCTTTCGGTTCCATGGGATACGCAATGGTGGATGCCCGTTATGCGAAGAAGGTCGTTGCGGTTACAGATAACCTCGTAGACTTCCCGGCTTACCCGGTAAGCATCCCGCAGACACTGGTCGACATCGTTGCAGTTATCGATCAGATCGGTGATCCGGAACTCATGGGACAGGGCGCAACACGCAAAACCAAGAATCCAGTTGAGCTCACGATTGCGGAATATGC
>SVCS01000038.1 GCA_015058205.1 Clostridiales bacterium
GCCCGGGAAATGAGTGGATGATTGAAGAAGCGCAGCAGTATGTGGATGAGAAGTGGGAGAAACTTCTGGCACGCTGCAAATAGGGATTATTAGAAAGACTGGATGAGATCCAGTCTTTTTTTGCTTGACACTGTACTACTTGAAGTAGTACACTTAGTTCACCAAAAGGGATTTAGAAAGAAGGGGGAGGATAATGTTTCAGATCAATCTACGAAGTCAGCAGTCGATATACGAACAGATTATCGACAACATCAAAGAGCTGATCATACGGGGCGTGCTGCCTGAGGACAGCGAGCTTCCGTCTATCAGGGAACTGTCACGGACTCTGACCGTGAATCCGAACACCGTTCAGAAAGCCTTCAAAGAGTTGGAGCGGGAAGGATTCATCTACAAGGTCAAAGGCAGGGGTACATTCGTCAGTCCGCGTCAGGATTCCACGATCGACCCGCAGGCAGTACAGAAAGTCTGCGCGGACATCAGAAACAGTGTGCAGGAACTCAGCTATTTAGGAGTTCCAGCAGAAGAGATTCAGAAGATGGTATCGGATATCGCCGCCGATCCATTTGATGAAGATAAAAAGGAGGGGTACTTATGATAAATGTCAGGAATCTGCACAAAAAATTCGACAAGACACAGGCCCTTGACGGGATCGAATTGACGATCAACAGAGGGTCGATCTATGGCCTTGTCGGAACGAACGGCGCAGGCAAGACAACTCTGATCAAACACATGGCCGGCATTCTGAAACCTGACGAAGGCGAAATTCTGTTTGACGGTGAGCCGGTGCTGGAAAACACTGCGCTCAAGCAGAAGATCGGGCTTGTGCCTGATGAACTGTATTTTCCAAAGGGGTATGCCATCAAGGACATGGCAAAAATCTACGAAGGAATGTACGACAGCTTCGATGAAGAACGGCTGCATGAACTGACAAAGCTGTTTCGGCTCGATGAGTCTGCGCAGCTGAAGGGGTTCTCAAAGGGCATGAAAAAGCAGGCAGCCATTGCACTGACACTGGCGAGTATGCCGGAGTATCTGCTGCTGGACGAGCCAATCGACGGTCTCGATCCAATCATCAGAAAGCTCGTGTGGAAGCAGATCGTAGATGATGTGGCGGAGCGTGAGATGACGGTTCTGGTCTCATCCCACAACCTGCGCGATTTGGAGTCCATCTGCGACTACGTTGGAATCATCGACAGCGGAAAGACCGTGATGGAACGCGATCTGGAGTCCATCAGAGAGGGCATCAATAAAGTTCAGGTTGCCTTTGCGCAAAAGCAGGACGGCCAGGATGCCGACACAGCGGAAGGCAAAGCAGAGGAAGCCCTTGCGAAGCTCAACGTTCTGCACAGAGATAAGCACGGCTCCATTGAGCTGATCATCACGAGAGACAGCGCGGAGAAGATTGAAGAAATATTGGCATCTGCCGATCCGCTCATTCTGGATGTGCTGCCGCTCTCATTAGAAGAGGTATTCATTTATGAATTGGGAGGTGAGAAATATGACTTCAGCGAAATCATGTAAGAATCCTGAAAGAACATGGTTTGCAGAAATGCTCAGACGCTGCAAAGCGCTGCCTGTTCTCATCGCTGTGGCATACTTCCTCAGCAATATACTTCCGGTCCTGCTGTCTTACAACAGGCTGGAGAACATCATTACATACACATATGGCGCGATGACCGGTTCCAACATCCTGAATATGGCTATCGGTATCGCCGGCGGCGTTGTGGTCAGCTGCGCAGTATTCAAATATCTGCACAGTATTGCGTCCGTGATCGACGCCCACGCGAAACCGCTGACGAGAACACAGCTGTTCCGGGGTTCCTTTTTCGCAGGGCTTGTCATGGTCATCGCACCAGTCGTCCTGACAGGATTGTTCTATCTGTGCGTGATGGGAGCCCACGCTTCCGGCGACATGGTGGTAATCCTGAAAGATTGGGGATTCGATAACTACAAAGACATGATGCATGTGCTCACGGCATCGAATATCTTTGGCTGGATGTTGGACAACATCCTCGTGATTGGGTTCACTTACTGTGTATCATGCTTCGCTGCGATCCTGGCAGGGACAGCTGTCGTGCAGGCACTGCTCTCCCTCGTGCTCGTTGCGCTGCCGACGGTGATATACACATTCTTCCTGGGATACATGAACACATTCCTGTACGGATATGATGGGGGCGGGAGCCTCATGAGGTATCTTTCGCCGTACGCATACTTGGTGACGAGAGGTGCGTATCCGTTCAAAGCGGTACCTGTCACGCTTCTCGTATATGCAGCAGTATCAGTGCTGCTGGCACTTGCGGCGGTGGGGATCTACAAGAAGATCAAACTCGAAAACGAAGAAAACACGATTGTCGTGCCTTACGTCGCGGAATTGCTGGTGATTTTGCTCACCGCCATCGCAGTATCAATGTCGCTGTTTATCGCACGGGGGTTCCTGTCGATCGATACGACAGCAGGCGCGATCATCACAATCATACTGGCAACCATCGTGTTCTTCCCGATTTTCTGCATGATCGCCGACCAGAGCTTCCGGATTTTCAAAGGCAGGAATGTGAAGGTATTCATCATATATGCGGCGGTTATGTGCATCGTCCTTGCGTTTACGCTCTTTGATGTGACCGGATTTGAGAAACGGGTTCCAACCGCCTCTGAAGTGAAGTCGGTGACGGTTGAGGATACCAACCTGATTCATACACATATCAATGGTATAACAGATGAAGACACCATCGCGCTGATCACCGATCTGCATCAAAGCATCGCAGACAGAGGTGAAGGAACGAACGATGAAATCAACAAAACCATCGACGGCCAATACAGTGAGATCTACGGTTCCATCGGCGGCATCGAAATTATCTACAAACTAGATAACGGCAAAACGCTGAAGAGGAATTATCCTGTCATCCTGTCGGAATCCTACAATGCGTATGCGCAGTTCTACAACTGCAAGACGGTCAGGGAGCATGAGTGCTTTGATGAAGCGGCGCCGCTGAAGGTAGGACAGTATCTGTCGCTCAATGATACGCATGTAAATGCAAATGGTGAGACCATCGATGACAGGACTTATCTAGTGCCGGAGAAAGAAGTGAACGGGCTGATCAAGGCGGCCAATCAAGACATCAGAAACTGGACTGCCAACAATCATAAACTCTTTGTCTACGAAGAGTATGACCCGGCGAAGGACAAATCCGCTTATGGACTCAGCGTATGCGTCGATTATAGACAGCCTGCGAAGAGGGCCACAGAGTTGGAAGGTTTCCTAAGCTACTATTACTTCACAACAGATGACAAGAACGTCGTGAAGTACATTGAAGATCATCCGGAGCTGTTGTCCAACAAGAACGTCATCGCTGATGATGACCCTATTCTGGGAGCAACTGGAGAAGACTGGTAAAACACCTTAAGCAAAAGCAATACAAAAGGGCTGGCGCCTTTGATTCGCCAGCCCTTGCTTTTATGTTATTTCTATTGTAATTGGCAGCTTTGTGCTTACACGTCGATGGCCATATCACCGACGGTGATGTTATCGATGAGTCTCGTGGAACCGATGCGTACTGCCATAGCTACCACATCGCCTTTGCCGAAGGTCTCAATCGGCTGCATGGACAATCCGTCTACGACTTCGACGTATTCGACCTTTGCCATAGGCTCAGTAGCCAGATTGGCGTTCATTGCATTAAGCAGTTCTTTTGCATCGGAACAGCCTTCGCGAATCATATCCTGACCAAGGCGCAGGGTCCTCGACAGAATCTGTGCAGCCTTGCGTTCCTCAGGGTTCAGGTAAACGTTCCGTGAGCTCATCGCCAATCCATCTGCCTCTCTTACAGTAGGACATCCGACCACGTCAACGTCGAAGTTCAGGTCCCTGACCATACGGCGAACGACCGCCAGCTGCTGGGCGTCCTTTTTGCCGAAGTAGATTTTGTCCGGCTGAACGATGTTGAGGAATTTCGCGATGACAGTACAGACTCCGCGGAAGTGGTTCTCTCTTGTTGCGCCGCAGAGAGTATCAGATACGACATCCACATCGGCGTATGTACAGAAATCAGGGAAATACATTTCCTCAGGTTCAGGATGGAATACTACGTCGACGCCATGAGCCTCGAGAATCTTACAGTCCCGTTCAAAATCCCGCGGATACTTGGAGAGGTCTTCATTCGGTCCGAACTGAATCGGATTGACGAAGACAGATGCAACGGTGTAATCGTTGTCTTCGTTGCTGTAGTCCATCAGAGATGCGTGTCCTTCGTGGAGATATCCCATAGTAGGGCAGAGGCCGATTGTCTGGTCGGCGTTTTTCCATGTCTCGATCTGCGCGTGCATCTCAGCGATTGTTGTTATTATTCTCATTGATAGATCCTCACTGTTTTGAGATTCAGCGTGTGTTGCTTTTGCTTACTATGTGTTGCTTTTGCTTATTAATAAAGACGTTTCAGCGCTTCTTCGTTTTTCATCTGGAAGGAGTGTTCGTCATCCGGGAAGGTCTTGGCCTTGACTTCTTCGTCGTAAGCCTTGAACGCCTTGACCATTTCCTCGCCGATGTTTGCGAAGTGCTTGACGAATTTCGGAGTGTAGTCCGTGAAGGTTCCCAGCATATCCTGATAAACGAGGATCTGCCCGTCACATTCTGTTCCGCCGCCGATACCGATGGTCGGGATATCGAGCTTGCTTGTGATCAGTGCTGCAACCGGTGCAGGGATGCATTCGAGTACGACAGAGAAAGCGCCTGCTTCCTGAACTGCGAGGGCGTCTTCCAGCAGCTCTCTGGCTGCGTCTTCCGTCTTGCCCTGGATGCGGCATCCGCCGAAAGCGTTGATGGACTGAGGCGTCAGACCGATGTGCGCCATAACAGGAATGCCTGCTTCTGTCATCGCCTTGATCTGCGGGCAAACACGTGCGCCGCCTTCGAGCTTAACAGCCTGACAGTGCGTTTCCTTCATGATGCGGCCTGCGTTTTCAAGAGCCTGCTCCATGGATACCTGATAGGACATGAACGGCATGTCGACAACGATCATTGTGGTTTCTGTTCCGCGTACAACGGAACCACCATAGGTGATCATGTGGTCCACAGTGACCGGAATCGTGTCACCGAATCCCATCATGGTGTTGCCGAGGGAATCTCCAACCAGAATCGCGTCTATGTTGCCGTCCATCAGTTTGGCGGTTGAGTAATCATAGCACGTCAGCATGGAGATTTTTTTACCTTCTTCTTTCATCTTTTTGAAAGTAAGTACTGAGTTTCTCATTGTTTTGTCTTTTCCTCCGATTTTCAACTTTTTGACAAAAGTTCTTCGATGTTCTGGTACAAACGGTCCGGATGTTTGGATTCCGCGATTGGAATGAGCCGCGATGATAGTACACGGTACAGTTCGCGCTGTCTGTCATCGAGACAGCCCAGATGCTTCGCGATGGTCTTCTCATCGCCCCGCTCCACTGGTCCTGTCAGAGCTTCCGCAGGTCCCTTCGCAAGAACGTGGTGTACGTTGCCTGTTACGAGAGGGGTGAGCGCCTTGCGCGCGTCTGCTTCGTCAAATCCGCACTGGCAAAGCATGTCGATGCTTTCGGCCAGAAGTGCTACCGCCAGGTTGCTGGCTGTGACTGCCGCCGCATGGTAGAGGGTCTTGTCCTCTGCTCTGATAACCTGCAGATCGATGTCAACGCTTTTGAGCATTCCTTTGATTTCAGGAAGATGTTCTTCATTTCCTTCAACCGCAAAAAAAACATCCTGCAATTCTTTGTAAGCTTCATACTTGTCGCTTACGGCGAATAGCGGATGAACGGAATACTCGTATGCACCGGTCTGGTCAATGCCCGGGAACGCTTCTCCTGCGGAGAGTGATCCACTGCAATGACATATGTACTTCCCCTGGATCGGATACTGACGGACCTGCTCATAAACTTCGGTTATGCTTCCGTCGGGAACAGTCAGGAACAACACGTCGCTTGCTTCTATCAGCGCACCCATATCGGTGAACGCTTTCGTTCCAGTAAACTTCGCTGCTTCTTCAGCAGATTGAGTGTTGCGGCTGTAGTAGCCTGTAACCTTAATACTGTTGCTGCTTTCTGTGCAGTCTGTGCTGCCTTTGCTGCAAAAGAATTTACCCAGTGTAAATCCTACCTTGCCTGCTCCTATAAATCCTGTTTTCAATCGATCACCTCTTCTCTTCAAAAAGGTGACGTGGTTCCTTTCCCGGGGTCCTCCGTGAGACCCAATATCGGTCCGGGGATCATTCGCGGTACAGTTTCCGATGTGGAATACCGTCCATCACAAGGGGAGTATAAACCTCTGCCTGGTATTTGTAAATACTTTTTTGCGGTGGTAGTATATATGCAAAGGCAACAACTGCCATGACAGTATCAGACAGGAGAGAAGAGCATATGGCAATTCATATCGTTCTGGTGGAACCGGAGATTCCGCCGAATACAGGAAATATCGCGAGAACCGCGGCGGCAACAGACAGTGTGCTGCATCTGGTCAAACCCCTTGGCTTCAGCATCGACGACAAAAGCCTAAGGCGCGCCGGCCTCGACTACTGGCCATACGTCAAGCTTGAGGTGCACGAAAGTCTTGATGAATTCATGGAAAAATACGGAGACCGCCGCATGTGGCTGGCCACGACCAAAGGCGGCAGGAACTATACAGACGTATCCTATCAGGATGAAGATATGATTCTCTTCGGACGCGAGACAGCAGGATTGCCACGGGATTTCATCGCGGCGCATCAGGAGCAGGCTGTGCGCATTCCGATGAGCAAAGATACACGTCTTCGTTCCTTTAATTTGTCGAATTCCGTTATTGTGGTTCTGTTCGAAGCACTGCGGCAGCTGGATTTTCCGGGACTGGAATAGAGGTGCAGCATGTACACGATTTATATCATCCGCCATGGTGAAACAGACAACAATAAAAAACGCGTGCTTCAGGGGAGAAGTGATCTGCCGCTGAATGAGGCAGGCGCCAAGCAAGCAGATAAGGTAAAAGACTATTTCGCGGAGAAAGGAATTCAATTTGATAAAGTTTATTCGAGTCCGCTGATCCGCGCAGTCAGGACCGCGCAAATCATAACCGGAAGCACACCGGACAGCTCTGATGACACAGGCAGTTCTGGTGCCGCAGACAACTCTGCCGATACAGCGCCCTTTGTTCTGGACGATCATCTCCTCGAGATGGATTACGGTCCGTATGAGGGTTGCAGCCTTCTTGATCCTCCGCCGGAGATCATCGAATTCTTCAGTGACTTCGTGAACAATCCCGCGCCGGAAGGGATGGAGAATCTGTCTGATTTGGTTGCGCGCATGGGAAAATTCATGGATACACTGAAGAGCGAATTTGCAGCGCGGCTGAAGGAACCTGAATCGACAGATGCAGATCACACGGTGCTAATCTCCACCCATGCCATCGCCATGAAAGGCATTCTGGAATATCTGACACCAGAGTCACACGGCGCCTATTGGAACAAACACATTGCAAATTGTGCCGTGTTCAAGACGATACTCCAGAATGGCGAATACACTGTACCGGTCGAATTGAGGAATGAGTAGTATTGAGAACGCAAAAGCTCGTAGAAATGGGTCGACTAACCGAATCTTTCTACGAGCTTTTATTGTTTATGATATGTCATTTCATATCGCCGTTTCTAAAACTCATAGAAATGAATCATTTAGCTAATTGTTTCTATGAGTTGCTGAACACAGAGCGGCACGTTGCATGGTAAATATCCTTGAGAACCATAGAAATGGATTGTTTCGTTGGAAAAAACTACGAACGGTTGCGTTCTGCGCAAGGCATAAGTGTTTATCTGCCGTGCTTCACGGCTAGCATGAGCGCACCCATATCAGGGGTGTGCGCCGGTGCAACATATTCCATGCCGTGCTGATGAAGAATCTCATCAAAGGGTTCAATCACGGCAGGACCAATCTTGAAGACGCCGCCGGTGCCGCTGACCGGAACGAGCGCGTCTGTGTCACATGCTCCGGCGTCGCTGCCGCTTTCTGGCACATGTTCGAAGTCGAGTTTGTCGTGGAGCACGATGGCAAGGTCGGCCAGTTCTTTCGCACAGTTATTCAGAATCTCTATTGCGTATGGGTCGCCTTCTTCATACAGCTGACTGACGACAGGGGCGAGACCGGCGATGCGCGTGCGGTCCAGATTCCATTCATTGACGACGCGTGTAACCATTTCATCGTCAGTTTTCAGATCAAGCGCACGATTGACGGCTTCATAGAGGAGAGTCTTCTCATCGCGACCGTCACTCTGGCGGGAGTATTCTTTCAGCAGATTCCATGCGATCCAGTAGGCGCTGCCTTCATCGCCGCCTAGAACGTAATGCCAACCGCCGCAGCGTAGGAAGTCGCCGGCAGCATTGCGTCCACTGCCGATGGAACCGGTGCCTGCGATGATGTTGATGCCGGGACGTCCGGAGAGGGCGCCTTCGAGCGCGTTCTCACTATCGTTGCCCATATCAAATGGAATGTCACCAAAGGCTTTATTCATTGCCTCGTCTATCATCGGCTGATCTGAAATAACATCGCCGTAGCCGGCAAATCCAGCATATACAAATTCCACATCTTCTGGTTGAATGCCTGCGTTTTCACAGACGTTTTTGACGCCTTCGCGCATGAGCTCTTCCAGACCGTCAAATCCGATTTGCATATAGTGGCAGCCTCCGGCTGTGTATTCGCCGATCACTTCAAGACCGGCTGTCTCTCCGCCGTCGTTATCATAACCTTCTACAATACGGCCGGCCAGGAACTTTGTCTTTGTGCCGCCGCCGTCAATACCAATGAAGTATCTGTTTTCAGGAGTGTTCATTTCAGTGACTTCCTTTCTATAAGTTTGGTAGGGAAGAGGATACGCCGAATGGACGTGTCCCTGTCTTTTATAATTTGCAGCATGCGATCTACGGCTGCTTTGCCGATGTCCGCTGTTGGAACTTCAATCGTAGTAAGAGGCGGCACCATGTGTGAGCTGAGATCAATATTGTTAAAACCGATGACGCCGACATCGCGGGGGCAGCGGAACCCGAGCTCATAAAGGGTGCCCAGAACGACAGACGCTAGGGAGTCACTGCCGGCGAAGATGGCGTCCGGCGGCTCAGGCAGTTCCATGAGTTCCTGCGTTTGTTTTTTGCAGAGATCCAAATCCCAGCCGCAGTCTTTGACCAAGGCATCTTCATATTTGATTCCTGCACGCCGCAGCATTTCCCGGTAGATCACCATTCTAATCGTTTCGGACAGCGGCATTCCAGGTGAACTGCCGCTGACGAGGGCGATGCGCCGGTACCCGCGGTCGAGAAGGGTGGTCATGACCTGCCAGTTGGCTGTCGTATGATCGAATCCGACATTGTCGAAATCGTATTCGGGCTCATCCTTATCGATGAAGATGATATGCGGTATGTGCGTCTGGAGCGCAGTCATGGCTTCCGGAGAAATGTGTTCCATGAGGAAAACACCGTCCAGGTTCGCTCCGATGATTTCCTGCAGAATCTGAGGGTTGTTCAACTCCTTAAATGATTTGACGAGTGCAATGGTAGCGTTCCTGCTTTTGCATTCATTTTCCATTGCAACGAGAATGTCAACAAAGAACGGGTCCGAATACTTGTCGGTCGTATCCGACAGAACGCACCCAAAGCGGTATTGTGACTGCTCCCGAACGGGGATCTCATACTGGAGCGCAGCCACGGCGTCGTTGATTTTGCGACGCGTTTCTTCGCGTACACTGAAATCCGGGTCGCCTGATAGAACCCGGGAAACGGTCGCAGGTGATACACCTGCTTTCTTCGCAACTTGTCTGATATTTGCCATGATTGGCCTCCTTGTTTAGTAAACACTTTACACCATAAAAGAGGATTCGTCAATACCAAAAATGTGTATATTCCTTATTTTTACAGTTTACAAAGGGCAAAAAACACTCTATAATAATATCACAGTAAAGCGCATTTAGGAGATTTGTTTACTAAACAAAAGAGGAGTGAGAATGAACAAATTTGTTTTTATCGGCGCAGGTTCTCTGGAATTTACCAGGGATCTTGTGAGAGATTTGATGACCTACGAAAGCTTCGATGACTGCGAGCTTGCACTGGTGGACATCGATGCGAAGAGATTGAACTACGCCAGACGCGGCATCGAAAAGGTTGTGAAAGCCGGCGGACATCACGCTACAGTTACCGCTACTACGGATAGGCGTGAGGCGCTCCCGGGAGCAGACGGTGTTCTCATCACTGTACTGCAGGGCGGCGTAGAAGTCTGGCGGCACGACATTGAGATTCCAAAGAAATACGGTGTGGACATCTGCGTGGGAGACACCAGAGGACCATCAGGAATCTTCCGCTTTTTAAGAACAGCTCCAGTTCTGTTGGATATCATCAGGGATGTCGAGGACCTCTGTCCGAACGCCATCGTTCTTAATTACACGAATCCGATGGCCATGCTCGTCAGTTATCTGCAGACCCAGACAAAAGTGAGCATTACGGGTCTCTGCCACAGTGTGCAGGGAACCGCTGAAATGCTGGCGGGATGGCTGGGACTGAAGAAGGAAGAACTGGACTACACCTGTGTTGGCATCAACCATCAGGCATTTTATCTGGATCTGAAGCACAATGGCGAAGATATGTATCCGGCACTCAGAGAAGCCATCAAGAGACCGGAAGTTGCAAATGAGGAGCCTGTCAGAATCGAGATGTTCAAATATCTCAGATACTTCCCGACAGAATCATCCGGGCACAACTCTGAGTACAACCCATGGTTCCGCAAGAGACCGGATCTCATTGAGAAATACTGCACCCATGGAACAGGATGGAATCCGGGCGAATACGCTTATATCCTGAAAGAGTACATGGAACGGGAGGACACCTGGGAAAAGGAATACTCTGACTGGCTTGAGAATGGTGAGGTGGAACTGGAACGCGGCGATGAATACGCATCGAACATTTTCAACGCAATCTACGGCGACGGAACACCGTTCCCATTCAACGCGAACCTGAGAAACAAGGGGTATGTAACCAATATAGATGAAGGCGCATGTGTAGAGGTTCCTGTCACAGCAGACAAGAACGGAATCCACGTAAACGGAGTGTACACACTCCCTGCGCATCTGTCAGCGCTTGTATCGCACTCGGCTAAGCTGGAAGAACTGGCGGTACAGGCTGCAATCACAGGTGATCCTGATCTGGTATTCCAGGCAATCCTTCAGGACCCGCTCACAGCGAGCGTATGCAGCATGGAGGAAATCCATGACATGGTTCAGGAGATGCTTGAGAAAAATAAAGAGTATTTAAGTTATTTCAATTTCTAGTCGGTGGTTATGATCTGATTCTAAGGAGGAAAGAGAAATGAAGAAGAAGCTGATTCTAGTCGCGCTGACAGTTGTGCTGACTCTGGGAGTTGCACTCGTGATCACAGGGTGCGGTGGTTCAGACAGTGGCAGTGGCAGCTCTGACGGAACCACACTCACGATGTGGACCCACAATGACGAGGATACGTGGAACGAATCCTATCAGGCTATTGCGGACGCTTACATGGAAGAGCATCCGGATGTTACGATCAACATCGAAGCATTCCCTTATGACGAATTCGAGTCAAAGGTTCAGACAGCGCTCATGTCAGATGAGGGCGGAGCTGACATCTACGAACTATGGGGAGGCTGGGGCGTCGATTTCGCGCCGGCAGGAGTCCTGGCTCCACTTCCTGAGGAGATGCAGGCAGAAGTAAAAGATGAATGCTATCCGAACACTTACGGCGCACTGGAAGCAGATGGCGTCATCTATGGCATTCCGCAGGAGTTCAACATTGAGTGCGGCGGACTGATCGTCAACAACAACGTTATGAAGGAAGCTGGCGTAGAAGTTCCGACCACATGGGACGAGCTGAAAGCTGCAGCTGAAAAGGGAACCGTCAAAGAAGGAGACAAGATCAAGGTCAAAGGCTTTGACTTCGTTAACTGGGACGGCGTAATGTACCTGTGGACTTCCATGATTCTTTCACAGGGTGAGAACTACCTGAATGATGACGGAACGATCAATGTTACTTCAGATGCCGCTAAGAAAGCATGGGATGAGCTGGCTTCAATGGCAACCGGAGACAACGCCGTTACGAACCTGTCAGGTCTCGATGACGGAAGTGATATCGAAGGATATCAGGAACTGTACACGAACGAAGTCATGATGGTACCTCGTGGACCTTGGTGTCTGGCTGAGGGCGTAAACGATTTCGGCCTTGAATATGGAAAAGACTTCAGCTATGTTCCAATGCCGTTCTATGGTCCGGAACCAAAGTTCGCTGCTGAGACAGGCTGGTCCATGGCTGTCGCCGGAGGATTGGATGAGGCACAGGAAGCAGCAGCATTTGACTTCCTCAACTACTTCTTCTCTGATGAAGTTATCATGCAGCACAACCTGGCATGCGGACAGATTCCTGCTAAGGAAGCCGTTGCTCAGGATCCTGAATACGTAAAGAACTTCCCATATGCTGAACCGCTCGTAGGTATCCTCGACGGCGCACAGTTCATCGGAAGCTTCAACACTGATGTTTTCAAAGAATGTGTAAACGAGACATTCAGCGCATACTGCAAGGGTGAAGCAGGCTCAACAGATGAAGCACTGGCTGCTCTCGAGCAGACACTGAACAAAAAACTGTTCAAATAATATATAATATTGGCGCGGGGGCAAATGGCTCCCGCGCCATTGTAGCTCTAGAACATACTGATACGGAAGGTGATCAAATTGAAAACCAGCCGCACATTTTTACTGCTGATATTAATACCAATATTTATCGAAGCACTTGTGTTCCTGATCATTCCGATTCTGGGAACACTTGGCATATCTTTTTTGGATTACAACCCGTTGAATCATTCATCGAGGTTTGTTGGACTTGATAATTACAGAGAACTGCTGGATGACCCGGACGCCGTAAAGGCGTTTAAGAATACCATCGTATTCACCATCGTTGCAGTTGCACTTAATATAGTTATTTCTCTCACCATCGCAACACTGATCAGCCAGATGAAGAGCAACAAGACCCGGAGCTTCTTCCGGATGATCGTGTTCCTGCCGTGCATGGCCCCGATGGTCGCATCGGCAGTTGTCTGGGGGAGAAGTATTTTCAACACGAAGATCGGACTCGTCAATCAGATCATTGAAGCCTTCGGAGGAGACGGCGTTGCCTGGACCGGTGATGCCAAGTACGTCATGTTCTCCGTCATCGTCTTCACCCTCTGGGCCGACCTGGGATACAACATCATCCTCTATTCGGCCGGCATTGACGGCATTCCGGGAGAAGTCTACGAAGCAGCGGAGCTTGACCATGCAGGCGGATGGAACAAGTTCTTCCACATCACGCTCCCTCTTCTGGGCAGGACGACGACCTTCGTTGTACTGATGACACTCATATCGTATTTCCAGATGTTCGCACAGTTCAGCGTCCTCCTCTTTAAGGACGGACCGCAGAACTCCGGTCTGGTACTCACAAGTTATATCTATGAAAATGCCTTCGTCTACAAAGAGATGGGATACGCGGCAGCCCTGTCCGTAGTGCTGTTCCTGCTCATCCTCATCGTCAGCGTGGTACAGCAGCGCATCAACAGGGTTGATTGGGAGTATTGATATGAAAGATTTCGCATACACAAGAGATTTCAAGAGCCGGGCGCTTATCTTCGCCATCCTGCTGGCTGTATCCATCATCGTAGTCATCCCTTACGTATGGATGCTCAGCAACTCTTTTAAGACGACGATCGAGACCCTGACGGATCCGATGCACATCATTCCGCAGAATTTCACGCTGGACGGGTACATTAAAGTACTGACCAAGTCGCCGTTCTTCCACTGGCTCGGCAATTCGGTCTTCATTACTTGCACGAACACCATCGTGATCCTTTTCACCAGTACTTTGGTTGGGTATCTGTTTGCAAGGTTCCGGTTCCGCGGCAGAGATTTCCTCTTTGCCATGCTCATGTTCACTATGATGGTACCGGCGCAGGTTACAATGATCACAACCTTCATCATCATCGATGACATCGGACTCTACGACTCTGTATGGGCACTGATCATCCCATCTTTTGTCAACGTCTTCGGCATCTACCTGTGCAAGCAGTACTGTGAGGAAATACCGAGAGAACTGATCGAAAGCGCCCGTATCGACGGCGCCGGAGATTTCGCAATATACTGGAGGATCGTCATTCCGCAGATCCGGCCTGCCATCGGTGCGCTGGCCATCTTCACCTTCATGGAATACTGGAATGACTACCTCAATCCATTGATCTACCTCTCATCGACGGAGAAGAT
>SVCS01000039.1:0-5963 GCA_015058205.1 Clostridiales bacterium
TCAAGCACTTCAACGAAGACGAAATCCTTAAAATCATCCACGATTCAAAAGTAGCAAAAGGCTTTATCAAAGAGTAAACAATTGCTAAAGCATTATTAAAACAAGAGAGCCCGATTCAATCGGGCTCTCTTGTTTTGAGGTTGTTTGTATGGTGTATTATGGGATCTTATTTTTGTTTTAGTAAGGCCGTGTAACTTCTTTATAAGCATCCGGACGTCTGTCCTTCAGGAAGCAGTAATAGGTCTCTCTGTGCTTCCTCGTGAGGGACAAATCAAGATCTGCCGAAATCACACCTTCTTCACGTCTGTCAAGTGCTTCAATCACATTGCCTCGAGGATCTATGATCTTACTTCTGCCAAAGAACGTCAGCACGCCGCCGTCTCCGCCGATTCTGTTAGCTGCAACCAGATGCAGAGTATTATCAAAAGCTCTCGCACGGGTCATGAGATCCCAATCGTTCTCATGCTTGTTGACACCATCTGCCGGATTCCATGGTTCTTCATATGGATCTTCCCAGTTTGTGCTGACAACCAGCAGCTCAGCACCGTTCAGAGCCAGACACCTCGCGACTTCCGGGAATGCTGTGTCCCAGCAGATCATAATGCCGATTCTGCCGATTTCTGTTTCAAATACTGGGAAGTCACAGCCTGCTCTGCACCATCTCTTCTCGTCCGCAAAAGGATGCACCTTTCTGTACGTTCCGAGTGGAGTTCCCTTGCTGTCGATAATAACTGCAGCGTTGTACAGAACGTCCGGATAGAGAGGATCTCTCTCCGGCATGCCATAGATAATGTTTACCTGATACTCTCTTGCCAGTGCACTGATGCGATCAAGGCTGTATCCGCTTGGCAGTGTCTCCGCCAGCTCCTGAAACAGTTCCGGCTCACCTTCATATCCTGATGTGATCAATTCAGGAAAAACAATTAATTTTGTGTCGGGATTATCTTTCATAATATCCCTGATGTAGTTTTCCATTTTATTTACGTTGTATTCAATGTTGCCGAGTTCCGGTTTCATCTGAACACAAGATACAATTGCCATTTCTACTAATCCTCCTTTATTTTTTCCGGATGATTCCGATAAATTCCTTAATGGCAGGAATGCCGATTACGAGGAACCCTGCAATAATCCACAGGTATGCGCCCCAATAATATGCTGTTAATGCTTCAAAACTCATACCTTACACCTCCTCTGCAACGTGTACCTTCTGGGAAGGTCTGTAATCCTTAAGCTTAGAAAAATCAAATTCATACTTACTGAATGCGCCCCATACCAGCAGTACGAGATACGGCAGTACGAGAGCGATGAGGTTGCCGATGAACTGTGCCTGATCAGGATCTGAAATTGCAAAGTATGCAATCAATCCTCCGCCAAGGCCTGCAATCATGGAAACGATTGCTGATGCCGGTGATACCTTCTTCCACAGCATACCCAGGATGAAGGCAGCTGTCGGAGCCGCAAACAGGATTCCGCTGAAGATGTCGATTCTGAGAAGTGATACCCCTTCGAGCAGTGAAGCAACGATTGCTACCAGCAGGCCAATAGCGATGGTGACTTTCTTACCAAAGGCCATCTGTTCTCTTTCTGTTGCATCTTTCTTGACGACTCTCTTGTAGAAGTCGACAGTAAACAGTGCCTGAGCACCTGCAAGTCCATTTCCTCCTGTCGTCATACCAGCCATGAACGCCATTAATACAAACAGCAGCGAACCAATGCCTGTTCCGAATACCATATCCATGATGTATGGAGCCGCTTCAGACAAAGAGCTGACTCCCGCTCCTTCGCCGATACCAAGAGAAATCAGTGAAGTTCCGAATACGTTGCCGGACAGTACCGGAATCGGCGCCCAGCCGAGCAAAGTTCCGATGATGTAAGCTTTCATCAGATCCTTCTGACTTGCTGTAGCGATTGCTTTTGAATAGTATCCCTGATCCAGTAGTACCTGACCCATCGCAACGATGGCCGCAATCAGTCCGTATTTCAGACCGGCTATGGATGTCATAGACAACGCTTCCGGATTGTAGTTCGGATTGTCAGGGTTGTTAACAACATCCTGCAGTCCTTCGTAAATCGTGTCCATTCCGATTGTCTTCAGGATGATCGGAACACAGATAACGAAGATGATGCAGACGATAAAGAACTGGATAACGTCATTGAAGATTGATCCTCTCAACCCAGCCCTTGAAATATAGACTGCAACAATCATGATCGGCACGACAGCTCCTACCCAATAAGGAATGCCGAACATTGTGTTAAATACGATTCCGATTCCTACGCCCTGCTCTGTTACAACATAGAGTACGACAGCAAAGCCGAAGATGAAGAACAGGTTTGCAACTTTGTTGCCAAATCTTTCTCTAATGAATTCTGTGAAAGTAGTACATCTCGGCATGATTTTTCTGAGATGAAGAACCATCGGGATGAATACAAAGAACGGAAGTGCCGCTCCCCACATGTAGTTAAAACCACCGGAAACGCCGTACCAGGTGCCTGCTTCTGCAGCGCCCATGATAGTCGTCGTCCACACCCATGAAATCATAACGCTGGCAGCAATGATGCCGAATGGTATCCCTCTGCCGGCAGCTACGAAGTCATCAACTCCCTCTACAGGGAATTTCTTTGATACCATAGCTGAAATGCCAATGAACACAAAGGCAAATATGATCAGTATCAAATATCCGACTATACTTGATGACATATTATTCCTCCTTCTTCCAAGTGATAATGATAATAATTCTTTGTGCCTATAATAAATAGCAATGAACATGCCAAAGGTGTCTGCTGTTTGTAAATTGTTTTATAGCCGGCGATCTACAACACCATGAAAGCTCTATGAACCTAGTCGTACCAACGGTTTGTTTGTGTGTTGATTCTTCTTTGGGAAGAATGGATCTGTCTATCATTGTTTCATATCTGTCGTTCTTTTTTGGCAATGAGTGTAAAGTATTGCGCACACTTTTTTGTATTATCAGTTCATATCTGTTTTAAAAAACAAAAAAACGTTGAAATTTCAACGTTTTTAGAATCAATAATATGTATGTATGGTATTCTTTACATGTGTAAGGATATCTTTACATATAATCAGAGTTTTTATATTACTCACTCGATATTCAGTTTCTTGAGCTTATCATATAGTGCTGTTCTGGAAATCTTCAGCAGTTTTGCTGTTTTTGCCTTGTTCCCTCCAGTCGATTCGAGCACCTGACGAATTGCAGCCGCTTCTGCCTGATTCCTGACGTACTCCAATGGCGCATCTGATTCAAGTGCGAGAGGCAAATGCGTCGCAGGCACTTCAGAAGCAAAGGACCCCAAATCTTCAATTTGCAGTGTATCGCTTCGGCATGCAACTACACTCCGTTCTATAACATTGAACAATTCTCTGACATTTCCCGGCCAGTCATAGCTGAGAAATTTCTTCATTACTTCGTCAGAAATCCCTTTGATGTTTTTCATCAGCTGTCGATTAAGGTATGTCAGGAAGCTCTGTGCCAGAAGCGGGATATCCTCTCTTCTCTGTGTAAGCGGTGGAATACGAATTTCTACAACATTCAGCCTGTAGTACAAATCCTCTCGGAATTTGCCCTCATCTACCAGTTTCAGCAGATCCTTATTCGTCGCAGCGAGAATTCGAATATCGATTGGTTTCGCTTTTCCTCCCACAGGAATGATTTCTTTCTCCTGTATGGCTCGCAAAAGTTTCGGCTGGATGTGATAAGGCAACTGATCAATCTCGTCAAGGAACAACGTACCTTTATCAGCCGCATCAAAGAATCCCGGCTTACCGCCTTTGCTTGCGCCGGTAAATGCTCCCTCTTCGTAACCGAACAATTCTGATTCAAACAGCGTCGATGGAATGGCCGCACAGTTGACTGCGATAATCGGATGATCCGCACGCAGTGAAAGATTGTGGATAGAATTTGCTACAAGTTCTTTACCTGTGCCGGTTTCACCTGTAATCAACACTGTAGCATTACTCTCAGATATGTCCGAGATGCTCCCGCGCAGCCTTTTCATCGCATCACTGTTACCGATGATATTGTTGATTGTGTACTTGATGTTGCTGAGCTTTTTGCTTGAGTCATACATAGACTCAAAGGTGTTCTCGAAGTTTAGTTTGCCGATTTCATTATATTCTTCAACGATAGTCAGGAATTCATCCAGCTCTTCATTGCTCGAGAAGATATCGTAATCGATGGCGCCAACAATTGCACCATCTTGGATCAATGGTTCTATGCGGGAAACATATATCTCCCCATCATAGTTGTATATTGCCGTCTTGATCGGACGTCCTGTTTCAACGACATTTTGGACTTTAGATGTATAGTGCAGCTTATCGATGTTAAGGCCTATTACATCATCCGGAACCGGACTTCCGCTCTTCTCCTCAATAACATCATACATGCTCGGGGCAAGATATTTGATGCATCTGTTCGCATCGATGACAACAAGATTTCTCAAAGTATCGAAAACCAGTTTGCACTCTTCAAGTGTCATATCGAAATTCTTGTATGACGATGGAATCTTATTCTTTACCGGCAATTTCTCATATATGTTCCGCTGCACCGTTGTTCCGCTGCTGCGATACGCGCGCACTTCGTCGAGGAAGTCGCGAAGAATATTTCCATCGGTGAATAAATCGTAATCGATGGCACCAACAATCGTCCCGTCTTTTTTCAGCGGAACGATTCTCGCTACATTGGTGACATTTGAAGAGAAATAGAACGCTGTTTTGATTTCTTCTCCGCGTTCTATTCCCTGGGTAATTTTAGAGACATAATGGACGTCATGAATATGCCGACCCACAACATCATGAGGAACAGGCTTCTTGTTGTAGGCTTCAATAGTGAAGTACATATCCGGAGACAAGTATTTGATTTTCCCCTGATCATCAATGATCACAAGATTATCCAATGTATCAAAAACAAGCCTGCACTCTTCGAGTGTCATATCAAAATTGTTCAGTTTTCCTCTGCTCATGGGGACACCCCCTCGACTATAAGGTTTCCTTATACATTGAACAGGAAGTGGCAGATGTCTCCGTCTTTGACTTCGTATTCCTTGCCTTCTGAACGGAGCCAGCCGTGTTCTTTGGCTGCGCTGATCTTGCCGCCGGCTTCCATAAGTTTGTCGTATGCGATGGTTTCGGAGCGGATGAACCCTTTTTCGAAATCCGTATGGATCTTGCCCGCTGCCTGCGGCGCTAAGGTTCCTCGCTTAATGGTCCATGCGCGGGTTTCATCTTCTCCTGTTGTGATAAATGAAATCAGATCCAGCAGCGCATAGGACGATTTGATCAGTTTATCGAGACCGGATTCGCTGATACCCATCTCCTCCAGGAACATGTCGCGTTCC
Source organism: Clostridiales bacterium (assembly GCA_015058205.1). GTDB lineage: Bacteria > Bacillota > Clostridia > Peptostreptococcales > Anaerovoracaceae > Lentihominibacter. Next base: position 5,353 of record SVCS01000039.1, read on the forward strand.
TCGTCGTCGAGCTCTGCAAGTTCTGCTTCGACTTTGGCGCTGATGATGACGACTTCTGATCCTTCCGCTTCTGCGATGGCGCGGACTGCTTTGACATATTCATTTTCCTCAGCGTCATCCGCTGCGTCTTCTTCGGCAACATTTGCCGCGTAGATGACAGGCTTGAAGGTAAGCAGATCCAGACTCTTGACGAAAGCCTCTTCATCTTCATCCAGCTCCATCGTTCTGGCTACCTTGCCCTCGCCCAGGTGCTCGTTGATCTTGCTCAGCAGATCGATTTCCTTCTGGAGTGACTTGTCACCCTTCAGCATTTTTGTTGCCTTTGCAATGCGCCGTTCCAGGACTTCCATGTCAGCGAGAATCAGCTCCATATTGATGGTCTCAATGTCGGAAGCAGGATCGATCCGCCCGTCAACATGGACAACATTGCCATCCTCGAAACAGCGGACGACATGAACGATCGCCTCTACATTGCGGATGTGCCCCAGGAACTTGTTGCCCAATCCCTCACCCTGGCTTGCGCCTTTGACCAGTCCTGCAATATCGCAGAACTCTATGGTCGTATAAATAGTCTTCTTTGAATGATATATTTCTGAAAGCGTTGTGACCCT
>SVCS01000039.1:6063-13937 GCA_015058205.1 Clostridiales bacterium
CCTGCAATATCGCAGAACTCTATGGTCGTATAAATAGTCTTCTTTGAATGATATATTTCTGAAAGCGTTGTGACCCTTTCATCGGGCACTGTAACAACGCCGACATTCGGTTCGATGGTGCAGAAAGGATAATTTGCCGCTTCCGCGCCTGCTTTCGTGATTGCGTTAAACAGAGTACTTTTGCCTACGTTCGGCAGTCCTACGATTCCCAGTTTCATATAATAATCTCCTTGTTTTTCTTTCTGTTCAAATTGTAGCCGAATCGGCGCTGTAATTCAACAACAGAAGCCCTATTGTTCATCAAAAGAAAAGGTATTTGTCTTCCCATGACAAATACCTTTTTTCTGCAAAACATATGCAATTTGGCTTGGTTTCTGTTTATTCTGCTACCCGGACGAAGACGCAGTCCTGACAATCCGGATCTTCCGCTCCTGTCCAAAGCAGTTTGCCGTCATCTGAGATTTCGAAGCTTCCGGACCCGTTTTCATATACGACGGTTTCCTCTGCTCCGCCGCCGACTTCCTCATCTCCGGTGCCTTCCTGATCCGTATCATCTGAATAGATCAGTTCTGACTTCACGCAGTCATTGTAGACGAGCTGATTTCCTTCTTTGGTCGCATTCATCATCCACATGGTAGATGTCGTTGCAGAACTGCTCCACATTACTGTGATGTTGACGTTCTGATTCTCTGCATCTGTTATGACGGTTGCGCTTGCGCGCTGGCTGAATTCATCCTGATATTCACCAGCCAGAGAGACATATTCTTCGACGACTTCCGGTGAAGGTGTCGTTACCTCTGCCGCCGCCTCCGTTTCAACAGTCGTTTCTTGTTCTTCCTCCGGCGCAGGTTCTTCACCGCAGCCTGTGAAAACAATTGACATTCCCAATGCCATCACAATGGAAAGCATCAGCGCTGTTATCTTTTTCATTTTCATGATGATCCCTCCCTTGGAGATACAGCTTTCTTTTCGGGAAGTATAACACAGCAAATCAGACAAATGTAAAACATTAACAATTATTCACAACCAAGATTTCGTAAATCCGTTGGCAAAGCCCACAACATGTAGTAAAATTACTGTAATTCAGAAATAAATTGTGTAGTTTACACAGGAGGAATGAAAATGAAGTGTCCTTATTGTGAAAATGAAGACAGCAAAGTGATCGATTCCCGTCACACTGAAGATGGCCGTGCCATTAGACGCAGACGTGAATGTGAGAAATGCGGCAGAAGATTCACTACCTATGAAAAGATCGAGGAAATGATTCTGATGGTCATCAAGAAAGATGGCAGCCGTCAGGCCTTTGACCGCAATAAACTCCTCAATGGTATTATCCGCGCCTGTGAGAAGCGTCCTGTATCTATCGCTGAGATGGAGAAGATCGTTGATGACATCGAACGCGGTCTCAACAACACCATGGAGAAAGAAGTCGACAGTAAGCTCATCGGTGAGCTCGTCATGGAAAAGCTCAAAGACATCGATGAAGTCGCCTATGTTCGTTTCGCATCTGTCTACAGACAGTTTACCGACGTCAACACCTTCGTGAAGGAAGTCGAGAGTCTCCTGGACAGAAAGAGAAAAGGCTAAAGAAGAAATACTAACAGAGGTTATTATGAAAGATATATTCAGAATAGCAATTGACGGACCGAGCGGAGCAGGCAAAAGCACCATCGCCAAGGCAGTCGCCAAAGCGCTGAACATCGATTACATTGATACAGGCGCCATGTACCGCGCCATTGGCTACAAGATGGACAGAGACGGCGTCCCATTTGAAGAGGACGATGCCGGTGTACTCAGGCAGATGCTCGATTCCACAGATATCGATTTTTCAGATGGAAACATCATTCTCGACGGTGAAATCGTCAATGATCTGATCAGAACACCGGAAGTTTCGATGCTCGCATCGAAGTGTTCCGCCCTGCCGTCTGTCCGCGCCAAACTCGTTGAGATCCAGCGCGGTATGGGCATGAGAAAGAGCGTCATCATGGACGGCCGTGATATCGGCACCAACGTGCTCAAGGATGCAGAGTACAAAATCTTCCTCACCGCTTCCGCAGAAGAACGCGCCAGAAGAAGATTCAAAGAGCTGCAGGAAAAAGGCGAAACCCAGACCTTCGAGGAAGTCCTCGAAGACATCAAACAGCGGGATCATAACGATATGACCAGAGAGCTGAATCCCCTTTGCAAGGCAGAAGACGCCGTAGAACTGGACACGACCGGTATGGGCGTCGATGAAGTCGTTGCCGCCGTGCTGGAGATGATCCACTGACACAAATACAACACAGATTAAATGCATTGGGCTGTCACATTAGTTTGGCAGCTCTTTTTCTATGCGAATGGCATGCCCGATAAGCCGTTGCGGCATATACGCTGCGGTCTGATGAGGGTGCCGCGGCGGTTTCCGCAAGAGCAGCTGCAATCATTTGCGAAATGAGCGTAGAAAACAGAAAATCTCAGGCATGTCTGAGCGGGCTGTGCCCGTGAGTTTGCCTGAGATTCTGTTTTCTGTGAATGAGCATCTATGATTGCCTGCGATGAGGACTCAGCCGTGGCGGCCTCCCCAGACCGCAGCACATAGAAACTGCAGTGCTATCTTGCAATGTTATCTTGCAATGTTATCTTGCAATGCTAACTTGCAAGCTTATCTCTTGTGACATCCAAGCGGCAGCTTAGGATATCCATCTTTGTATTCGCCGGTTTCGAGTCTGTCGAAGTAATCCTTAACAGCTCTTGCTGCAACGCCATTGAGCAGTACCAGACCGATGAGGTTCGGTGCAGCCATCAGTGCGTTGAAGATGTCAGCTACAGTCCATACCTGTGAAAGTGTGAGGAATGGGCCAATGAATACAGCGAATATGTACAGCCATCTGTATACCTGTACAGCAGTCTTGCTTCCGTTGAAGAGATACTCGCAGCATCTTTCAGCGTAGTAGTCCCAACCGAGGATGGTTGTGAATGCGAAGAATGCCAGTGCGCACATGACGACGAATGCACCTGCTGTGTCTCCCAGCAGACCCATTGAGAATGCGTCAATTGTTACCTGAGCTCCTTCATGACCAACTTCGAGAGCATAGTCGTAAGCGCCGGAAACCATGATTACCAGACCAGTCATCATGCATACGCAGATGGTGTCGATGAACGTACCAGTCATGGATACGAGACCCTGTCTTACAGGCTCATTCGTCTGTGCAGCAGCTGCTGCGATAGGAGCTGAGCCAAGACCTGCTTCGTTGGAGAATACGCCTCTCGCAACGCCCTTGGTGATTGCCAGATAGAAGGCACCGAATGCGCCGCCCGCTACTGCCTTTGCACCAAATGCCATTGTTACGATATCAGCGATAGCTGACGGAATCTCGTCCAGGTTTGTGAAGATGATGATCAGTGAAACCAGAACATAAGCAATGGCCATGAACGGTACGATTACAGTTGTTACTGTAGCGATTCTCTTGATACCGCCGATGATTACCAGAGCAGCGAAGAATGTTACGATGATAGCAACTGCGATCGTAACAGCTGTGATTTCCTTGTCCGCGCCGATTGTGAACAGCGTGTTGGTGTGGAAGAATGTCTCAGCTGCTGAAGCGATACCATTGATCTGAGTGATGGTTCCGATACCGAAAGCACCGGCGATGCATCCGAAGAGGGCGAACAGTTTGCCCAGCCATCTTGCGTTCCATCCGTATCTCTCTTTGATACCCTTTTCAATATAGTAGAAAGGTCCGCCGAGATAACCGCCTTCAGGGTTTACCTGTCTGTAGATAACAGCCAGAACACCTTCTGTAAACTTGGTAGCGAGGCCTACACAAGCTGCGATGAACATCCAGAACAGTGCACCAGGGCCGCCTACGATGACCGCGGTAGCTACACCAACGATGTTTCCTGTACCAATAGTTGCTGAAAGTGCAGTACACAGTGCTCCGAAAGAGGTTACTTCACCGGAAGCACCATCTTCGTTTCTGACCATGTACTTAAGTGCTCTTCCGAGCTTGACGAACTGCATACCCTTCAATCTGATGGTAAGCAGAAGACCTGTACCCATAATGAGTACGAGAAGCGGCACACCCCATACAAACGAGTCGACCGCATCGAGAAATTGTGTTACCATGTTGTTCTCCTTCTTTCAAAAAACAGTAATAAATCTTGAAATAAAAAAGTCGAAAGTTCGCCTAGACGATTCCGACTTCCCGGAGAGGTACAAATACAAATAATTGCTAGAACTATCTGCCCTGTCCTTTTGCCTGAGAGATTACGTTTATTTGAGTCTTCCTCGATGACCCCTTAACGCGTACACCTTCGGCGCCCGGCCTTACCCGGAGCTCTCCAGAGAATCATAGTTCGTCTACCGCCTCGTCGCTAACGCGTTAACCCGCGAAAGCAAACAGGACGGTTACATAAACTTACAAACACAATATAGCATAGCGTTTTGTGTTTATGCAACCCTATTTACGCATTATATTGTATACACATGATCCTTTAATGCAAATCCGCATTATTTTGCAGATAATTTAGAACTTTTTCATACAGAAGTTCAATGTGCACGTACTGCTCCATCGTCCTTCCTGTCTCGATTTCCACGGTTTCATCCGTATAGCCCTGTGTTTCGATATCTGTCTGCAGTTTCTCAGCTTCCTCTTCTGTGTAGCTGATTCCTTCTTTCTCCGCAATGTACTCGATGAGCATCTCCTGTTTCACCAGCGTCTGGGCATAATCCTTCAGCTGCTTCTTCAGTTCCTTCTCCGTGGAAACGCCGTAGTACTTCGCAATGAAATCCTGCCTGTCGATACCCTGCTTATCTGCATAGTAATCAATCTGCTTATCAAAACTTTCGATATAATGCGTAACGACATCCTCAGGATACTGTTTTACCTTTGTGTCAGCCAGAACCTGAGACCAGATTTCTGTCTTCTGGTTCTGCTCTGCTTCTTCCTTCTTTTTCTTGTATATCTGTTCCTCTACTGCCTTTTCGTATTCCTCTGTATTCTTGTAATCACCGAGGGTCTTCACGAAGGCATCATTGTACTCCGGCTGTTCATCTCTTGTGGCAGAATTGATTTTGACTGTAAAAACAACATCCTTCCCCTGTAGTTCCTCTGCCGAATAATTCGGAGGAAATGCAAGGGCGAGCTCGATGTTCTTCTCACCGACTTTGTGTCCGACCAGCCCTTCTTCAAATCCGTCTATGTATGTGCCACTCCCAAGGGACAGTTCCTGGCCTTTTGCCGAACCGCCTTCGAACTTTTTGCCGTCGACTTTACCTACATAGTCTATGTTGACGGTGTCGCCTGTTTTGACTTCATCGCCCTTGCTGAGCTCCACTTCTTTGGTCGCTGCTTTCAGTGCTTCCACGATGGCGTCGCCGATCTCTGACTTTTCGACCTTCACCTCGACCTTTTCAGCCTTGACGCCTTTGTACTCGCCGACCTTGAGATAATCGCTCAAGTCCAGCCCCTCATACAGATTCACATCACTGCCGCAGGCAGTCAGTAAAAGCATACTTATTATGATGGAGAGGCATATTATCTTTTTCACCCTTGATTGCTCCTTTCAATTTCCAATTTGTTCGGGTTCTCAATTTCATTGCGGCGTTTCAGCTGCTTCAGGTATTCTCTGATTTCCTCGTTGACCTGTTCTACTTCCGTTCTGAAATCCTTTGCCGATACACGCTGCGCGTTGTTTCCCAATATAATCATTTGTTCCAGCCTGTCGGAAGTCGCAACTCTAACCCGGTACTTGCCGCCCGCGAATGTGCCGCCTTTTCCCGCCAGCTCGTAGGTTGTGCGTTCGATATACGTGTCTGCAGTCTCTGCTTCCTTCGTGTAGACTACTGTCACGCCGCCGTGCTTTTCAAAATGCCGTTGTCCGCCCTTGACTTTGTAGGCGTCAAAAACTGCGATGACTTTACACTTCCGGTACCCCTGATAATTCCCAAGCACTTCAATCAATGCTTCTCTGGCGCTGTCGATATTCTCTTTCGCCAATTCTTTCAGTTCGTCCCAGGCGAAGATGATATTGTATCCATCCACCAGCAGATACTCAGGCAAAAGCATCTCTTCCCGACGTTTTGCCGCTTCTGCCGCTCTTCTTCTGCGTTCCGCAGCCTTTTTTCGACGTTCCAGTTCGCTGTCAAATTCTCTTGCCTCAATAGATGGTTTCTCTGACTTACTGCTTTTGAATGTTCTGTCGAATATTCTCTGCAGTTCTTTATCTGCCGCATGATCCGAACCAGAGGTCAAACGACTCGATACAGCCGGACCGCCAGTTGCCGTCGATTCGGGATTTGCTGCCTTTGCATCGACTGCAGTGACAGAAAGATGCATCATTTCATCTGCCTCATCCCATCTGACCAAATGCCCTGCGCCATGAGAGCAGAAAACAGAATCTGCGGACTCTTCCACATCCGCATCCGGTTCATAGCCGGAAGCCAAAACGACTTCCTCCTGGTTATGACAGACATCGTATCCTCCAAAGGCGAGGGAGAGACGCCCACGTCCTTTCGTATAGGAAGCGACTTCCGTCACATACTCTTTCATTTCGGAAACGGGAGCACGTCCTGTCAGTCTCTGCAAATCCCCTGCAGCACTTTCCTCCGGAGCACTGCAGTTCCCATTCATACGTTGCACGTCGGACATGGCTCTGCCGACCATCTCCTGCGGTACCTCCAGTTCAAACTCATACCAAGGTTCAAGAAGGACCATGTTGCCATCCGCAAGGCTCTTCCGAAGCCCCTGCCGGATTGCCCGGTAGGTTGCCTGTCTGAAATCCCCGCCTTCTGTATGCTTTTCATGGGCTCTGCCGGTCTGGATTGTGATTCTCATGTCCGTAATCGGTGCTCCGGTGAGCGTCCCCACGTGCTCCTTTTCAAGAAAATGGGTCATGATCAGCCGCTGCCAGTTGCGGGCAAGCACATCTTCACTGACTGCCGTATCAAACTGCATACCGCTCCCCCTTGGCAAAGGTTCCAAAAGCAAGTGCACCTCCGCGTAGTGTCTGAGCGGTTCATAATGACCCGCTCCATATACAGGCTTGGCGATTGTTTCTCTATATGCGATTCGACCTTCGCTGAAACGCGCATCAATGCCGAACCGCCTCTTGATCAGTTCCTGCAGGATCTCCAGCTGCACTTCTCCCATCAGCTTCATCTGAATGGTTTTCAGTTGGCTGTTCCAGGTGACCTGGAGTTGAGGGTCCTCTTCGCCCAGCTGCTTGAGCTTCGCGAAAGCGTCATGTTCATTGATATTGTCTGGCAGCAGTACATCATACACCATCAGTGCCTCCAGAGAGCCCTTTCCCTCCGGCAAAAGCGACACCGGTCCTGTGATTTGGCAGATGTTGCCGGCAGTTGCTTCTTCTATTGTTGTATATTTTTCTCCGGAATAGATTCTGATCTGATTGACTTTCTCCCCACCGATGTCATCACGGACATGCAATGTTCCGGAAAGAATCTTCATATGCGTCAGACGCTCTCCCTGCTTGTCCCGTGTGATGCGGAATACGCGATAAGCGAACGGCTGACTTTCTTCAGCGCAGTCCGCATCCACTCCATATGGAATTGTCAGCTTTCCCATCGCTTCCATGAAGGCGTCGACGCCGTCCATTTTGAGCGCGGAGCCGAAATAACAAGGGAACATCTCCCTGGCTTTGATTGCCTTTGCGATAGACTCTGAAGACAGGGTTTCCCTCTGAAGGTACTCTTCCAGGAGCGTTTCGCTGCACATGGCAATTTCTTCATCGGACCCGCTCATATCACAGCAAGCGCTGTCCAACTGGTTTTGCAGGCGGGCCATAATTTCCTCACGGTCTGTTCCGTCCAGATCCATCTTGTTTACAAAAAGGAAGACCGGTATCTGATAGCGTTTCAAAAGCTTCCAAAGCGT
>SVCS01000112.1 GCA_015058205.1 Clostridiales bacterium
TCAAAACTGTATTTTGCCATAACAAAACTGACCTCCTTCAGTTAGATTTCAGGTCTAACTTTTGGGGGTCAGTTCAAAACCGGGGCATTTTTCATTTGCTGTAAAAAGGAGGCGCATTATGAAGAAGAATGAAATCGTGTTGTTTGAAACTGTTGACAATGAAGTTTCACTGCAGGTGCAGATGCAGGATGAAACAGTGTGGCTTACGCAAGCACAAATGGTGGAGCTGTTTGGTAGAGATGTGTCAGTTATTTCAAGACATATCAATAATGTGTTTAAGGAAGGGGAAGTAGATAAAAAAAGCAATTTGCATTTTTTGCAAATTGCAAATGCGGACAGGCCGGTTGCTATATATAGCCTCGATGTCATCATCTCTGTCGGTTATCGAGTCAAGTCTCAGAGAGGTGTTGAGTTCCGCCGTTGGGCGAACTCAGTTCTCAAAGAATACATTTTGAAAGGATATGCAGTCAACGACAAGCGTATCAACCAGCTTGGGCAGATCGTGCAGATCATGAAGCGGGCAGAAAACCAACTGGATGCACAGCAGGTGCTTTCGGTGGTCGAAAGCTATTCAGCTGCACTTGATATGCTGGACGACTATGATCATCAGACCCTTGCAAAGCCAAGAGGCAACGAGGCGACATATGTGCTTACATATGATGAATGCCGGAGTGTAATTGACAAGATGAAGTTCGCATCAGATAGCGATCTGTTCGGAAATGAAAAAGACGACTCATTCAAGGGATCCATTGGAGCGATATATCAGAGTTTTGGTGGAAAAGATTTATACCCTTCACTTGAAGAGAAGGCAGCCAATCTACTGTATTTTGTTACTAAAAATCACAGCTTCTCAGATGGGAACAAGAGAATTGCAGCTATGATGTTTCTGTATTTTTTGGATAAGAATAAAGCGTTGTTTGTTGAAGGCTCTAAGCGAATAGCAGATTTCACGCTGGTTGCTCTGACAATCATGATTGCGGAGTCGAAACCGGAAGAAAAAGAGATGATGGTAAATGTAATCATGAACTGTATGATATAAAGAATTCAATGAATCAGATGATTATGTCTTGACGCCGGAATGTCCGGGAATGACTGGTGAGGAAGCAACCGTAGTCTTATAATGGTGGTACAGACGAAACAGACTTGGAAGAGCAGAATCAGAGTTTCTCAGGTATGCTGAAGAAGAGGCGTCAGCATAGGCAAATCGTTCTGCGAAAACCATGACCATATGGTGAATGACACACTTCTATCAGAACAGATTTAAACAGGAAAAACGCGTGGTTCTCACGGGAAAGGATCTATGATGAAAACACGAGAATTTGGAAATACTGACGCCGACATCGTTCTGATCCAGCCGGTCGATGATCATGATCTTGAAGGGATCGAAAACGAGTTTGCGGCAATTACAAATAAATACGACAAGCAGTTTCGTCTGATCGCTGTAAAGATCGGTGATTGGAACAACGATCTTTCGCCGTGGGAAGCGCCTGCGGTATTTGGCAAGGAAAACTTCGGAAGCGGAGCGTCTGAAACGCTTGATAAAGTGCTGGAACTGTGCGGTGACAGGAGCAAGACTTATTATATCGGAGGTTATTCGCTCGCCGGGCTTTTCGCCTTATGGGCGGCATATCAGACGGATGTCTTTGATGGTGTCGCGGCAGCTTCTCCTTCCATGTGGTTTCCGGGTTTTGCAGAATATATGAAAAAGAACGAAATCAGCGCAGATACAGTATATCTCAGTCTCGGAGACAGGGAAGAGAAGGTGCGCAACTCCATAATGGCGACTGTGGGAGACAGAATACGCGAAGCGCATGTTCTGCTGAACGAGCGGGGAGTGAACAGCATTCTTGAATGGAATGAAGGCAATCACTTCAAAGATGCGGATCTTCGTATGGCAAAGGCTTTTGCGTGGGTAATAAACAGCAGGAATATCTGAAGCAGGGATGAAACGATCATGGACAGAACAGAAATAGTTAAGGACTTTTACGATCATGTGAATGAGGATGTTCGTTTGGAGAGCAGCCGCCAGGGACAGCTGGAGTATTTTATTACCATGAACTATATCCACAGGTTCGCAAAAACAGGTGATAAGATCTTGGAGATCGGCGCCGGTACAGGGAGATACTCGATAGCGCTGGCGGAAGAAGGATTTCAGGTATCCGCTGTTGAACTGGTCGATTCCAATCTGGCAGTGCTGAAAGACAAAGCGGAAGGACTGTCAAATATCGAAGCGTATCAGGGAGACGCCCTGGATCTCAGCAGGTTCTCCGATAATACTTTTGATGTCACTCTGGTGTTCGGACCGATGTATCACCTCTATGAGACTGGCGATCAGCACAGAGCGTTGGATGAAGCGATACGTGTCACTAAACCGGAAGGTGTCATTATGGTCGCCTTCCTGTCCGCGCACGCCATCATCTGCACGAACTATCTGTACAGCTGGCTTCCTGCTGTCCAAGGGCTGAAAGAGAACTTTGACAGTGACTACAACGTAAGGCACTTCAAGGAGCAGCTGTTTACGGGCTTTGATATCCGCGAGTTCGAGGAACTGTTCGCAGAGAAAAAGGTCGATCATATCACGACAGTGGCAGCGGACAACGTGCTTGAGATAGCTGAACAGAGATATGATTTTTCGATGTCTGATGAAGACTTCAAAGCCTTCGCGGATTATCAGCTGCACATTTGCGAAAAGAGAGAGATGCTGGGCAATTCCAGCCACCTGTTATACATATGCAGAAAACAGATCGCGGACTAACGCACGCATGCCCCGGGGGACCGGGGCTTTTTTATTGCCCGTTTTTCCCGCAGTAAGGATTCGCAGAAAAAACAGCTCCTATTATAAGAAACATTTTCTTACGACGGGATCTGTGCGGAAAAGAGGTGTAGTTTCAGGCAATAAAAGTGTTTCAAATATGGCATTGACCTCGTCGTTACAACGAGATGTATAGTTGGAAAGAGAGGTATGCAATGTTACTGAATACGATCCGGGAAGTCACTGAAATCACAGGAATTACAGTGAATGCGTTAAGATACTACGACAGCAAGGGGCTGCTGAGTCCTACAGTGCGCAATCCTGACGGGAGGAAAGAGTGGCTGTATGACGACGAGGCTGTCAGGCGGGCTAAGAGGATACTGTTGCTGAGAAGGATAGGGATACCTGTTGAGAGCATATCCCTTGTGATAGGAAGCGCGGAAAGAATGGATGATGCCATGCTCAGGGCCCGGCTCGAAGAGCTGCGTGAAGAACGGAAGATAATAGATGAGCAGATCTCGGTAGCGAGCATGCTGCTGTTGCTTGATGAACTGTCTTCGGACGCGGAAGTCAAGGACGATCTGCTGGATAAGATGTTTGAGAAGATTTGTCTTGATGAATGAAACAGAACAAAAATAATAAAACGGAGGTATACAGATCATGAAGAAAATACTGGCAGTTGCAGTCGCGCTGATGCTTATTCTGACTCTGACCGGCTGCTCAAAAGATGAGCCGGAACCGGCGGAAAGCGATTCGCGACCGGTCGGTTCGTACAACACTGTAGAAGAGGGCGGCCTGAGATTTCAGATGCCGGACTACTTCGGCGATCCTGAAATGAGCGGAGATGTCAAAAACTATTACGCTGAAACAGGAGACAGCCTTGTAGATCTGCAGCTGAGCAGTTTCGACGG
>SVCS01000113.1 GCA_015058205.1 Clostridiales bacterium
TTTGGAGCTGGCGGAGGGAATCGAACCCCCAACCTGCTGATTACAAATCAGCTGCTCTACCGTTGAGCCACGCCAGCATGTCGCATTTCTGGTGGGCGCTACAGGGCTCGAACCTGTGACCCCCTGCTTGTAAGGCAGGTGCTCTCCCAGCTGAGCTAAGCGCCCTCGGCCTCAGGCTGATTTACCCGACGCACTTATGTACTATACCGTAACCCCATATAGCTTGTCAAGAATTTTTTTAGACTTTTTCGGGTCCTGATGAAACTGAGAGAATCTTCGCACTGCCAGATGTAATATTCGCAATCAATCCGCGAAGCGATTCTTCGTTTTCCGTAAGGGTAATAAGCTCCATTTGAACTTTTTCTCCATACGCAATATCCCCCAATACAAAGGCAGCACTCCCGGCTGTATCATCTGCCGACGAATCTGCAGCCAACGTCTCGGATGCCATCTTCTGAAACCGTGCCAGATAGCTGTAATCGATTTCACAGGTGAGTTTAAGGACATCCTGCACACTGCAAATACCTGCTGCCTCCAATGCAAGCTTGGCGCTGCTCGTATAGGCTCGGACGAGTCCGCCTGTGCCGAGCTTGATACCGCCGAAATATCTAGTGACGACAATCACCAGATTGGTCAAACCCTCGCTGACGAGCATCTGGACAATAGGTGCTCCGGAAGTTCCCTGGGGTTCCCCGTCATCGCTGGCCCACTGGATCTGACTTTTATCTCCTAACACCATGGCAGGAACGTTGTGCGTCGCATCCTTGTACTGTGATTTTATCGAGGCAATAAAAGCATCCGCTTCCTCCCTATCGGAAACGGGCATTGCATGCGCTATAAATCTGGATCGTTCAATGATCTGTTCCGCAGACGCCTGCTGTTTTATCGTCTTATACAGTTCCATCGCCTTTGCTCTATTGCCTTTGCTCTATTGCCTTTGCATTATTCCTCTGCAGTTAATCTTTCTCTGTTTCCGCAACACTGTACTGCTGGTATCTACCGTAATCCGCCGCTTTGAACTGCCCTCTCAGAAGGGTTCCTTCCGGACGGTAATCCATGGCGTCGATCTGTCCGTTTTCACACAGATAGGACACGATGCTGCCCTTATCATAAGGGATGAGCAGCGACGCATCCACCATATCCGCAAACAATGCTTTCTTGAGCGCCGCAGCGAGATCGTCCATGCCGTTTCCTGTCAGCGCTGAAACGAAGACCGCCTGGTCCCCTTCCGTGAATTCCGGTTCTTCCGGCGCGATATCCATCTTATTGTACGCCATGATCACCGGCGTTGCACCGGCGCCCAGCTGCTTGATGACACCCTTCGTAACCTCTGTCTGGAACTCCTTGTCCTCCCGCGCGTTGTCCACGACATGAATCAGGACATCTGCATCTCTGACCTCTTCCAGTGTGGACTTAAACGCATCTACCAGATCGTGCGGAAGTCCGCTGACAAATCCAACCGTGTCTATGAGAATGAAATCCATGCCCTTGCCGATGCTCAGTTTCCGGTGTGCCGTATCAAGCGTTGCAAAGAGCATATCCTTCGAGCCGACTTTCCTGTCCTCCGCTGTTCCCGGCGTTTCCTCTTCGAACATCTCAAGAAGGCGGTTCATGATGGCCGACTTTCCGGAGTTTGTATATCCCACGAGGGCTGCAACCGGCAGACCTGACTTGGACCTTCCGGACTTTTGGGTCTGGCGGCTTTTCCCTGCCTTTGCAAGTTCTTCTTTGATGTCATCGATTCTTCTGGCGATGTGCCGACGGTCTGTTTCCAGTTTCTTCTCGCCGGGGCCTCTCGTTCCGATGCCGCCGCCCAGTCTCGACAACGACCGGCCGAAGCCCGTCAGGCGAGGCATTCTGTACTTCAACTGGGCGAGCTCAACCTGGAGCTTGCCTTCCTTTGAGACAGCTCTGTCTGCGAAAATGTCAAGTATCAGGATGGTTCTGTCGATGACGCGGACGCCGAGGGCTTCTTCCAGATTTCTGATTTGTATTCCAGAGAGTTCTTCGTTGAAAACTACGGTGTCGACCTCCATGTTCTCACGCATTTCCCGGAGTTCTTCCACCTTGCCCTTGCCGATCAGAGTGGCAGAATTCGGTCTCTCGAGGGACTGCTCAATGCGGCCGACAACTTCTATGCCATCAGCTTCGCAAAGGCCTTCCAGCTCATCCATAGAGCTTTCGATGTCTCCTCTCCATTGAACGCCGCAGACAATACCGCGGTAATTGTCCTCTCTGAGTATTTCGTTGTCTTCTGTGAATCTAAGCATCGCAAAAGATAGTAATCAGTTATTTCATTTTTTCAAGTTCTGATTTGAGTTTCGGGTTCAGAATCTTGATTCTCGTTCCTTTCATGCCCAGGGATCTGGTTTCGATGACACTGGCGCTTTCCAGCTTGCGCAGTGCATTGACAATGACGGAGCGTGTGATTCCTGACCGGTCGGCAATTTTGCTTGCAACAAGGGTTCCTTCCTCCCCTTCCAGCTCAGCGAAAATGTGCTGGACTGCTTCCGCTTCAGAATAGGAAAGGGTTCCGATTGCCATCTGAACAAAAGAGGTGTCTCTTGCTTCGCGTCTCTCCTCTTCCAGCTTATCATGACGGAGCGTCAGTGCTACGATTGTAGCGCCATACTCTCCCAGCACCAGATCTTCATCGTTGAACTCCGGTTCATATCTGCTCATGACCATAGTCCCCCATCTGTTGCCCCCTCCAACAATTGGGATGACTGTGTAATATTTTTTGTCTTCGTTCATATCAAATTGAACTAATGCGAAAACATCTTTTTTTCTAAGGTTCGCTTTCGTATTGTTTACATTACAAAGCTTGTGGTTGAATTCATCAGGCAACCTGTAACTGCCTGTTTCCTCATCCTTTATGAGGTTCGTGCTTCCCTGTATTTTTTCGGAAACTCCCACTACGATTCCGTCAACATCCAATATGTATACGTTGGCACCCATGAGATCACTGAGAATCTCACATAAATCGTCAAAAGAAAACACCCCAGTAGGGCTCTCCTGAAGCGTCCAATTCAGCTTTCTTACTTTGTCCAGTATATCACTCATGCTAGTCCTCCCTTCGGTTGTTAAAACTTGAACAATTTCATTTATTATATACCTATTTGTCTAAATTGTGCTAAAAACAGATACATTTTTCACAACTTGTGGGTAGTATCATAAATCAGTCGCAAAAGCAGCGCAACCTAGTACAAACCCCCGCATCATGTTCTTCTTCAGAAACATGAGTTGGGGGTTTTCATGCCGTCGTTTGATCTATGGTTGTTGCTTTTGCACCATAGTTTAGAGAATGTATCTGTCCAGATCATCCGGATGAATCTTCTCCTCAAACTTCTCCTTTACGTACTCGCGGTCGATGGTAATCTTCTCTTCGTCCATCTCCGCGATGTTGAAGGAAATGTCTTCGAGCAGTTTCTCCAGAATCGTGTGCAGTCTTCTGGCGCCGATGTTCTCTGTCTGCTCGTTCATCAGGAAGGCCATCTCAGCGATTTCATCGATAGCTCCCTCTGTGAACTCGATTTCAATTCCTTCTGTTTCCAGAAGGGCCTTGTGCTGCTTGAGCAGAGCGTTTTCAGGAACAGTCAGGATCTTTACGAAGGTATCCTTGTCCAGTTTCTCCAGTTCGACTCT
>SVCS01000114.1 GCA_015058205.1 Clostridiales bacterium
ATATCAATGCACGACAAATACTGCATAGATATCTATCAGCCTGACAAGGAACAGATCGCAGTTGCAATTATCATTCAGCTTGAGAAGA
This sequence comes from Clostridiales bacterium, assembly GCA_015058205.1. Taxonomy (GTDB): domain Bacteria; phylum Bacillota; class Clostridia; order Peptostreptococcales; family Anaerovoracaceae; genus Lentihominibacter. Next base: position 89 of record SVCS01000114.1, read on the forward strand.
TGCTGGGAGACCGTAGTGAGAATGAGAGCTCCACGACATCTTTCTTTGGCTTTGGTAGCGACTAAACGCTGTTCAAAAGCAATGACACCTTACATGGACCGATTATTACAAACTGATCGGTCCTTTGTTTTAAACCGGACTCTTTCTTTTTTTGAAAAATCAGGATATATGTGTGGTAAAATACAAACAGTCAATCAGACAGTGACACCACTTAAACAGGAAAGGGGACATAATAATAATGAGTAAGTTTGAGAGTTCTATGACAGGGCATGAGGTGAATGAAACCCACATGCATTTTCTGCAGACAGTTTACCAGATGAACAATATCGCCTGCATGATCCGGCAGAATGAGGATGGAAGTTTTTCAACCGTCTTTGTTACGCCGGGCTTTTCTGAGTTGATGGAGTGCGACTCCCAGGAAGATGCGATGCAGTATATAGATGGAGAGGGCTTTTTCAAAAGTACGTATGAAGAAGATCGACCGCTCATTCAGGACATGTTAGAAAAACGTGTCGGCGCCGATGGCACACAGGATCTGACTGTTCGCAAAATCACTCATAAGGGAAATATCCTCTGGTGTACGATCCGTTATGCATTCATTGATGATTACGACAATCACTATGTTTATTGTACCTACGCAGACGCAACCAAGTTGAAACAGTATGAAAACCAATTACAAAGCGTATATACCAGCTTGGGCAACAGTTTTCACAAGACGGATGCGGATTCTCTTGCCCGCGTCCGCGCCAATCTGACAAAGAATATGATTGAAGAAGCCAATGGCATTTCAGAATATGTTCCGGATAATCAGGTCATGACCTTCAATGAAGCACTCGAGCATCGGGCGTCATTTTTCCCTATTGCAGAAGAACGGCAAGTCTTTTTGGATACGTTCAGTGCGGCTGCACTGGAAGAATCCTATATGGACGGCAATGTCTCTGTAAGCAGGGTTCTCTACTCCCGTCTGCCGAATGACACTGTTTTTTATGTTAAGATTTCGGCACATGTGACCCGGCATCCGATGACCGGCAATCTTGTGGCGTTCATCTCAGAGGAATCAAACAACCCGGAAAAGCTGGCCTCCACCATCAACGGCAAGATCCTTGCAAAACAGTTTGACCTGGTGGCATATATCGCACGTGACATTTATGACGTGGCGATCGGCGACGCCAGCATGATCGCCCATGGCAATATATTCCCGAAAGTGAAGCACGGTTCTTACCGGGAGTATCTGGAGACACAGATCATCCCGGCATTGCCTGATAATGAAGATTATCGCAGGAAGATCCGCGAACTCATGGATCTGAAAACAGTCTTCGAGATGTTTAAGGTCAGGGAGCCATATTCTGTGGATATCGAAGTGGATATGGAGGACGGACATTTTTACAAACGCTTTGACTTCTATTCCGTTGACCCGGAATCTGAGTATTGCATCGTATTGAAAACGGACACCACTGCAGTTCGCCTCGAGCAGTTGGAGCAGGAGGAACGCAAACGCGAACTTGAATACAGCAAACAGGAACTGGCCGATACTGACGGCATTATGGCAGATGTCGGCTTCGGCATGTGGCATATGACACTGGAGGAGGGCAAAGAACCGCGTCTGCGTGCGAATGAAAAGATGAAGGACCTCCTCGGAATAGCCGGTCAGGAGTTGACGGAGGAGGAGATCTACGATGCCTGGTATTCCCATGTTCCCGAAACGGAAAGAGAGGAAGTACACAAACGAATTGAGGAGATGCTTTCAGGGAAATTGTCTGAATGCATCAACCTCTGGATCCACCCGGACGGTCATGAGATGTATGCGCGCTTCGGCGGTTCTGCGCAGGCAGATAAGGATGGAAGGCAGCTTTTGCGCGGCTACTACAGTGACGTAACCGATTCTGTCCGCGAGGACCGCGCGCAGAGAGATGCGCTGGCCGATGCACTGGTGGCTGCAGAGCATGCCAATAAAGCCAAAACGGCGTTCCTGAACAATATGTCACACGATATACGAACGCCGATGAACGCCATAGTAGGATTCACAGCACTGGCAACTTCGCATATTGACAATAAAGAGCAGGTCAGGGATTATCTGAGCAAAATCTCCGTTTCCAGCCAGCATCTCCTTTCGCTCATCAACGATGTGCTCGATATGAGCCGCATTGAGAGCGGCAAGATGACGTTGGATGAAACAGAGGTTCATCTCCCTGATCTGATCCACGATCTGCGAACGATCATTCATGCCAATATAACAGCTAAGAATCTCAATCTGTTCATTAACACAAAGGATGTCGTGAATGAAGATATCATCACGGACAAGCTCCGCCTCAACCAGGTGTTCCTGAACATTCTGTCCAACGCAATCAAATTTACTCCAAATGGAGGGAGCATCAGCTTCCATGTAACGGAGAAAGCCTCACCGATTCCTGATCAGACCATATTTGAATTCAGGATCAAGGACACCGGCATCGGTATGAGCAAGGAATTCCAGCAGACGATTTTTGAAGCCTTTACCCGCGAAAAAACCAGCACAGTCAGCGGGATCCAGGGTACGGGCCTGGGTATGGCGATTACCAAGAGTATCGTAGATATGATGGGAGGCACTATTTCCGTTAACAGCGAAGAAGGAAAGGGTACCGAATTCATCGTCACCATTTCATGTCGCCTGAATGAAAACCGGGCAGGAAATGACGTGAATCCGGAACTTCAGGGTCTGCGGGCACTCGTGGTGGATGATGACACGGACACCTGCCTTTCTGTCTGTGCTATGCTCCGAAAGATCGGGATGAAACCTGACTGGACAAGCTCCGGCAAGGAAGCCACGATTCGCACAAGGGAGGCTCTGGATCAGGAGGATATCTTCAGCGCTTATATCGTTGACTGGCAGATGCCGGACATGAATGGCATCGAAGTCGTCAGACAAATCCGGAAAATCGCCGGCGATAAGGCTCCGATTTTCATCATCACCGCATATGACTGGGGTGACATTGAGGAAGAAGCAAGAGAAGCCGGCGTGACTGGTTTCTGCGCGAAACCTCTGTTCATGTCAGAGCTCAGGCATGTGCTGATGATACCATTCCAGGCTGAAACGGAAGAAAAGACCGCAGAGACAGAAGCAGTTGACTTCACGGGCAAGAAGATCCTGCTGGCGGAAGACAACGAGATGAACCAGATGATCGCACAGGCGATTCTGACGGAGGCCGGCTTTGATATTGTCATTGCAAACAACGGTGAGGAGGCCGTGCAGATGATGATTGATAATCCTGCGGGAACATACGATATTATTCTGATGGATATTCAGATGCCGATCATGGATGGCTATGAAGCATCGCGTCTGATTCGAGCTCTTGAAAACGAAGAAAAAGCACAGATTCCGATTATCGCGGTCACTGCCAATGCGTTTGAAGAGGATCGCAAGCTAGCTCTGGAAGCTGGCATGAACGGACATCTGGCCAAACCATATGATATTCCTAAAATGATGGAGACACTGACACAGTTGCTGGCTTGATATGGATAGTATTGAAGGAGCAAAAAACAGAACCCTG
>SVCS01000040.1 GCA_015058205.1 Clostridiales bacterium
CGCTCAACTTTGCCTGATCTGAGGCATCTTGTGCATACCTTGGCTCTTCTTACTGTTCCGTTGTCATTGATTCTGACTGTCTGAATATTAGCATTCCACTTTCTCTTAGTGTGTCTGTTTGAGTGGGATACGTTATTACCGGAAACCTGACCTTTTCCGCAAATTTCGCACTTGTTTGACATCTGGCGCACCTCCTTGTTTTCTAGTATATTAATGCATTCGCATAATTTCAGCTCGAACATTTGAGATTATAGCACATGGCAAAGGCCTATGCAAGGAATTTTTATTCCTCCCAGAGAACAAGCCGTCCTTCCTTCCAGGTCTTCTGCATATCTATGAGTCTCTGATTAGAACTTCCCCTGAATTTGAGAGTCAAATCGCGTTTCGCTTTCACGAAAGGTCCATCGATGAGAAGATCACACATCTGCAGCAGTTCCTTCACGTATTGATCTTCTCTTGCTTTTGCAAGAAGCTGCTCAAGGGTGTATCCGCTGTATATGGTTATGGTCTTGCCTCTTTCTTTGATTCCTCTGCCGAATGCCGCGAAACCTTCCGCCTGGCACATCGGCTCACCGCCTGAAAACGTCGCGCCTGCCAGAAGCGGATCCTTATCGAATTCCTGCAGCAGCCGTTCGACTGATACTTCTGTACCGCCGGCAAAATCATGAGTCTCAGGATTGTGGCATCCCGGGCAATCGTGAGGACAGCCCTGGCAAAAGACTGCAAATCTTATACCCGGGCCGTCAACGATCGATTCTCTCATGATACCGGCGATTCTGATTGAATCTGCCATTTTATCGTCCTCTCTATTGTCAGAGTTTATTCTGCAGCCTCATCCAGCTGCTCCATAGTCTCATTTCCAAGTGAGTGTTTCACTCTGTCCTTTTCCTCAGCTGTCTTAGCGTCGTTCCACTTGTCCATCGTTCCTACAAGATATCCTGTGATACGTCTGATTCTCTCAAATCCTGTGTCGCCGTCATCTTCTGTTCTGCCGCAGCAAGGGCATTCATTATCAATGATTCCGGTGTATCCGCATACAGGGTCTCTGTCTACAGGGTGGTTGATGCTGCCGTATCCTACGCCGCTCTCCTTCATGCATCTTACAACCTGTTCAAAGGCATCCAGATTCTTCGTTGGATCTCCATCCAGCTCAATATAGCTGATGTGGCCTGCGTTTGTGAGTGCATGATAAGGCGCTTCCAGTTTGATCTTCTCAAAGGCGTTGATGTTGAAGTATACAGGAATGTGGAATGAGTTCGTGTAGTACTCTCTGTCTGTTACTCCTTCGATCACGCCGTATTTCGCTCTGTCGATTCTTACGAATCTTCCTGACAGACCTTCTGCCGGTGTTGCCAGCAGCGTGTAGTTGAATCCTGTCTTCTTCGACTCTTCATCCAGTCTCTTTCTCATGAAACCGATGATTTCCAGTCCCAGGCTCTGGGCTTCCGGACTTTCGCCGTGGTGTACTCCCATCAGTGCTTTCAATGTCTCAGCAAGGCCGATGAAACCTACACTCAGTGTTCCATGCTTGAGAACTTCGCCTACTGTATCGTCTTCCTTCAGTTTGTCGGAATCCATCCATACACCCTGTCCCATGAGGAACGGATAATTTCTGACCTTCTTGCTTGCCTGAATCTTATATCTTTCCATGAGCTGATCAATGGCCAGATTCAGTTTGCGGTTCAGTTCCTCAAAGAAGAAGTCGATATCACCGTGTGCTTTGATTGCGATTCTAGGCAGGTTGATCGATGTGAAACTGAGGTTTCCTCTTCCTCCTACAACCTGTCTGGAAGGATCATGAACATTACCGATAACTCTTGTTCTGCATCCCATGTAAGCGATTTCAGTATTTGGATCTCCCTCTTTGTAGTATGCGAGATTGAACGGCGCATCGATGAATGCGAAGTTCGGGAAGAGCCTCTTGGCTGATACCTTCATTGCAAGCTTGAACAGATCGTAGTTCGGATCTTCCGGATTGTAGTTGATGCCTTCCTTGACCTTGAAGATGCTGACAGGGAAAATCGCCGTTTCACCGTTGCCCAGTCCCGCTTCGATGGACAGAAGGATGTTCTTGATAACAAGTCTTCCTTCAGGAGAAGTGTCCGTACCGAAGTTGATGGATGAGAACGGAACCTGTGCGCCGGCTCTGGAGTGCATTGTGTTGAGATTGTGCACGAATGCTTCCATTGCCTGATAAGTAGCTCTGTCTACTTCTTCGTTGGCGTATTTAGTAGCCTTCTTCTGAATGGTAGGAATGTACTTGGCATCGATGAGCTTCTCAAGATACTGCGCCTCGATTTCCTTGTAACCATTGTCGTCTGCTATGATTGGCCAGAGGTTGTACTCCTCCATGATTTCCTTGCCGATGGCCTTGACCTTTTCAACGCCCTCCTCAATATCAAAGAGCAGATTGAGCATCTTGCCGACATTCGTCCAGTACAGCTTTCTGTATGTCTTGACGACGCCGTGTGCCATACCATAATCGAAATCAGGGATACTCTGCCCACCGTGCTGGTCATTCTGATTTGACTGGATCGCGATGCAGGCAAGTGCAGAATAGCTCTGGATGTCGTTCGGCTCTCTCAGATGACCGTGACCAGTTGAAAATCCGCCCTTGAAGAGCTTTTCGATATCGATCTGGCAGCAAGTCGTAGTCAGAGTCAGGAAGTCCATATCGTGAATATGGATGTCCCCTTCTCTATGAGCTTTTGCGTGCTCAGGCTTGAGTACGAACATCTCATAGAACTGCTTCGCACCTTCAGATCCGTATTTGAGCATGGTACCCATTGCGGTATCGCCGTCGATATTGGCGTTTTCACGCTTGGTGTCATTATCTTTCGCATCCTTAAATGTAAGATCTTCATAGGTCTTCATCAGCCTGGTGTTCATATCTCTTACTCTGGTACGTTCCGCTCTGTAGAGAATGAACTCCTTGGCAGTTCTGGCGTGGCCGTTTTCGATGAGAACCTTCTCAACGGTGTCCTGAATCTGCTCTACTGTAGGGATTTCATTGTGCTGAACCTCTGTAAGATAGAGCTCGACCTGTCTTGCCAAATAGTTAGATGTATCTCTGTCCTGTCCGCCCAGAACTTCTGCTGCTTTATAGATGGCATCTGATATTTTCGATATGTCGAACTCCACGGTTCTACCGTCTCGTTTGATGATTTCTTTGATTTCACTCATTTTTACTTCCTCACTATATCTTGTGGTCATTTTGACGTTCACGATTGATTATACACAAAATAGACTACCCGTCAATAAGAAATTCATCAAAAATACACAAAAACTCCGAAAAAATCGGAGTTTACTGTATTAATATTTATGTCAATAGAGCTTGAGCCCTTTTATACCATAGGACTGGTATTTCTTTCCTATCTCTTAGGCCTGCCCGTATTGATCGAAATATTCATCTCTGAGTATGGACATCAGGTTTAAATCGTAGTATTTTCCGTCCTTGCAGGTAGCGTTTCGCGCCACTCCCTCGTCTACAAAGCCCAATTTCCGGTATAGATCGGCCGCTCTGGTATTGCCTGTGTAGTAGTCAAGTGTCACTCTCTGCAGTCCGCGTTCTTCAAACAGATACTTCATCAGTCCTAAGAGTGCCTCGCTTCCAATGCCTGTACCCCTATTGTTTCCGCCGACATAAATCTTTGTGACATCCAGAGACATGGAGTGCGTATCTATCCTGGTTATGATGATCCTTCCCAGAGGCTCCCCATCTTCTTTCCGAGTGATTGTCAGATCCAGTATGCTCTTGTCTCCTTTGAATGCAAATCCCTCGGTGACTACATCCTCATAGGTTCTGTCCGCATCCAGTGAAAAGTACCTTGTCATATCAGGATCTACTTCCCACTTGGCGAAGATTTCATAGTCACTGAAGCAAACATCTCTGATGATAAGGTTTTCTGTTTCTATTCTTGTGTTCATTTTTATGCCCTGCCTTAACGTATTTTTAACACTCATGAAGAATAATGTGATGTATAATGTATGTTACATTATATAATATCATTATAATTACAGCTTCAGTCTTTCACAAGGAGAAATCAGCAATGAAACGGTTACTTCCTTTTATCATATCTACTATCTTCGTCCTTACACTGTCCCTTTCCGGATGCAGTGAAATGGACCGCAGCGGAGAGCTCCGCGAATTCCTCAGCGCAAACGAAGATGCGTTCAGCGAGGTGTTTACGGAAGAGAGCTGTGCGTTCCGGGAATGCAACAGATATATGGAAAAATGGGCGAAAGCAAACAACATCGAGGTCGCCTTTGAAGGCGAACACTCCATGGTGCTTACAAACGGCGCTGTGAAAGGCTATGAGGACGAACCTGACTGTGTTCTTCTCTGCAGTTTTGATACAGAGAAACCAAGCTCTAACAAGGATCTGATTTCCACCGGACAGACAGCCCTGCTCGGTCCCGTCGATCATGGGGATATTACTCTGGTCATCACCGAACATTCCGGTGCCCAGTCCCTGGGTATCGCGGAAGTTCCTGAAGAATACATCAAATGTGATAATCTCATCAATCTCAATACGGGGAACAGTAACACAATCCTGACCGCCGGACCTGTCGCGGCAACCAGTACGTTCCACAATTCCAGCAAAGATACTGAATCCAACTATGCACAGGCATTCGAAATCAAAATGTCCATGCCTGAGTATACGGATCCGTTTGATTTCGTCAAAGGCAACAGTTATCCGAATCCAATCAACACCATCGGCAGTTTTCTTGCTTCCGGCAAGAGCAGCGGCAAACTCTTTGACATTGCTTCCTTTACAAGCAAAAGCAACAAAGGCTATACGCCGTACTTTGCCAGCGCTATCGTCGTTGTGGATTCTAACCACATAGAAAGCTTCAAATCGAGATTTGAGAAATCCTATGACAATATGGCAGATAAGTTCGAAAATCTGGAAGCCGAGTTTGAATACACAATGGAAGAAACGGATATGCCGGATAAAGTCCTCAGTGAGGATGTTGCCGGAAACCTTGTAAGCCTCATGTACACCCTTAATACCGGCGTATGCCAGCAGGATGAAGACTCCGGTCTGATCTACGCTGCTTCCTATATTGAATCTGTGAACGCTTCCAAGGGCAATCTGGATCTTGTCGTAAACATCAGAGCGCGCGGTGAAAGCTATCTTGACAGCCTTTCGACGGAATACGAAACAACTGCGGGCCTTTGCAGCACTACATATAAATGTAAGAAAACAGGACGTCTCTGGAATTCCGATGCAAAGAGCACGCTGGTAGGTTTCTTTACAGGCGCTGTTCCTCTTCAGGGACAAATCGAAAGTGCAACGAGTCTAAGACAGTATGAGAACGATATCATTGCCAAGGATATGCCGGAACAGAACATGATCATCTATACCTTCGAAAAAGGCGACAGAAAGACCGTTCTGGAGAACATTATCAACTTCCTGGATCCATCTATTCAGAAGTAAAAAGCATGAAACACGATAAGCACTCAATAAAAAAGCGGCCTGCGGTCGCTTTTTTCTCTTTTTATTTAATCCTCGATTCGCTCGATATCTGCTCCAAGAGCCTTGAGCTTATCAACGAAATGCTCATATCCTCTGTCTATGTGATAAATCTGGGATACTTCTGTCTTGCCTTCAGCAACAAGTCCTGTCAGTACAACAGCCGCCCCTGCTCTCAGGTCAGTTGCAATGACGGGAGCTCCCTGCAGGGATCTGCCGCCAGGTATGATAGCGCATTTCCCTTCTGTTCTTATATTGGCACCCATGCGATTGAACTCTGCAACATGCATGAATCTGTTCTCGAATACAGTTTCCATAACAACACTTGGTCCCTTAGCTACAGTCAGCAGAGCCATGAACGGCGACTGCATGTCTGTCGGGAACCCAGGATAAGGAAGTGTTTTGATGTCTGTAGACACAATGGTGTTCTGGCTTCCATCCACAATAACACCTTCATCTGTCATCTCAATCACAACACCGCACTCTCTGAGTTTAGCGATGACAGCCTTGAGATGATCCGGGAGCATGTTCTTGACAAGAATACGTCCCTTTGTAATCGCTGCGCTGACCATGAATGTTCCTGCTTCGATTCTGTCAGGGATGACATGATGGGAAACACCATGGAGTTTCTCAACGCCTTCTATCTTAATCGTGTCAGTTCCTGCACCTTTGATCCTTGCCCCCATCTTGTTGAGATAGTTGGCCAAATCGACGATTTCAGGCTCCTGAGCGGCATTTTCAAGAATGGTAGTACCCTCTGCAAGAGATGCTGCCATGATAATGACTTCTGTTGCGCCAACACTAGGGAAATCCAGGTAAATCGTACTGCCTTTGAGCTTTCCTGCCTTTGCATCAACGATTCCCTTGGAGAGTGACTGTTCGTCGATCTCCGCTCCAAGGGCTCTCAGTCCCTTCAGATGCAGTTCGATCGGTCTTTCTCCGATTGCGCATCCGCCAGGCAGGTGGATCAGCGCTCTGCCGCTTCTGAGAAGCAGTGCTCCGAGCACCAGAATAGATGCTCTCATCATTTTGACCAGTTCGAACGGAGCTTCGTACTTGATTTCACCTTCTGCTCTGACTTTCACTTCATTATGATCAAGATCGCTCTCCACTGCAGCGCCGAGGCTTCTGAGCAGATCACACATGACATCTACGTCTCTAAGGGCCGGCGCATCCTTGATGATGCATCTTTCCTCTGTCAGAAGTGTTGCTGCCAGAATCGGCAGAACAGCGTTCTTGGAACCACTGATTTTGACTTCGCCGTGAAGAGGCTCGCTTTTTCTTACTACTAATTTAGCCACGTCTTATCTCCTTACGTAAAAAAAGGGCAAATGAATTGCACCTTTTCTTTTTTCTTTATTGTTCTGCCCTATAACTCCTGAAGCTCCTTGACGCACTTCGCGCAGACATTTTTACCGTGAATCTGCTTAACACCATCAGAGCTGCCGCAGAAGATGCATGCCGGCTGATATTTCTTCAGCATAATCGATTCTCCGTCAACATAGATTTCCAATGGATCTCTGATATCGATATTCAGTGTTCTTCTCAGCTCGATAGGTAAAACGATTCTTCCGAGCTCATCTACTTTTCTTACGATTCCCGTAGCTTTCATATCTAAAACTCCTTTCGGTGTTATGTTCTATTTATTGTCCGACATCATGCCTTTAATGGATGCCGCAGACTTGACGATGCTTGCAACAGCGGACATCGTGCCCTGATTACCTTTGACCGCATCAGAGAGATCCGCTACGGTGCTGGAAACATTCGTAATGATGCCGTCTACATCCTGACTGCGCGCTGAAGCTATTGCTGAAACAACTTCAACATCCTCAAGCACTTTGTTCGTGTGATCCAATGTTACAAGAAGTTTCCTGACTGCCAGAATTGCATAGATGATCAGAATGATAAGTGCAATGAGAACCAATGCTATAAGCAGTGTTTTCAAATCTAATGTTACACTCATAATTTTCCCCGCCTCCCGTATATGATATTATTGCACAATTTGGAAATATTTTCAACGAGTTTTTTCGTAAATTTCCATGATTTCAGCGCTGTAATTGCCGTCTTCACCGTAGACAAAAAGATGCTCCCGGTAATCAAGTTCCCGTCCTCCGCCTTTGGTGCAGTGAACGAGAACAATGTTCGGTTTTGTATCTCTCCTAGGCGAAACAAACTGAATATCCTTAGGTTCCAAAGCGTATTTTCTGCAGCTGCAGAAGATGTCTACAAGCCTGGATGGTCTATGAACCAGAACGAAATGCCCCCTCTCTTTCAGCAGAAATCCTGCTGCTGCAGCAAATTCATCAATACCTGCCGTTGTCTCCTGTCTGGACAGGAACTTGCTGTCTTCTGTATTGATGATGCCGGCGCCCTTGGCAACGTAAGGCGGATTGGAAACGACTGCGTCTGCAGTGCCGCGCAGCTGCGGCATTTGACCGGCCAGATCAGCCACATCACAGTCCAGAAACCGAATCCTGTTATCCAATCCGTTCAGACTGCAGCTTCGGCGCGCCAGCTCGATTGCCTTTGCCTGTAGATCAATCCCCGTAAAGCTGCACTCCGGCATCTTATGACTCATAATCAAAGGAATCACGCCGTTTCCTGTGCCCAGATCCACCACGTGCTCCGCGTCCGGGCAAAATCCGGATGCAAAAGCAGCAAGCAGCACTGCGTCAATACCGAATCGGAAGCCTTCTTCGCTCTGCACGAGTTTCAGCCCGCCGAACCCAATGTCTTCAATGGTTTCCATACACATAATCTGTCCGTATCAGTCCTTTAGCAGCTTCTCAATTTCCTTGATCTGCTCAGGATCAAGTCCGTTCAGACCATCATCCTTTTTATCTCTGCCTTTTCCGCCGCCTTTGCGGTTCTTTTTGCTGAATCTCCTGATTTCTTCCTTACCGTAGGTGTAGAACTCTGTGCTGAGTTTCTCCTCGTTGTCGTTTTCCTTTGATGCCTCTTCCAGAACCAGTCTGGTCTTGACCAGGTTCTCCAGAATGTTGACGTCTGTAACGACGCCGGTTCCATCCGGAGTCCTGACTCTTTCGCCTACATTCGGCATACCTTTCTTGAGCTCTGTATAGATCTCGTTCTCATACTTCAGGCAGCACATCAGTCTGCCGCAGATGCCGGAAATCTTCGTAGGGTTCAGGGAAAGATTCTGCACCTTGGCCATCTTGATGGATACGGGTTCGAAATCCCTGAGCCATGTACTGCAGCAGAGTCCTCTTCCGCAGCTTCCGACGCCGCCTATCATCTTGGCCTCATCTCTTACGCCAATCTGACGAAGTTCTATTCTCATGCGGAATACGGAAGCCAGATCTTTGACGAGCTCCCTGAAGTCAACTCTTCCATCAGCTGTAAAGTAGAATACGACCTTGCTGTTATCAAAGGTGTACTCTACATCGATGAGTTTCATCTCCAGTCCATGGGCATCTATCTTCTCCTGACAGATTCGGAGCGCATCGTCCTTCTTTGCCAGGTTCTCTTCATGTTTCTTGCGGTCTGCGTCTGTCGCCTTCCTGATGATGCTCTTCAGGGGTGCTACAAGCTCCGATTCATCGACGCTTGTGCGCTCTCTGCATATCGTCCCGAACTCCAGGCCTCTTGCTGTTTCTACGATTACTTCATCCCCAAGTCTGACTTCTTCTTCGCCTGGAGAAAAATAGTACATCTTTCCTACTTCTTTAAATTTAACGCCTACAACGTCTGTCATTTCATTCCTTCCTATCATTTTGTTATTCTGTAATATCCAGCAGAAGTTCCTTCATAGCGTACTCTGCTGACATCTTCTGTTTCAGCCTGATTCTAGCCTCTTCTATGCTGTTTACGTACCTGCAGATATCCTCAAATTTGTACCTGCGCGCGTCGCTGCCATCGATTGCCATATCCCGGTATGTCCGTTCCATGGAATCCAGCAGCATCCATGCTTTTGTTCTGTCTCTCAGATAATCACCAGCCTCATGAACAAGTTCATGAAAATGGCATCCGGAAATGGCCATTTCGATGATTTTTCCTGCTTTCTCATCCTCAAGACTCACTGTCTGGGCATCGATTCTGAACTTCACGCATCTGGACAGAATCGTCGGAGCCAGATTTTCCATATTCTCTGAAAGCAGTATGATGAGCGCATCTCCCGGGGGTTCTTCCAGCGTCTTCAGAAGACTGTTCTGGGCTTTCGCAGTAAGCGTATCACAGTCGCTTATGACCATGACATTGCGCTCACCCACAGGTTTGACCTTGATTTTCTCCTGCAGCGCCAGAACCGAAGCATCTTTGATGGACAATCCGTCCTTTCTGAAATAAGTAATGTCCTCATGATTTCCGTGATCGATCTTGCTGCAGATATTGCACTGTCCGCAGTTCTCACCTAAACCTTTGGGACACAACACACCTTTTATGAAGCCCCGCGCAAAGGCCTCCTTATCTATATCTGACGGGCCTTCGAATATGTACGCATGAGAGATTCTCTTCTCGCGCACAAGTCTCTCCAGTCTGTCTTTCAGTCTTAAATTATCTCTTCCCGTATCAAGTATCATTGCACCTAAGTGTTAACCCCTGCTCATCATCTCTTTTACCTTGCCGGAAATTTCCTCCGCAATCTCATTGATCGTACCTGAAGCGTCTATTCCTACGATTCTGTCAGGATACATTTCTTCAAGTTTCAGATATCCTTCGTATACTTTCCTGTGAAATGCATCGGAAGCCTGCTCAATTCGGTCATGCTCCCTGTCCGCGATCCTGCGGCTTCCCTTCTCTGGATCGAGCCTCAGAAGAATGGTCATATCCGGCATACATCCATCGACCGCATATGTGTTGATAACGCCAATTGCATCGCCAAGACCTCTCCCAAAGGCCTGATACGCAATGCTGGAATCAACGAATCTATCGCATATGACGACCTTTCCTTCCGCTAGAGCCGGTTTGATCAGCTCTCTGACAATCTGCGCCCTTGCAGCAGCATACAGAAACGCTTCTGTCATATCATCCATCTCGCCATTTGCGGGATCTAATATAAGCTCCCTGATTTTCTCACTGATCTGCGTTCCCCCAGGTTCTCTGGTCAGGATAACATCATAGCCTGCAGCGGTCAGTTCGTCCTTCAGTATATTGATCTGGGTGGATTTGCCTGCGCCGTCTCCCCCTTCAAATGTAATAAAATATCCTTGTTTCATGATTGATAATCTGCCTATGAGTTCCTCTCTTTTCTCTGTTGTTTTCTCTCTTTACGTCTCTTGCGCTTGGTGGCGTAATTGATTTCCTTTCTTCTGGATACTGCAGCATGTTCTGCAGGAGGACGCCTTCTGCGTCTGTCCGCGCGCCGCCGCTCACTGCGTGTCATCTCTGCTTCCATCTCCTCACGGGAAGGCATATCATCCATCACCCTATCGATGATGAACAGCAGGAACAAGACAAAAGGAACGATTATTAACAGCAAAAATAATATCTTTAGTAATGTCATCTATATCCCTCGCATTTAGCTGTATATACTCTTCGTACAGCCTGTCGTTTTCTCGCAAAAATACATAATAATTATATCACAAAACAAGAGCAAAAAAACGCAAAAAAAGAAATAAGCGGCAACGTCTTGCTTTCCCAGGAGGTCGCCCTCCAAGTATCATCAGCGCTAAGGAGCTTAACTTCTGTGTTCGGTATGGGAACAGGTGTGTCCTCCCCGCTATAGTCACCGCATATTTCTTCTGGACAATGTACATTTGGATGCACATTGAAAACTGAATAGTATGGCTGAACAGCCTGTGTAAAGCAAAGCTCTACTTACCCTTAAAACCTTTGGTCAAGTATTCGACCTATTAGTATCGGTCAGCTAAATACATTACTGCACTTACACCTCCGACCTATCAACGTGATAGTCTCTCACGGGTCTTACCCCGAAGGGAGGAGATCTTTTCTTGTGGGGGGCTTCGTACTTAGATGCTTTCAGCACTTATCCCTTCCAAACGTGGCTACTCAGCTATGCCCTTGGCAGAACAACTGATGCACCAGAGGTTTGTCCATCCCGGTCCTCTCGTACTAAGAACAGCTCCACTCAAATCTCCAACGCCCACAGCGGATAGGGACCGAACTGTCTCACGACGTTCTGAACCCAGCTCGCGTACCTCTTTAATGGGCGAACAGCCCAACCCTTGGGACCTACTCCAGCCCCAGGATGAGACGAGCCGACATCGAGGTGCCAAACACCCCCGTCGATGTGAACTCTTGGGGGGTATCAGCCTGTTATCCCCGGGGTAGCTTTTATCCGTTGAGCGATGGCCCTTCCACTCGGAACCACCGGATCACTAAGCCCGACTTTCGTCCCTGCTCGACCTGTATGTCTCGCAGTCAAGCTCCCTTCTGCCTTTACACTCTTCGTGCGATTTCCGTCCGCACTGAGGGAACCTTTGGGCGCCTCCGTTACTCTTTAGGAGGCGACCGCCCCAGTCAAACTGCCCGTCAGACACTGTCCCGGTGCCGGATCACGGCACACGGTTAGAACCTCAACGTTACAAGGGTGGTATCCCAACGGTGACTCCGCGAATACTGGCGTACTCGCCTCACAGTCTCCCACCTATCCTGTACATGCAACGCCGAAATCCAATATCAAACTGCAGTAAAGCTCCATGGGGTCTTTCCGTCCTGCTGCGGGTAACCGGCATCTTTACCGGTACTACAATTTCACCGAGTCTATTGTTGAGACAGTGCCCAGATCGTTACGCCTTTCGTGCGGGTCAGAACTTACCTGACAAGGAATTTCGCTACCTTAGGACCGTTATAGTTACGGCCGCCGTTTACTGGGGCTTAAGTTCATGCCTTCGCGCGAGCTAAGCAGTCCCCTTAACCTTCCAGCACCGGGCAGGCGTCAGCCCCTATACATCAGCTTTCGCTTTAGCAGAGACCTGTGTTTTTGGTAAACAGTCGCCTGGGCCATTTCACTGCGGCCATCTTTCGATGGCACCCCTTCTCCCGAAGTTACGGGGTCATTTTGCCGAGTTCCTTAACAATAGTTCTCTCGCTCACCTTAGGATTCTCTCCTCATCTACCTGTGTCGGTTTGCGGTACGGGCACCTACAGTCTCATTAGCGGCTTTTCTTGACAGTGTGAAATCAGCAGCTTCGGAACTGAATCCTCCCCATCACAGCCCATCCTTACGGCATGCGGATTTGCCTGCATGCCGGACTCACTGCTTGGACGCACTCTACCAACGGTGCGCTCTGCCTATCCTTCTGTGTCCCCACTTCATTCAAACGACTTTCGGTGGTACAGGAATCTCTACCTGTTGTCCATCGCCTATGGCCTTCGCCCTCAGCTTAGGTCCCGACTTACCCTGAGTGGACGAGCCTTCCTCAGGAAACCTTAGATATTCGGTGGGCAGGATTCTCACCTGCCTTTCGCTACTCATGCCAACATTCTCTCTCGTATGAAGTCCACCAAGCCTTACAGCTCAGCTTCGGCCCGCATACGATGCTCCTCTACCAATTCAATGAATTCCCAAGCTTCGGTAGTAAGTTTCAGCCCCGTTTATCTTCAGCGCAGAGTCACTCGACTAGTGAGCTGTTACGCACTCTTTAAATGAATGGCTGCTTCTAAGCCAACATCCTAGCTGTTTATGCAGCTCCACATCTTTTTCCACTTAACTTACATTTGGGGACCTTAGCTGTGGGTCTGGGCTGTTTCCCTTTCGACCACGGAACTTATCTCTCGTAGTCTGACTCCCAAGTATGATCGCACGGTATTCGGAGTTTGATAGTTTTCGGTAACCGGTGAAGGCCCCTAGAACATTCAGTGCTCTACCCCCGTGTGTCTTTACCTTGAGGCTAGCCCTAAAGCTATTTCGAGGAGAACCAGCTATCTCCGAGTTCGATTGGAATTTCACCGCTATCCACACGTCATCCTAACACTTTTCAACGTATAGAGGTTCGGTCCTCCACGAGA
>SVCS01000006.1:0-43319 GCA_015058205.1 Clostridiales bacterium
GCGCATGATCTCTTGAATCTCTTCAGAGCACTTTCTAAGCTTTCATTTTCTCTTACGATTACCTGTGCCATTCCCGTTTCACCTCCTTGACTTTTTTAGTTTTTCGTCTTGAAAACGGTCCTTGTCGTAATGACAAAGGTCATCCTGCAACGTCAGTTATTATACAATCACTGAGCCTGTAATGCAAGACATATTTTCATCGGCACGGAGGCTCCTTTTCATCAGCCTGGAGGCCAGGTCAGTTTTCTCTTGCCAAGAATGTGAAGATGCAGATGCTGTACCGTCTGCAGTCCGTCCTCGCCGCAGTTGATCACGACTCTGTATCCATTCTCCAGCTCAAGCTGCGCAGCGATATCCTTGATCTTCAGCATCATATAAGCCAGAATATCCGCGTCTTCCTCTGTCACATCATCGATGGATGCGATGTGCTTTTTCGGGATGAGCAGGCAGTGTACCGGAGCCTGCGGATCCACATCGTGGAAGCAGAGCACCTTATCGTCTTCATAAACCTTGTTGGATGGTATCTCGCCATCTCTGATTTTACAGAATAAACAATCGCTCATAGTATTATCTCCTTATCTCTATGAAATAAATGATTCGCTGCCATAGTGCAACAGCTGCGTTATCATTGTGCAGCAATGCTGCACGATTATTGTACCACACTTGCGGCAATTCCGTCCTGAAAAACTACATCAAATCTCACTTTTGCGAATGCGCCGAGCTGCTCTTCGCCGATTCCTCTGGTCGGCACATACACTCTGATGTAATTCCCCGTATAGCCAGTGAGCAGCTTGTCACCTTTCATGATGCCGGAACCTTCCTCATTGGCTGACACGATTTCTTCGAACAGAACCGTCTCCGTTCTTCCGACCTCTGCAGCTGCAATGTTTCGTTCAAAAAATACCTTCGCCGCTTCGCTGCTGACTTTTTGAAGTTCATCACTCCTCTTCTGCTTGACCTGCGGAGAAACCTGTTCCTTCATCTCAGCCGCCTTTGTCTTCGGCCTTTTGGAGTAACGGAAGATGTGGGTTTTGCAAAAGCTGCACTCTTTGACCAGCCTGCAGCTGTCCTCAAAATCTCTGTCTTTCTCTCCCGGGAATCCGACGATGATATCTGTTGAGATTCCGTAACACGGATCAAACTGGTATAAGGCGTCCACCATTTCCACGTACTGGCTTCTGTCATATGGCCTGTTCATGGACTTGAGCACCTTGTCACTGCCGCTCTGGGCGGACATGTGCAGGTGATGGCACAGCTTATCGTACCGGAACAGCCTCTTCACATAATCTGCATTGACGACGGCAGGTTCCAGAGAACTGAGCCGGATTCTGAACTCTCCCGTCAGCGCATTCACCGCTGCGATTGCTTTCTCGATGCCGTACAGGCCGTCATCTACTGTGGTTGGTGCTGGTGCTCCATCTTCTGTATCTGTTGCTTTTGCAGCATAGAGGTCGCGGCCTTCCATTCCGTACATGGCAGTATTGATGCCTGTCAAAACCAGTTCCTTGTATCCGGCTGCAATGAGTGCCCTCGCTTCTTCCACGATATCTTCCAGCGCCCTGCTCCTGACCGGTCCTCTCGCATACGGAATGACGCAGTAGGAACAAAACCGGTTGCACCCTTCCTGGACCTTGATGTACGCGCGGGTGCGGTTCTCTGTACTGGTCACTCTTCCCATCTCGTCGAACACACCAAGTTCCTCGTATGGGTGGATCCGCTCAAATACGCCGTTGCTGTCTGCCGCACCATCGTCTGTACGGTGCCGAATCGTTTCTTCGATGTAATCAATCAGCGTGCTCTTCTCATTGGTACCTGTGACGATGTCGACGCCTTTGATCGCCGTCACCTCATCCGGGCTGATCTGGGCATAGCACCCAGTGACCGCGATAATGCTGTCCGGATTGATTTTCTTCATCCGGCGGATGTACTGACGGGACTTCTTGTCCGCAATGGCTGTGACTGTGCACGTATTGATCACGTAAACATCAGCGAACTCCCGCTCGTCCACGGTCTCCCAACCCCGGCTGCGGAACATCTGCGCCATCGCTTCCGATTCATATTGATTCACTTTGCATCCAAGTGTGTGAAATGCTACCTTCATAATGCAACCATTATAATGCAAAATCCTTCAGATATCACACTATTATTATTTTAATTCTGAAGGTTTCTCGTGGTTTTTCCTGACTGCCCCATAAACAGTAAGAAACCGGCAATTTAACTTGCCGGTTTCCAATAATCGTTTCTTTGGCTTGTCTATTTCAAAAGCGGGCTGTTACTGTTCGATGCCCAGTGCTTCGATAACATCCTCATGTCCTTCTGCAGGGAATGCTGCTATGAAGTAATTGTGCTTGTAAGTATCATCGAAGCTTGAATAGAATCCGTATACCAGTCTCTCGAATCCTTCGATCAGATAGCCGTCCTGGTTGTGGTCGGTGGTATCATACGGATCTGCCATAATGAGCACGTCGTCCTGTGTCTTTTCCTTGGTGCCCATGTCGTCATATCCGATGACAACCTGCCAGTGACCGCCCCATTCATCCCAGCCGACCATGATTGGAATATCGTTATCCAACAGATAAGGAATCAGTCCAGGCCACTCTTCCAGTGTGCCTGCCTGCAGGCAGTAATCGCCAACATATGATTCTTCTCCGTCAGGATCCGGTTCGCCGTCAGCATTCTTCAGATCCTTGGTGGTGATCCAAACCCAATCCTGATCATAGGTATCGTTCATGTACTGGAAAATCTGTTCCATCTCATCAAGATAAGTTGGACCCAGTTTGCCATCGCCTCTGATGTGCATGAGGGACATATCTGTTTCGCCTTCATTCTTGCCGAACCAGTTTGTTACCATGGCAGCTGAAGTCGGGCCGCAGCTGTACTCAGATGCCTGCTGCAGGGTCTGGAAATTGCTCAGAACATGCAGTGTATCGGAGTCTTCCAGGTTGTAGCAGTCGATGAACTTGTAGTATGGAGAGTTGTCGTGGTCTCCGGATCTCTCGTATCCTTCTTCCGCAGCGCCTCCAAGTCCGTTTTCGCCAACAGGAAGTGCACCTTCTTCTTCAGGATCCATCTCTGTAGCATCCTTATAGTATGCCTGGATGTCTTCTGCTGTCTTGCCGTAAGACATCTTGTTGTCATCTGTGAATACGCCCTTGTTGGTTTCATCAGGAACAATTCCTTCACCCTTTTCCATCTTGTATTCCCATTCATCCGGAATGGCTACCAGGAACTTGGTGCCAGTGACAATAGGTTCCTCAACGGATCCCTCATCACCGTAATAAGATGTGCATGTTCCATAGATGAGTCTCTCATAGGACTCAATGTAATATCCGTTGTTATCCTGGTCCGTTGTGTCATAGGAGTCCATCATGATGCAAACGTCATCCAGAGTATCTTCGGTTCCCATGTTGTCGAATCCGATGATTGTCTGCCAGTGCCATCCGTACGGATTCCACTCAACCATGATCGGGTGTCCCTGTTTCAGCTGTTTCTGCACCCACTTAGGATCTGCCAGCTTGTCAGGATCTGACTCCGATGAAACAAATGTCCATCCGCAAGTGAGTCCCAGATCCGCCAGGTTTTCAAATACATTCTGGAGATACTTAACATCAGTACCGACTTCCAGTTCATCTGTCTCTCTGAGCATTCCCAGATCTGTATCATTCAGTCCGTTTCTCATGCCGTACCAGTCAAGTGCACACAGTGCTGAGCAGCATCCGCATGACCAGCCGTTCGGCTGCAGATAGGTTCCGTAATGCGGAAGAATGGTCAGTGTATTACCGGAAACAGTGTTGTAGAAATCAATATCTGTCCAATAAGAAATCTTCTTGCTGTTCGAGAAGTCGTCTGCTCCGGAATAGTCACTTACGCCAAATCCGCTCAGCAGTCTTTCACCATACGGAATGGTCGACTCGTCGCCGTATACTTCCAGTCCTGTTTCATCTTCAACCGCAGGTTCTGTTTCCGCTCCGACACCTTCCGCCCATGCCATGGACGAATCCCAGTATCCTTCGGCATCTGCAAAATCAACAACCTGGACTTTGTCTGCCTTTTCGTTTCCATCCTCATCAATGAGCCTTACGAAGTTGCCCTTGACGGTTTTATTGTTCAGCTTCGCCTGCTCAAATTCCTCACTATCGGCATTCCATTCCTCGCACGCTGCTGATTCATCCAGCTCAGTGAAGTTCAGTGTACCGTCATCTGTGATTCCCATCGTAAGCGCAA
Source organism: Clostridiales bacterium (assembly GCA_015058205.1). Taxonomy (GTDB): domain Bacteria; phylum Bacillota; class Clostridia; order Peptostreptococcales; family Anaerovoracaceae; genus Lentihominibacter. Next base: position 4,225 of record SVCS01000006.1, read on the forward strand.
ACGGCATGATTGTTCCGTCCGGATCCGCTTCAACCTGACCAAGCGTAGGGCCCTCCGGCTCCGCCGCTTCCTGTTCTCCGCCGCACCCTGTGAAGGAGAACGCGCAGATGGTCATCAGTGATAGAAGAATCGCAATTGTCTTTTTCATTAACAGCCTCCCTTCTACATTCATACACTACTGCAAAAGCAGTACCTATATCCTCTCCACCTTATGCATAAATTATATCTTCTAACAGGTCTTCTTTGCAACAAATGCACAAAAAAACAAACTGATCCTCCAAGGTGAATCTATTGGAGAATCAGTTTGTCCCTTAACGGAAAAGAAAGTTAGTGTAATAGTATTTTTTTCTGTTATTTCACATCTACAGCAACTGCCTGTCTAGCACCGTTGGCCGCAAATACATAAACAGTACATTTACCTTTCGCCTTTGCGGTAATCACTCCTGCGCCGCTGACTGTTGCTACTCCAGGGTTGGAGCTGATATAGCGGAGCACCTTTGTGTGTGTCGCCGGCATCAGTTTCTTGTTCTTCTTGAGCTTGTTAACCTTCGCATTGATCTTATAGCTCTTGCCTGCCTTCAGTGTTACCTTCTTCGTGTTCACCGTAACACTCTTCGGATTCGTGTACTTGCCCATCTTGCCGGATGTGAATATGTGCATTGTATTGCTCATGGCGAGATACGTCTTTTTGCCGTTCTGCATCTTCCATGCCTTGACATAGAGCTTGTATTTCTTCTTGGCCTTCAGACCCTTCTTCGTCCATGCAAAGGTCTTGTTGCCTTTGATTGTTTTGATCAGCTTCTGTGTATGCTTTTCTGCCCCATTGTCACAGTCGCACATGAATATGTCATAACCCCCTGCGCCCTGGTATTTCATCCAGTCGATTTTCAGTGCCTTCTTGCCCTTGGCTTTAGCCTTTGCCAGGAAGACCTGCTTTACCGCTTTTGGCGTCGTATCCTGAGCCGCTTCAATAATTACATGATCCGCGATAGCACTAGCGTCGTATACTGTTTCGATTCCTTCGTTCGGGACGCTTTTGACAACGCCGCCCTTTGGAAGTACGACTTTAAGATTTTTGCCTTTGTTGATTTTCTTTGAGAAAATCGCAGGAGTTTCCGGTTCAGCGGCGATTGCTTCCACGCGCGTCGCATATTTGCCTTTGCCCGTATAGCTCATATTGATTTCACCCATGGCAGCTATTCCGTATACCGATTCTGCTGTCACCTTGGAATCTTTAATGTTGATTTTGTAAGTTGACTCATCGGCTGGCTCTACCATACCACCAAAATCATCTGCCTTAATGGCGGCAATACCGAAATGAGACCCTTTGGCATCGACCTGGCTGTTTTCAATTGAAATCATGTGTCCAAGAATTGTCTCAGGGCCATAGTATCCATAGCTTTCGCACTCTGCGCTGACTGTTGAATTCTTGATTGTAATGTTGTCTATTGTCTGTATGGCACCAAGGGCTGTCACTGTCGAATCGTTTATGATCAGATCACCGCGCAGTCCGGATTCTTCAATGCCAAAAGTGAGTGCAGCTCCGCCTTTCGATTCCGCTTCTACGGTTCCATTGTTGATCTTGCAATCTCCCCCGTTCCAGAAGATGGCAATGCCGCCTTCGTCATTGGTTGCTTTGGCTATGACCGTTGCGTTGCTGATATCTATGCTTTCGTTGGCTCTTATCCCGTCTGCATATTTCCCTGTTGATGTCGCATATAACGTACTATTCTTGACAATGAGGTTTTCTGTTCGAATTGCTTCCCCATATTTGGTTTCCGTTGTTAATGTCCCGCCATTCACACTTAACCTCGGTGCATGAACGGCACAAGTACCAGCCCTTTCGCTATCGGTTTTCACTGTAACGTTTCCACTGTTTATTGTCAAACCACGCTCAGCATAGATGGCGTTGAAACCTCCGAACACATTGAGGGTTCCTGTTCCCTCAACCGTCAGATCACCTCCAACTACTTCAATGGCATAATCTTCATTGCCGTCGCCGACGATATTAACTCCTTCCAGTTTCAGTGTCAGATCGATATTCATTGCGGAAATACAGATATCATTACCTAAATCGGAAAAGAAATCCGTAATCGTTGCATTGTTCAGCGTCAGCGTGCCTTTTGTTTCATTGCCAACGTAGGTCCAGCCCTCGCCGCTTGTTGTTTCAGAGGTCACTTGAACTCCGCCGATCCAGAGCTTGTACTCTGCTGCTGTCTCGTCGTCCCCTGCAGCTTTTACTACCGGTTCTTCGTTCACTTCAGCTTCAGGTGCTTCTTCACCTACAACTTCTTCCTCTGTAACTTCTTCCTCTGCAGCAGGTAATTCCTCGTCTGCTACCGGTGCCTCTTCATTCGTGACCACCGGCTGCCCTTCATCATCTTCTGCTGCAAAAGCGATTCCTGTGCCCAGCGGCGCCATGGCAAATACCATGACTGCCGCCATCAGCATGGATAGTGCTTTTGTCTTAATCTGTTTCATCTTCATATCCTCCATGCTTTTTTATTTTTTCTTGACATTGATCGTGAACGTCACTGTCTTAGTTGCATTCTTGAAATATTTGTTTCCTGCTGCAGTTACCCTGACTGTGACTCTGTACGATCCCTTCTTGAGCTTTTTCTTCACAGTGACAGTACCGTTGGAAGCCACTGAAATCTTCTTGTTGCCGGATACCTTCTTGTAGGTCACTTTGCCCTGGGCTCTGGTGACAGACAGAACTCTTGATACTGCGAGAGTCTGTGCCTTTTTCTTCAGCTTTTTGTACTTGATCTTGACTGTCTTGCCTTTGAGCGTCATTGTGTTTGCCTTCTTTGTCGGCTTAACTGTCGGCGCAACGTACTTGATGGTTCCCTTTTTGGCGTTGCTGCCATCTTTGTTGACAACAGTATAGTAGCCCTTGTAAGTTCCGATCATTCCGCCTTCAGGATCTGTAATTTTTACGTTCGTGCCGAAGACCGGCTCATTTACGTCGAAATCAAACGCCCTGGTGTACCCCTCATCGCTCATTGTGCTGGCAGTGATGCAGCCGCCGGTCATTTCAAATGTACCGTCTGCGTATAATCCCTTATCATTTCCTGTCAGGTTCAGACTTCCGCCGGAGATGACGGTTTTGTTATGAACCCAAAGACCCATTCCATACTGTTCAGCAATTGCGTTGACCGTGCCGCCGGACATATTGAATTCCATACAGCCAAGTGCTCCATTCGTATATTGTATTATATTATTGTCTACTGTTAGCGTTCCGCCGCTGACGTTCAATGTGTTTTCCGCGTAAAATGGAGACCATGTTTGTGCGCTGTCCGCGATGGTCATTTCAAATGAGCCACCCTTCATGTTGAAGTTCTGACGTGCATAAATCCCGAATCCTGCTGTCATATTGACAAAGACGTTGCCGCTTTCCATGTTGATATCTGACGCTTGAACAGAATAGTTGTTACTACGGTCAGCCTCGATTGTGAGCTTGTGTTTTTCATCCCCTCTGATTGTCAGATTGTAGATTGGTCCAACCCATTCTTTCGCTTCATAGTCATATGTCCGGGCATCTCCATTGACACCATTGATCGTGCAATCCGTGTCTATATACAGAATGATATCGTTATTTAATTTCAGATAGCCATTTGCATCAAGGAGACCAGGATAATTGAGGATGTCACTAGCATAGATGTATGGAGAAACCGCTTTTGCTTCAACCGCTCCCTCAGTTTCTGCGGCTGCTCCAGTTTCTCCATTAACCGCAGCAGCTTCCTCTGCAGCGGCCGGTGCTTCTTCATCCACAACCGGCGCTTCTTCCTCTACAACCGGCTCTTCTTCATCCACAATTGGTGTTTCTTCGTCTGCAGCCACCGGCTGCCCTTCATCGCCTTCTGCTGCAAAGGCAACCCCAGCGCCCAGCGGTGCCATGGCGAATACCATGACGCCTGCCATCATCATGGCAATCAGTTTCGTTTTCATCTTATTCATCGTACTTACCTCCTGTTCAGCCGCTAATTACTTGACCTTTACCTTAAATACTGCTGTTTTTGTCATCTTGTTGAAACTAGCGTTTCCGGATGCGGTGACATTGACTTTGACTGTATATGTTCCTTTCTTGAGCTTTTTACCGACTGTGACTTTCCCTTTTGAAGAAACCGTGATCTTCTTGTTTCCGGAAAGCTTTTTGTATGTCACATTGCCCTGTGCCCTGCTGACAGTCAGAACCTTTGAGATTGCAAAGGACTGTGCCTTTTTCTTCAGCTTCTTGTACTTGATCTTGACGGTTGTCGTCTTCTTAGCTTTGAGTGTCAGCGTGTTTGCTTTCTTAGCAACCGGTGCTTTCACGAAGACGAACTTCAGACCCATGTAATACTCTTCATTCGGTCCAAGCTGTTCTTCTACCATATCCTGAAACTCCTTCGGCATTGCCAAGCTAATTTCTTTCTTTATACTGCAAGTACCCAGTTTTGTAATGGTAAATATTGCATATGTCTGTGTCGCATCGAGGCTCTGTGTAATCAGAATGTCATAGGATCCGTTTTGATCCAGATCGAATAACTCGCCCTGCTCCTCCTCAGAATTCACGCTATTAATCAGCCCCATATCCTCGAAACCTAAGATCATCTGTATCGCCATAAGATCTACTGGTATCTCTCCTGTTCCCTGCTGGATTGCATTAAGATCTTCTTTGGTGTACTTACAAACCTTCGTTCCCGTTGACATATCGATCGTAATATATCCTTTATTGATGGCGGTCGCGCTTACTTCTCCATCAGCTTCCTCTACGGCTGGCGCAGCTTCCTCTACGGCTGCCGCTTCGACTGCGTCTTCTTCCACATCAAAAACAACATCGCCTGCAGCTTCTTCTACTGTCTCTTCTGTTCCCGCGACAGCTGCATCTGCTGCATCGATGTCTTCTTCCTCTGCAAAGGCAACCCCCGCACCCAGAGGGACCATTGCAAATACCATTGTTGCGGCCATGAACATGGCCATCAGTTTCGATTTCAGGTTCGTTCCTTTTTTCTCTAACATTTGCTTTTTCATGCTTTCTCCTCCGTTTTGTCTTTCTTCTCACTCCATCTTCTGTACTTACAAATGACTACCGTGATGATGACGCCTGCAAAAAATGCCATGATCGCTGCCAGTACATATCCGCCGACGCTGTCATCCAGCAGTGATGAACCGGTGCTCTGATCTATCATGATTTCGTGATGCATATTCTGCACTTGCTGCAATGCAATGACGAGACAGACCAAGAGCCCTCCGGATAAGGAGCCCAGAACTTTCAGTCTGGACATATCCTCCTGTCTCTTGATTTCAGCAGCTCTCTGATGCATCCTAACGAGTCTTTCCTCCGTATCTCTCATTCAGATCAGCTCCTCTTCCTGTGAAAAAACGTCTTATACCTATAGAGATACAAAAAATTAAAAATCTCCCCGCTTTGGGGAGAAATTTTTTCATAATTTTATTGATTTATTGTAATTGCGGAAAAATTCTACGTCTGAAGATCAGACTTATCACAATTGTGAGGACCGGGAAGAAGTATCCGATCATCGCAGGTGTACCCGACTGCGATACGAGAATGTTGTAGACTCCATGGTATGTGATGGCGACTGACATCAGACCCATTGTGCCGGCCAATTGCAGCCAGACACGGTCCCACAAGTAGAGAATGCCAACTGCGACAAGGAACCCGCATACCACGTGCATGGAACCTGCGCCGAACCCGCGTATCAGCAGATGCATCATATTGGCTGCGCCATAGCCGGTCAGATAGCATACATTTTCAAAGGTCGCGAACCCTACCGATGTCATGATGACGACTTCCATGATGTCTTCTTTCGTGGGTTCAAATACCAGCAGATAAAACAGAACCGGCGCGAACTTCATCAGTTCTTCGATCAGCGGTGCGATTTCTATGGAAGCAGTCAGCGCGCCTACACCCATAACAGCCGCTATGAATGTGTTAATATACGAAGACAGCAAACATGCTGTCGCACCGGCGAGCAAAAACAACATGACCCTTCTGCCCCTGCGGTGCAGACAGGCAGTCGCAATCAGCATCGGTACGCCAATACAAATGTAGATGTTCTCTATGTAATTCATCTGCCCACCGCCTTTCTGAGGGCCGGAAGAAACAGCACAAAGCTGACTGAAAGCAGTACATCAAACCAGTAGTAGATATTGAGCACTGTATCTCCCATCCAAAAACAAGACGATGTCCACAAAGCATATTCTGTCCCGCAGAACAGCAGTGTGACGAGGAAGAGCATGCGGCGCTCATTTCCCTGCTCCGGCCGTCCCCGCAAGACTTTGAGTCCATAGAAGGCATGCCAGATCAGGCCCATCATCAGGACCGCTGTGATCATATTGCTGAGATAGTCACCCCACTGCATGTAAAAAATGCACATACCAATGGTGAACGCCGGAATGAGCATAAAGAGCGGATCGAAACGATATCTCCACTTTTTGTTGCTTTCTGTGTTGATGTAAACCAGCAGAATCAACAGGAACAGATACGACGTGTACCATCCAAATTCGGAAATATAGAATTCCGGCGATGCACCGTCGTAGAAGACGATGAAAAGCTGCCAGTACAGATCACCCAAAAAGAATGTAAAATAAAAAAGAACGAGCAGAAACCATTCGCGCATTCTGACTTTGAGCGCATGACTCAGCGCAATGATGGCGCACCCGCCCGTCACTACCAATTGAATAGAATTTTCAATACCTGAAATCATTTCTGTCCCTCGTGATCACTATCCATGCTTCCCTTTCTCTCCTGCCATTCTCTGACACGATAACAGAACATTGTCGCCGCTACACCAAAAAGGAACGCGATGATTGCAATCACAACATATCCGGTCGAACCGCTGTCATTCAAGATGCTGGCATGCATATCTCCGGAACCAACAACGGTATCAGGTTCAAATTCATTGATTTTAGGCAAGAAAACAGCGAGCATAATCGTTGCGGCAACAGCAATTGCCGCACCTGCAGACTGCATGATGCGGACTTTGCGAACGCGTTCTTCTCTATTCAGTTCGTTTGCACGCGCGTGCATTGCGGCGATTCTCTCCTCGTTAGTACGCACTCACCATGCCTTCCTTTACAAGTTCTATCCTCATATTTTTCTTGCCCCGCTGCAGCAGATGATCAATCTTCTTGCGGTTCACTTTCATGACCGCCGCTGCCTCAGCGTAGCTCATCTCTTCGAAATAAATCAGCCAAAGAGCTTCCTTCAGCTCTGGCTCGATCCGGTCGAGACAGATGTGCAGAATCTGCTTCCGCTCCTCGAGCCCGATATCCTCTTCCACTGGACTGTTTCTATCTGGCTGACCTGTACCTGCCGCAAGAACCCTCTCTGCAATCTCACTGTCCAGACTGTCGATGCTGAACACCTGCATTTTTCGTTTCTGCTCGTGATGCCGCAGCGCCAGGTTGCGTGCTGTCTTAAACAGGTACGCTTTGAACGCACCCTCCCCAATGTTCGGCCGTTTCGCCATGATTCTGGCAAAGGCCTCAATCATCAGATCCTCTGCATCATTGATATCATGCAGATACCCATGCAGATAAAAGGTCAACCGATCCCCGTAACGGATCATCAGTTCATCGTACGAAGCTGTGTCTCCCTGCAAAAAATGCTGGTACAGCGTATCGTCGTTCGTTTCTTCCATGCACATCCAAGTCATATCAATTCTCCTGGAATTATATACTACATGCTACTCTCTTTCAAGTTGTTAAGTGTTTCTACATCTCCAGTTCATACATGATCATCGCCAGTGCTGTCATGCCGGCCGTTTCCGTACGCAGAATGGTCTTTCCCAAGGAGACGGATTTCCCGCCTGCCGCTACGATTGCGTTGGCTTCTTCATCGGAGAAACCACCTTCCGGGCCGATCATCACAGCAATTCGCTTTGGCCTGCTGTCAGCAGCAGTAGCTGCCCGCAACACCTCCTTGATGGTTGTCCCTTTCTCATTCTCGTAAGGAAACAGCACCAGATCGAAATCTCCAAACAAATCAGGCGTACCGCTGCCTGTCCTGTCACGGAGCAATTCCTCTGTTTTCACAGGTTCCGCAACCTGAGGTACGATACCGCGCCGGCATTGTTTCACAGCTTCGGCTGAAACACGGTTCCAACGCTGGATCTTCTTGCCGAAATTGCCGCGATCAACGACAACTGTGCGATCCATGAATACCGGTACGATTTCATACACGCCCAGTTCCACGCATTTCTGAATGATGGTCTCCATCTTACCCTGTTTCGGGATTCCCTGAAACAGAGTGACCTCAACCGATGGTTCAGATGCAAAGGCCTGTTTGTCCAGGATCTTCAGCTCCGCTTCTTCACGATTCAGAGACTCAATACAGGCTCTGTATTCCCAGCGGACGCCATCCGAGATATCCACCTCATCGCCTTCTTTCAGACGCAGAACTTTCATCATGTGATGAAGGTCATCCGGGTTATTCATAATAATAAGGTTGGTACCGATGTTTTCGGGTTCCACGAAAAATCTACTCATATGCTTCACCTATACTTTGACTGTTTCAGCCATCACTTATGCTGCATTACTATGATAAAGCAATACTCTTATACAGCAATTTCCATGCCATATTTGAGAATGCGCCGATGAAAACAGTAACACAATGCTTGTATTTACACAATAATCTTTTTTCAATGATCTGCCAAACCTCTATTTCCTATCCTGCCTTTTCTCAATTCCTTCCTAAAACGAACCACATTCAGTTCGTTTTATTGCTTTATTGAGTTAAATTCGGTTCGATTTTACTGATTCGGAATGTGTTCGTTGTTAAAAAAACAACACACTCCCTACTCTTCGCAAGGAAATGTGTTGATAAAATGCTATATAACAGCGGCTGCAATGCTTTACTTTTTCTGTGCCGCAATGGTTTTACTTTTTCTGCGCTGCAATGGCGCACCACTCACCGTCTTCCGGTATTTCGAGTATTTTGAAACCTGCCGCTTCCACGGCCGACGCCACCTGATCGCGTTTTTCCAGCAGTATTCCTGATGAGATGAATACTCCGCCTGCATCCAGATGCGTATAGGCATCCGGCGCCAGCTGCATCACCAGATTATGCATCAGGTTGGCAACAATGATGTCCGCCTTATACGGAATCCCCTTCAGCAGATCCGCCTCAAGAACCTTGACCTGAGAAGCAACGCCGTTCAATGCTACATTCTCCCGGGCAATTTGAACCGCTTCCGAATCAATTTCGGTTCCCAGCACATATTTGCACCCCAAAAGCGCCGCCGCCACGGAAAGAATGCCCGAACCGCAGCCCACATCAATCACTCTGACATTGCCTGTACCTTCACCGCCGCAGTTCGCCGCATACTTCTCCAGAAGTTTCATGCAAAGGCTGGTCGTCTCGTGTGTACCTGTACCGAAAGCTGTCCCCGGGTCGATTTCCAGCACCAGTTCTCCTGCCTTTGCATCATAAGCCTCCCAGGTTGGCTTGACCACAATGCGGTCGGTGATCTTCGCCGGCTTAAAGTACTCTTTCCACTTGTCCTTCCATGCTTCATCGTCCACGGTTTCCGATTCGACGTAAAGCCTGCCGAAATCCGCGTCCGGCCCGAAGGTCAGATACTGTTCTTCCGCCTTGAGTTTCAGAATGTCGATCTTGATGTTCTGGACGATTTCACGATTCTCGTCCGTGTCATCAAGCCAGACGCTCAAAACAGGCTCCCTGTCCGGATGCCTGTTTAAGCTTTCATCAATATAATCCCATTCATATGGGTTCTCTTTGTCCATGATCGTGTCGAGATCCGCAGGGTCGTCCACCGATACCGACTCGACGCCATATCCCATAAGCAAAGGCAATACAGCCTCGATGCCCTGACGGGATGCATGGATTTTCAGTTCAATATATTTCATGTTCGCTCCGTCTTAGCTGTCATTTATGAGAAAAACTCTTTGATGGAATCCATGAAGCCGGTCTTCTTCGAGTAGCATTCATCGGATACCGTCTTACCCATTTCCTGGATCGCCTTCTTCTGTGCCTTGTTCAGCTTCGTAGGGACTTCCAGATATACCTTGACATAGAGGTCGCCCTTGCGGTTGGATCTGAGACTCTTGATGCCTTTGCCCTTGAGTCTGAATACCGTTCCCGGCTGCGTTCCTGCCGGAACTTTGTATTTGATCTTCTCTTCCAGGGTCGGCACGATGATCTCATCACCCAGAGCTGCCTGCTCGAAGGAAATCGGAATATCCAACCACAGATCAGTGCCCTTTCTCTCAAAGAGCTTATGCGGCTTAACGCGGAGCACGATGTAGAGATCTCCATCCGGACCGCCGTTGATACCCGGTTCTCCCTGTCCTCTGATCGGAATGACGGAATCATTGTCCACGCCCGCCGGAATGTTGACGGTAATGGTGACCGTATCTCTGACTCTGCCAGTGCCGCCGCAGTCTGCGCAAGGTGATTCATTGATCTGTCCGCTGCCGCCGCAGTCAGGACAAGGCGAAACACTCATGAAGGATCCCAGAGGCGTTTGCTGCTGCGTCCTGATCTCACCAGTACCGCCGCACCTTGGACAAGTTTTTTTGGATGTACCCGGACTTGCACCGGTGCCGCCGCAGGTCTTGCACTTGACCATCTTCGTGAGCCTGATTTTTTTGTTCGCACCAAAAGCAGCCTCTTCAAAGGTGATGGTCATGGACTTCTGGATATCGCTGCCTTTGCGGGCCGCGCTTCTGCTGCGCTGCTGGCCGCCGAAGCCGCCAAAGCCGCCGAAGCCGCCTCCGCCAAAAGCACCGCCGAACATATTGAAGATGTCCTCGAATCCTCCGAAGCCTTCAAATCCGCCTGCGAAGCTATTCGGGTCTACGCCTGCATGTCCATATCTGTCATACTTGGATTTCTGTTCCGGATCGGACAGCACGGCATATGCCTCGTTGATCTCCTTAAATTTTTCCTCGGCCTCTTTGTCTCCAGGGTTTTTGTCCGGATGATACTTCATCGCCAGCTTACGGAAAGCCTTTTTGATTTCATCATCGGACGCGCCTTTCTGGAGTCCTAAGACCTCATAGTAATCACGCTTATCTGCCATTTATCTTACGCTTACAGGAGGCCGGTGAAACCGGGCCCCCTGTATCCTTTTCTGTATTATTCTTGTCTGATATTATTCAGCCTGCTTGTCGTCATCAACAACTTCGAAGTCAGCGTCTACGACGTTGTCATCAGCTGCGCCAGGCTGCGGGCCAGCTCCTGCTGCGCCTGCTGCACCGCCCATGCCGGCCATGCCGCTCATGTCAGGGCCAGGACCTGCCTGTCCGCCTGCCTGCTGAGCCTGCTGGTACATCTTCGCTGAGATTGTGTGGAACTTCTCTGTGAGAGCTTCCGTCTTAGCCTTGATGTCGTCGATGTTGCCGGCGTTCAGTGCGCTCTGGAGTGCATCCTTCGCTGCGTTGATGTCGTTCTTCTCTTCCTCGGAGAGAGCCTGGTCGAGTTCCTTGACGTTCTTCTCTGTCTCGTAGATCAGAGTTTCAGCCTGGTTCTTGACCTCAACTTCTTCTTTTCTCTTCTTATCTTCTTCAGCATACTGTTCTGCTTCCTTAACCTTTGCGTTGATCTCGTCTTCAGACAGCTTTGTGGAAGAAGTGATTGTGATGTTCTGTGACTTGCCTGTGCCCAGATCCTTAGCGCTTACATTAACGATACCGTTTGCGTCGATATCGAATGTAACTTCGATCTGCGGTACTCCACGTGGTGCAGGCGGAATGCCTGTGAGCTGGAATCTTCCGAGTGTAGTGTTTCCTGCTGCCATATCTCTTTCACCCTGCATTACGTGAATATCTACTGCAGGCTGGTTGTCTGCTGCTGTTGAGAAGATCTGGCTCTTCTTTGTAGGAATTGTTGTGTTTCTCTCGATGAGCTTGGTTGCTACGCCGCCCAGTGTCTCGATGGACAGTGAAAGCGGAGTAACGTCCAGAAGCAGGATGTCGCTTCTCATCTCTTCGTCTCCTGACAGGATACCTGCCTGGATTGCCGCACCGATTGCAACGCATTCATCCGGGTTGATACCCTTGAATGGATCCTTACCAGTGATCTTCTTAACTGCTTCCTGTACAGCTGGGATTCTTGTAGATCCGCCGACCAGGATGACCTTGTTGATGTCGTTGTTTGTAACGCCTGCGTCTGCCATAGCCTTTCTCATCGGCTCGATAGTTCTCTCAACCAGGTGAGCAGTCAGCTGTTCGAACTTGGCTCTTGTGATGTCCATGTTCAGGTGGAGCGGACCAGCTTCACTGACTGTGATGAACGGCAGGTTGACGTTTGAAGTTGTTGCACTTGACAGTTCCTTCTTTGCCTTTTCTGCAGCTTCCTTCAGTCTCTGCATTGCCATCTTGTCTTTTCTCAGGTCGATGCCGTTCTCCTGTGAGAAAGTATCAGCCATGTAGTTCAGCAGACAATCGTCAAAGTCATCGCCGCCCAGCTTGGTGTCGCCGTTTGTTGCGAGTACTTCTACAACGCCGCCGCCCAGTTCCAGAATGGACACATCGAATGTACCGCCGCCCAGGTCGTATACCAGGATCTTCTGTGACTCTTCTGCTTTGTCGATGCCGTATGCCAGTGATGCAGCTGTCGGCTCGTTGATGATTCTCTTAACATCGAGTCCTGCGATCTTTCCTGCGTCCTTTGTTGCCTGCTTCTGGCTGTCTGTAAAGTAAGCAGGTACTGTGATAACTGCTTCTGTTACAGGGCCGCCGAGATAGCTCTCAGCATCTGCCTTCAGCTTAGCCAGGATCATTGCACTGATGTCCTGCGGTGTGTATCTCTTGTCATCGATCATGACATCATAAGCTTCGCCCATGTGTCTCTTGATGGATGCAATGGTTCTGTCAGGATTTGTGATTGCCTGTCTCTTGGCAGTCTCTCCTACCAGTCTTTCTCCGTTCTTTGCAAAACCTACAACGGATGGTGTAGTTCTCATTCCTTCTGCGTTAGTGATAACGGTAGGTTCGCCGCCTTCCAGTACCGCTACGCACGAATTAGTAGTTCCTAAGTCGATTCCTATAACTTTTCCCATTGTTCTTTCCTCCTGTTATTCTTTCGAAAGCAGCTTCTTCCTAGTTGGCCACCTTTACCATGGAAGGTCTGATGACCTTGCCGTTCAGTGTGTAACCTTTCTGCATAACTCCGGAAACCTTGCCGCTTTCGTATTCTTCAGTTTCCTCTGTCATTACCGCGCTGTGGACGTTCGGATCGAACTCCTCGCCCAGAGCCGGTATCTCAGCGAGCCCGGACTTCTCAAGGACGTCCTGCAGCTGCTTGAAAATCATCTCTATCCCTTCTTTGAATCCCTCGTCTGCATCGTGATCCAACGCCCTTTCGAAATTGTCTACAACGGCCAGAAGCTCGTTCATCAGTTTCTCGTTGGCGTAGGAATAGAGATCTCTTTTCTCTTTCTCTACCCTCTTTTTGTAGTTCTGGAAGTCAGCCATGAGTCTCAGGTATCTGAGCTCCTCTGTATCTTCCTTCCCCTCTTCTTTAACCTCTTCCTCTGTCTCTCCATTCTCCTTTCCGGACTCCTCGGCTCCTGCTTCCGCAGATGCTTCTGATTCCTGTTTATCTTCTTCCGCTTCCGCTGCCTTTGCATCTTCTGCTGCTTTGGCTTCTTCTGTTGCTTTTGCATCTTCCGCTGCGCCGGCAGTTTCCGCTTCTTTAAGTTCTTCTTCCATGATTTCTTCTCTGTTATCTGTCATCATCGTCTCCTTCCGTCAGCATGAAGGCTTTGCTAATATTATCGGTCAGGTATTCTACTACGGATGTTACTTCGTCGTACTTCATTCTGGTCGGTCCGATTACTCCGAGTTTGCCGACCAGTTTGCCGTCTACATGGTAGGTGGCTGTAATTACGCTGCACTCCGAAAGATCCGCGTCTTCATTCTCTCCGCCGATGGTGATCTTCACACCGTCGCCTCTGCTGATTAGCTTCTGGGTGATATCCGCCTTGCGGTTTATCATCTCAAAGAAGGTTCTCGCCTTCTCAATATCGTTGTACTCAGGAAGCGCGAAGATATTCGTAAGACCATCCATATACAGGTTTACATTCAGCATATCCTCCAGCGTCCTGATGAAGCTCGGCGCGATGGAATTCTCGAACATGGACATCGCCTCGGCATCCGCCTTGAAGTTCTCGATGATATCCAGTGTAAGCGCCTCACTTAAGGTCTTGCCGCTGTAGTTGTAGGTCATATTCTTTGCCAGGATCCTCAGGGTGTCCTCCGATGCCGGCGTCTTGAGCCTTACAACGGTATTGCTTACCTTGCCGCTGTCTGAGACGAGCATCAGAACCACTGCGTTTTCGTCTACCGGAAGCAGGTTGATATACTTCAGTTTATCCTGCTCTTTTCCCGGAGATAATGCAAAGGCAGTCAGATTCGTGATCTCTGACAGCACATGAGCCGCTCTCTCGATGAGATGATCCAGTTCGTTGACGTTCTGGTAAAGCTCACTTGCAATAGCATCCTTTTCCGCCTGGGAAAGTTCTTTCTTCTTCATCATCTCGTTGACGTAGAGTCGGTATGCCTTCTCTGACGGAACTCTGCCCGATGACGTATGAGGATGTGTCAGATAACCCATTTCCTCCAAATCGGACATTTCATTTCTTATTGTCGCCGGACTTCCTAAGCTGTAATTCTTCGAAATGGTTCTGGAGCCTATTGGTTCGGCAGTTCTAACAAAATCAGCGATGACGGCCTGCAGTATTTTCAGTTTTCTCTCTGTTAAATCCATATAAGGCCCTCCTTTCGGACGAAGCCGCAGCTTTACTCGGACTGCCTCTTCATCCTGTTGTTAGCACTCTACGCGTTTGAGTGCTAATTTCTATACATAAGGTAACACCTACACTATTATATGTCAATAGTTTTTTCAAAAATAAATGAGCCTTTTCGGCTCATTATCTTATGTGCAATCCTGAAACAGAAAAACCTTCAGATTTTAACCTGTTCTCATCACAACTCTGAAGGTTTATTAGCTCAAAATCAAGTTCGATGGCTGAAATCCTTCAGGTTTGCTCTGGTTTTGTGCAGAATCTGAAGGTTTTTTCGGGTCCAGGTCTTTACATGGCCACGAACTGCCCTGTGTCGAACAGGAACAGATAGGCTTCTTTGACGGTTTTTCCCGTTGCTCCTTCCAGCGCCTGCCGGTACAGCTCGATCTGACTGCGGTAGCTCTCGGCGATGTCTTTCTCCGTGCGTCCCGCGCCGACATAACTGTTCTTAAAATCGATGAGAGCCAGCCCGTCCTCTTCTTCGAAGAAGCAGTCGATGATTCCCTGAACAATGGTCTCTTCCCCTTCTGCCATCTCCAGGTTCAGGATGAATTCCTGCTCTTTTCTGAGTTTGCCCAGGCGGGAAGCCTCAGCTGCCCTTTTGCCAGGCTCCGCATCAAAGAAGGCCGCTGCCTTATCGATGGAAATCGTATCATATTCCTCCGCCGTGATAACGTCATCCGCCAGTAGTCGGTCCGCTACAGTTTGCAGGTACTCGCTGGCTGACATCCCGTCTGCGCCAGAGTTGCCCTGTTCACAGGCTTTACCAAAGTCTGCCTTCTCCATAAGCAAATGCATGATCGTTCCGCGCCGGGCAGCGGAAATCGGTCCGCCTGTTTTACCTGCAGCCTTCACCGCATCAGGATCAAAGGCTGTAATCTCCAGAATAGGCATTTCAACTGCAGCACCAGTAACACTGGCAGCACCTGCTGCGTCACCCGCAGCTCCATGTCCTGCTGCCTCCCTGTTGATTTCAGAAACAGAGTACTTCGGCTTGATCTGTGCTCCCGATGTGTATGGATATTCATAGGACAGGCGTGCATCCACGAGTTCCATCAGGTCCTCATTGTGGAACTGTCCTGCCTTTGCATAGAGTTCTTGCGGCGTATGCATTCTGCGGCTGTGGCTCTGCGCGAGATCATCTGCATTATCATAGATCAGCACTTTTGTCTCTTCCCACTTGGTGAGCGGTTCATACATCATCTCCAGGAAGGTCTTTGTGGACAGTCCGTCCTCCAGCTTTTCCATCTCCTTGATGGTGCCCACGATCTCCAGTCCGTCCTTGGCCCGTGTCAGCGCAACGTAGAGAATGCGGATTTCCTCTTCCACTTTCTCATCTGCCGCCGTATCGGCGATCATCTTCTGCAGAATGCTCGTCCTGTGCCAATGCTGCTCCCGGTTCACAATTGGAAGACCGATGCCGTGCTCCCGATGGATCTTGATCTGGCCGCCCTTATCGGCGCCCTTCGTCCCCTTGGAAGCATTCGCAAAGATGACAACCGGAAACTCAAGGCCTTTGCTCTTGTGCACACTCATAACGCGGACGACATTTTCGCCCTCGCTGATGGTCTTCGCCTCCGAGTCAGTCTTATCAGAAGACTCCATGGACTCCACGTACTTCAGGAACCCATACAGACCACTGTGGCTCATTTCCTCGAATCGGGATGCTTTGTCGGCAATGAGCCGCAGGTTGGAGATACGCTGGGTGCCCACAGGCAGTCCGCTGCAGTAATCGTAGTAACCCGTCCCATAGAGAATCTCCTTGATCAGATCCTCCAGAGGCACCGTTCTGCTGATTTCTTTCCAGATATCCACCGTGTGGATCATATTCCGGATCTTCTCCCGCAGCTCGTCCTCCGGTCCTTCTTCCGCGTACTGCAGCACTGCGCTGCTGTAGCTTTTGTCCCGGAATGCGATTCTGATCTTGGCCAGTTCTTTGACGGTAAATCCGAATACCACGGACCGCATGGCTGAAATCAGCGGGACATCCTGACGCATGTTATCTATGATTCTGAGCAGATTGATGAACACCTGCACTTCTACCGTCTCAAAGAACTTTCCGCCGCTCTCTCCGTATGCAGCGATGCCTTCGTTGATCAGGTAGCGTTCGATATCTTCTGCTTCCTTGTTATTTCTGACGATGACGGCGAAGTCACCGAGGGTAAGCGGTCTCATCCGGCCCTGTTTCCCGTCATAGATCTCCGTGCCGAGCCGCTCGCGGATGATGCCTGCGATGACAGCGCCTTCTGCATCGTTTTTTTCAGGCGCATCTTCGTCGAACTCTCCGTTTACGATCAGATGCACTCTCGGCGGGAATCCTCTGTGCTCATCGCCAGCTGTGCAGTGCAGCTCTGCCGCCGCATCGTATCCCGGCATGAGTTCCCGGAAGATTTTGTTGACCGGTTCCGTAACGCGCATCTTGCTCCGGAAGTTGCTGCTGATATTGAGCAAAAGCCCCGAGGTCTCTTCGTCCGCATAGTCGATGGCGCGCCCGCGGAAGATCTCCGGTTCAGACAGGCGGAACTTGTAGATGCACTGTTTGATATCTCCCACCATGAACAGATTGTCATCTCTGGCGATCTTGCCGACGATTTCTTCCTGCAGATAGTTGCTGTCCTGGTATTCGTCGACAAAAATGTATTCGTATTTCTCTCTGAGCTCCTCTGCCGCCTCCTCATGTTCAAGGATATCGATGGCGTAGTGAAGCGCATCGTCGAATTCTATAATATTCTCTGCAGCTTTCATGCTGCCCAGTTCCTTAAGGTAGTCCTCTATGAGACCGATGTAGTACACCGTGTCCTCATGAATTCCCTTCAGTTCCTCATTCAGCTCGTCGAAACTGCGGCTGTAAACGGTCTTTTTGACGCCGTCCAGTGCGTTCTTTCCCGCTTCCCGCTCCTTCTTGATGCGTTTCTGTATTTCTTCATCGGCTTCGTCTTTTTTATAGCTCATGCTGCCAGCTTTAAACGTAGAAAGCACATCCCAGAAAGCTTCGATTCTCTTCCGCAGTTCCTCATCCAAACATGCAAAGGCAACCTGCGCCTGCTGTATGACTTCTTCCAGGTTTTCCACATCTTCTGCAGCCGCACCGTAACAGAGCGCCAGTCCATTGATGTTCGCCAGCTCAGCAGATCTGCCATAGCGTCTGTGCGCCTCCGCCAGACCTTCCATGATTTTGCGCGCAAAAAACCGATAGCCGCCGATGTCTCTGAGCGGGTCATCAGAAGCGAGATTTGCTGCCTTTGCATAAGCCCATTCCAGGCCGTGGTGGATGCTGGCAATGGTCCTGCAGGTTTCCAGGATGTTATCACGAATCTTCTGATCGTTCCTGCCTGCCGCATACTTCAGGATGAAGTTCCTGAATTCCTCCGTGTTCTCCTCATAGCGCGCGCGGAACACATTGTCCACGGCATTGCGTTTCATGATCTCCACCTGGATTTCATCGGCTACGCCAAATCCCGGTTCAATATCAATGAGGTAGAAGTACTGTCGGATCAGCTGGAATGCAAAGGAGTGGAATGTTCCGATGCTCGCGGAAGGAAGTTTCGCCAACTGACGTGCCAGAGCCGCTTTATCGGCATCCGGTTTCTTCATTTCTTCTCGGAGCGCCTTGTCCAGACGTTCCTTCATCTCCGCTGCCGCCGCATTTGTGAACGTAGTAATAAGGAACCGATCAATGTCGGCTCCTTCGTTGATCAGAAGATTTTTGATGCGTTCTACAAGGACGGTAGTCTTGCCCGACCCCGCCGCTGCAGATACGAGAATGCTTCTTCCTGTTGTTTCAATTGTCTTACGCTGTTCGTCTGTCCAGTTCATACTTAATATGAGATCTTTATACGAGCGGTGTTCCCGTCATCTCCTTCGGAATATCCAGTCCCATCAGTTTCAGCATGGTCGGCGCGATATCGCACAGTCTACCGCCGTCCTTCAGCGGCAGAGGATCGCTGGAAATATTGATGAGCGGTACATCGTTCAGAGAGTGTGCTGTCATAACATTACCATTTTCATCGAGCATCTCATCCGCATTGCCGTGGTCCGCGGTCAGCAGAATCTGTCCTCCCTTAGCCAGAACAGCATCCACAATCTGCGGAACACAGGCGTCAAGAGTCTCAATCGCCTTGATAGCGGCTTCCATCACGCCGGTATGTCCGACCATATCCGCGTTGGCGAAGTTCAGGATGATCATATCGTATTTATCTGCTTCAATTTCCTCCAGCACTCTCGCCGTCACTTCAGGCGCGCTCATTTCAGGCTGCAGGTCGTACGTTGCGACGGAAGGCGACGGGATCAGGATCCTGTCCTCGTTCTTTTCCGGTTCTTCCACGCCGCCGTTGAAGAAGAATGTGACGTGGGCATACTTCTCTGTTTCTGCAATTCTCAGCTGGCGCATCCCCAGATTGGAGATGTAGACGCCCAGCGTATTGGCTGGTGTCTCAGGCGGATAAGCCAACGTGACATTCGGCATCTCCGCATCGTACTGGGTCATGCAGATATAGCAGATATCGCTGACTTTTTTCTTTCTCTCAAATGCAAAACCATCAAACTCCGGATCCATAAAGGCTCTTGTGATTTCTCTGGCTCTGTCCGGTCTGAAGTTGATCATAATGATGGCGTCGCCGTCGTTGACAAATCCGTTCGGGTATTTGTCGCTGTCCACGATGGTCGGAAGTACGAATTCATCGTTTTCATCTCTTTCGTAGGCATCTCTGATTGCCTGCTGACCAGTGGCCGCATGCATGCCTTCATTGATTGTCATGGCGTCATAGGCCTTGACCAGACGTTCCCATCTCTTGTCTCTGTCCATGGCGTAGTATCTTCCGCTGACGATACCAACCTGGCCAAGTCCTGTCTTTTCCATGTGCTCTGTGAGCATATCCATATATGTTTCCGCGCATCTCGGAGGTACATCTCTTCCGTCCAGGAAGCAGTGAACAACCAGCTTCTCCACGCCTTTCTGCTTGGCCAGATCGATCAGCGCCAGCAGATGTGTGATGTGGCTGTGCACGCCGCCGTCGGAGAGCAGCCCCTGCAGATGCAGCGTCGAATTGTTCTTCTTAACATGGTCGATTGCCTTCAGGAACGCTTCATTTTCGAAGAAATCGCCGTCCTGAATAGCTTTTGTGATCATGGTGAGATCCTGATATACGATTCTTCCTGCGCCGATATTCAGATGGCCAACCTCTGAGTTTCCCATCTGTCCTTCCGGCAATCCTACGTCAAGTCCGCAGGCCTTCAGGGTCGTTCCTGGATATTTGGCGAAGATCTCATCGAGATGAGGTTTGTTCGCCGCAGCGATGGCATTGCCCTCAGTTCTTGGGTTGATGCCGTATCCGTCCAGTATCATAAGCATTGTAGGTCTTTTGAAATCTGCCATTTTGCACCTCCGTGGTTCTTTCACTGCCATGATTATATCATAGATGATGTTGCCTTTGCGCATAAAAAACAGCCGGCGGAGAACCGCCGGCCGCTGTTGCCTTTGCTTTGGTCTTACAGGAGATCTTTTCTTGAGAGGTTGATTCTTCCCTGTGAATCGATCTCGATAACCTTGACTCTTACTTCGTCGCCTACATTCAGAACGTCCTCAACCTTGTCGATGCGTTCCTTGGCGATCTTGCTGATGTGTACCAGACCTTCCTTGCCCGGCAGAATCTCGACGAATGCGCCGAAGTTCATGATGCGGGTAACCTTACCTTCGTAGATTTCACCTGGTTCAGGTTCCTTTACGAGCATCTCGATTTCCTTCTTTGCAGCTTCGAGGCTTTCTCCGTCCGGTGAAGCGATGAATACCATACCTTCGTCGTTGATGTCGATCTTAACGCCGGTTCTGTCGATGATACCGTTGATGGTCTCGCCGCCCTTACCTATGATCGTTCTGATCTGATCTGTCTGAACCTGCATTGTGATGATGCGAGGAGCATACGGTGAAAGTTCTGCATTCGGCTCAGGAATGTCTTCGAGCATTGCTGACATGATGTGCATTCTGCCTTCTCTTGCCTGTCCCAGAGCCTTCTCCAGAATCTCTCTGGAAAGACCGTGAACCTTGATGTCCATCTGGATTGCAGTAACGCCCTTGGCAGTACCTGTTACCTTGAAGTCCATGTCGCCCAGGAAGTCTTCCATACCCTGGATGTCGGACAGGATAGCCATCTTGGATGAACCGTCTTCTTCTACTCTTTCGATGAGACCCATAGCGATGCCGGCTACAGGAGCCTTGATTGGAACGCCTGCGTCCATCAGAGCCAGACATGATCCGCATGTGGAACCCATGGAAGTGGATCCGTTGGAAGAGAGTACTTCCGAGACGACTCTGATCGCATACGGGAATTCCTCTTCGCTAGGCAGTACCGGAATGAGCGCTCTTTCTGCCAGCGCACCGTGTCCGATTTCTCTTCTGCCCGGGCTCTTCATTCTTCCAGCTTCACCGACTGAATAAGGCGGGAAGTTGTAGTGATGCATGTATCTTTTCTCAGTCTGCTCTGTGATACCATCGATGGTCTGCTTTTCGCTCAAAAGTCCCAGTGTGCAGATGGACAGCACCTGTGTCTGTCCTCTCTTGAAGAGGCCAGAGCCATGTGTTCTCGGCAGTACACCGTGGTCGATCCAAAGCGGTCTGATTTCGTCCAGCTTACGGTTGTCAGGACGGATACCCTCGTCCAGGATCATCCTTCTGACCTGTTCTTTTGTGATATTGTAGAGAACGGAATTGATATCCTTGCCGTTGTCCGGATAGATCTCTTCGAAATGCTCCTTCGCTTCCGCTTCCACTGCGTCCATCTTTTCCTGTCTCTCAAGCTTGTCGACAGTCTGGATGGCTTCTCTCATCTTGCCTTCTGCATATTCTCTGACAGCTGCATCGATGTCTTCAGGAACCTTGTACAGTTCGATTTCCATCTTAGGCTTGCCGACTTCCGCTACGATCTGCTCGATGAACTCAACGATCTTCTTGATCTCTTCGTGAGCGAACATGATCGCGTCGAGCATGACATCTTCCGGAACTTCCTGTGCGCCTGCTTCTACCATCATGATAGCTTCCTTCGTACCGGAAACGGTCATGTGCATGCAGCTTTCTGCTCTCTGTGCCTCTGACGGGTTGATGATGAACTGTCCGTCGACCATACCGACAACAACAGAACCTGTCGGGCCGTCCCATGGGATGTCTGAAATGGAAAGAGCGATGGATGAACCGATCATGGCTGCGATTTCGCTCGGTGCATCATTGTCAACGCACAGAACAGTTGCAACTACCTGAACGTCATTGTAGAAGCCCTTCGGGAACAGCGGTCTGAGCGGTCTGTCCATGAGTCTGGAGCAGAGGACTGCTCTTTCGCTCGGTCTTCCTTCTCTCTTGATGAATCCGCCCGGAATCTTGCCTGCTGCGTACATCTTTTCTTCGTAATCGCATGAGAGCGGGAAGAAATCGATGTCCGGTCTCGGTTCCTTGGATGCGCATGCAGTGACGTTGACAACTGTGTCACCGTACTTAACCCATGCCTGTCCGTTTGCCAGTTCGCAAACTTTGCCGATTTCTACTTCCAGCAGTTTGCCTCCGATGGCGGTTCTGAATGTTTTGTAATCTTCGTACTTCATAATTTACAACTACCTCCTGTAAATTTTACTTCCGCGCCGCGAAGATAGCGGCAGATATGCTGCAAAAACAGCAACTGATGTGCCATAAAATACGGCTGCATAAAAACGATAAAAGGCGGGTGCGTAAAGCCCCGCCAATTAATGACCAAATTACTTTCTGAGTCCCAGTCTTGCGATGAGTGATCTGTATCTCTCCAGGTCTGTTTCCTTCAGATAGTTGAGCAGGTTTCTTCTCTTACCTACCATCTTCAGCAGACCTCTTCTTGAGTGGTGATCCTTGTGGTTCTTCTTCAGATGCTCGTTCAGGTCGTTGATTCTGTAAGTCAGAATAGCAACCTGTACTTCCGGGGAACCAGTGTCGCCTTCTTTCAGCTGATACTCTTTGATGATTTCTGCTTTCTTTTCTGTTGTGATCATTTTTGTTTCCTCCTTGTTATCAATACGCCTGCAGATAAGCCGCCGTCGGAGTATCGTACGTCCGATCCGCAGGTAAAAATCATGCTTGATTATATTATCATGCATGTATTGCAAATGCAAGATATTTATTTCGTTCCGGCATTATTTCCCATCATGGAAATTGGTGAATACATCATGCTCTTCCAAAGGCAATCCGGCTCTCTCCTTCTCTGCAGCAATTGCGCGGATGAGAAATGCCATATTTCTGCCCAGATTCCGCATGGTCTGCAGTCCTTCCAAATCCTTTTCAACATCTTCTGCCGTGAATCCGTGAACCTGATTCCAGTAGGTGCTCGAAACGACCGGCATACCGCTGATGGTGAAGTACTTGTTCAGCGCATCGAATGTAGCCGTATTTCCTCCTCTGCGGCAACTGACCACTGCAGCGCCGACCTTCATATGCTTCGGATATCCTGCGCTGTAGAACAAGCGATCCATGAAGGACAGGGCAGTTCCGTTCGGTGACGAGTAGTAGACCGGACTGCCGATGATCAGACCGTCTGCTGCTTCAAACTTCAGTGCCGCTTCATTGACGATGTCGTTGATCACGCACTTCCCTGTTCTCATGCAAAAGCCGCAGGCTCTGCATCCCGGTACATCCTTTTTGCCGATCTGCAGCAGTTCTGTTTCGATACCTTCTGCATTCAATGTCTTGATGACTTCTTCCAGCGCTCTCGCCGTGCAGCCAGTCTCGTGAGGACTGCCGTTGATTACCAATACTTTATGTGCCATTGTTTTTCTCCTTATCCATCTACTGTTAACAGGTGTCATTATACACTACAAACAAAAAGAAGACCAGCGGCCCTCTTCTTATTATGGAGCGGATGAGGGGAATCGAACCCCCAACCTCAGCTTGGGAAGCTGATATTTTACCACTAAACTACATCCGCCTGAAATGCGGACGGACTTACTGCACCCGCCCGCATGGTTGATTCAATTACGTGTTTTATTCTAACGTATGTTGCATCCAAACGCAACCGCTGTTATTCGTTGCTGCTGAGTGGAATCACGACCTCTGGCTCGTAGTTTTCTTCCGGTTCTGCTTCATCTTCTCCGATCAGCTTCAGATAGATGGCTGCGTTGGCGTTTTGGCGGTATGGCTCGGTCCAGAATACGTTCACGAGTCCGAATGTGATGCAGCCGAGGAGGAACCAACCGATGTATGACAGGTCAAAGACAAACATGTTCCACTTCTGACCGTCCATGAGTTTCCTTGATCTGGTGATGACTTGTGATGCGGACAGTTCCGGATGATCCCGAAGAATAAACGGTACCATACGGTAAGAGTACGTTTTGATGATTCCAGGTACGATGAAAAGCAATGTCCACAATAGCAGGAACAGATCTTTCAGGAACAGGGTGATGAAGGTATGTCCGTATCTGGTGAATCCGGTTTTCAGCACGCCCAGATCAGGATGCTGTCCATTGGCGTTCTCCCTGAAGAATCCGTAACATCCTACCTGCAGCGGATTGAACACAAAGATCTTCAGCAGGAACCCGATGACGATAACCACGAAAGCAGCCGCCAGAAGACCCATGATCACCATTCCGGCTATTGCCTTGTCTTCTTCCGGCATGCTGTTCAGCGCGTCTGTCATATCCTGAAATTCTTCGCCATTGACTGTGATGCTTGATGAATCTGGAGCTTCCTCAAGATTATAATCCTGCTCCATATCCGATGTGCTGAATCTGCTCGCTAAACTAGTTCCTCCTGCAAACAGTGAAATCAAGAATGCGGACAGCACGCTTCTCCAGTAATTCGCTTTGAATTTGATTTTACCTTGTTCTTTAACTTGTTTTCTATCCCACATAATCCTTTCCTTTCATAATGCTAATCATGATGCTAAAACAATTGATGCTAAAACTATTATTACGCACGAAGTGTACACCTGCCTCCCCGATTGTTCAACCCTTTATCAGGAATCAAACAATTCTGCCGCAAGTTCCGCGACCTTTCTCGGTGACTTCGGATCATCACTGATGGTATGCTCTTCCCCTGGGAAAATGGTCAGCGGGTAACCGAAACGCTCTGTGAAGTCGATGGCCGCTTCTACCTTCACGGTGCTGTCGCTCGCGCCATGAGCAAAGGCCATCTGCACGCCCTCTGGTTTTGCCTGATCATACAGTGCGAACAGATCCGGCAGTTCCACATCTTCGGCCCCCTCTTCCAAAGCGAGCTCCGGGAAGTTGACAGCGGCGCAGCGCAAAAAAGCCTTCCTGCCTCTGTGCGGGCGGGTTGCCAGATAGATGCACGTGATGTACGCGCCAAAGCTCGATCCGAAGTAGCAGATTTCTTTATCCGGAAATCTCTCAGCCAGATAGTCCTCCACGCAGGCCAGGCTGTCCAGGCAGTTCTCAACGGTCAGTTCTTCCTCTGCCGCCTGCTCACTGCCGTGGTGGGGCTGATCATAGGCGATGACTCCGAACCCCTTCCCAGGCAAGATACGCATCAGATTCGCCGCGTTCTGGCTCTCCTTGCTGCTGTCATATCCGTGGATGACGATCACCAGTTTCCCAAAATTCTCCGGGAGCACTGCGATGCATGGGATCTCATGTCCGTTCTTTTTCGTTAATAAAATCTTTTTCATGTCCCGATTATACCATTGCTCCAGAATTATGGGGTATTATTTCCGAAATCTATGGGGTACTTTACCCCATAAACCAGTATCTGACTTGCGAATTTGGGGTACAGTTTCCGAAATCCATGGGGTACTTTACCCCATAAATTCTGCTTTTCGTGCCCCAAACTAAGTCAAACAAGCGCTGAAACTACGCCAAAAGACAATAGTGACAATGAAAAAACGCAGGGGCGTGTCTTCCCTGCGTTTTCTTTGGTCGGAGTATGGGGATTCGAACCCCAGGCCTCTTCGTCCCGAACGAAGCGCGCTACCAAGCTGCGCCATACTCCGATGCCCGGCCTATGAAAGCCCGTGCGAAATGTATTGTAACACTTTGCGCATATTTAATCAAATCATTTTTGAAAACAGTCTCAAACAATAAAACACTGCAGATTTTGCACACTCAACACATATTTTCTGAAGTATTTTTGTTTCGGCTGGGTATACTGGGATGGGTATACCGGCCGGCGATGTTGCCGACCCTATGACAAATGCCAGCTTATCTGTTCTGCCTGTGCCAGACTCTGGCTTCGATGCTGTCGCTTTCGATTTGTTTCTTCAGCTCATCGATGCCGTTGAACTTCTTCTCACCGCGTGTGTGCTTGATGAAATCAACGCGGATCTGCTTGCCGTAGACATCCTCATTGAAGTCGAAAATGTGGGTTTCGATATTCTTCTCATAGGTACCGATGGTCGGCTTCACGCCAACGTTGGTCACGCTTGGACGGGTTACGCCTTCGATGGTGCATGTAGTGATGTAGACACCATTCGGCGGAGTGATCATTGTGTCATCCACGAGCGTATTGCATGTCGGGAACCCAATGGTCCTCCCAATCTTATTTCCCATGATGATTTCACCGCTGACGGAATACATCCTGCCCATGAACTTGGTGCACTCCTCCATACGCCCTTCCTCGATGAGCTGGCGAATGTAGGTACTGCTGACAACGATACCATCTACCACATACGGTTCCTGCACGTGGATTCCGAACCCATGCTTCAGCCCCTCATGCATGAGCACTTCCGGGGTGCCGGAGGCTTTGTAACCGAAACTGTAGTTGAAACCGCAGTAAGCTTCGCGGATGTTGAACCGCTTGACCAGAATCTCCTCTATGAACTCCTCTGGGCTCATGCGCAGAATCTCCTCGGTAAAAGGAATGTTGAAGACATAGTCTACGCCCATCTCCTCAAGAATTCTCATCTTGTCTTCCGGATAGAGGATGTTCTTCACCTTCGGCACATTCTGAAGAATTGAGCTGGTGTGATTGGAGAATGTGAAGACAGCGCTCTTAAGCCCTGCTGCCTCAGCCTCTTTCACCGTACGCCCGATAATTTCCTGATGGCCTTTGTGGATGCCATCAAAATTGCCCAGGGCAACTACTGTTGGTTCTATATTTACAATGTCTTCAAGTCTTTCAAATACTATCATTTTCGCTCCGCAAGTATCTTGTCGGCCTTAAGTCTTCCTTCTTCTGTGTCTATATATCCCGTTCCCAGGAAAATCCCCGTTTCTTCTTCGTAAACCTTGTAAATAAGGCTGTAATCACGGCCACGGGCGTTTTTCTGACCCATGATCTGAGGATCCGTCTCTTCCTCGATCCTGACCTGTGTCAGCCATACGCTGTTGCCCATGCGGAAGTACTCCGCCCGATCTAGAGGCATTACAATCTTCCCAAAGTGCACCAGCGCCTCATCCGCAGGCAAAAGCATCCCCTCCAGCTGATCAGCTGCGCTGCCGGGCTCATTCTTCTCGCCCAGCATAGCTTTCACGTCCTCGGCGGACAGAAGTGCCTGATCCACGCTGATCGGCCCCACTGCCGTCCTCTCAAGGGCTGTCATAACGCATCCGCATCCAAGCTTCGCGCCGATGTCGTCGCATATGGTCCTGACGTAAGTCCCCTTGGAACACTCTATTTCAAAGGCAAACTGCCCGGTTTCCATATCTACATCAATCGGCACGATGCGGTCCACAAAAGCCTTCCGCGGCTTGATTTCCACATCGAGTTCCTTGCCTTTGTAGGCGTAATCGTACAATCTGCGGCCATTGACGCGCACTGCCGAGTACTTCGGCGGTATCTGCTCGATTTCACCCGCAAATGACGAAATGGCCGATATCAGTACCTCTTTCGTAATACCGCACTGCTCACGGACTTCCTCCCAAGGGTGATCTTCTGTCACTTCACCCCAGATATCCAGTGTATCCGTTGAAATACCAAGCTTTGCGGCGCAGATATACGTTTTCGTGTCAAGCTCCATATACTCCATGATACGGGTCGCCTGACCAACAAAAACAGGAAGCACGCCAGTTGCCATGGGATCCAGAGTCCCGCCGTGACCGACTTTCTTGATGCCTTTGACCCCAAGAGCCCGTCGGCAAACGGCTACACAGTCGCTGGACGTCCATTCCTGCGGTTTGTAAAGTACCAGAATTCCGTCTCTCATCACTTCAGGTCTCTATTTCTTCGGCTTCAGCGCCTCTTCCATTTCATCCTTGATGATCGCAAAAGCATTCTCCATGGTGGTATGGATGGTGCATCCTGCCGCCTTGACATGTCCGCCGCCGCCATTCCGCTGGCAAATCTCGAGAACGCTGGAATCAGTCTTGGATCTCATACTGACCTTGATTCCATCTTCTCGTTCTTCCAGATAAGCAGCCATTTCCACATCTTCGATGTCACGGAGTCTGTCGATGATCTCATCTGCGTCCTCACTGCGTGCATTCATGGCGCCCATTTCACCACTGGTCAGATAACTGATGACACCTTTACCGCCTGCGAAGAGAATTGCCTTGGCAACGGCCTTACTTTCGCAGCGGACTTTCTTGATGCTCTTATTATTAAACAGGTTGACCATAATTGGAATATGGTCCACTCCAATATCAAACAGTTCACTTGCCATTCGGAATGTTACAGCGCTTGTATTGGAGTATCTGAAACTGCCTGTATCCGTTACAATGCCTGTATACAGCGCATTTGCAATGTCCCTTGTAATTTCAACACCCGCATACTTGATGACTTCATACACCAACTCACAGGCTGCAGCTGCCTTTTCATCAATGTAGTACAAATCTCCGAAGCCCTGATCGTGCTCATGATGATCGATGCAGATCTTCGTCGCACCGGAGTCATAGATCTCCGCGCGATCCTGCAGTCTGCCGTACTCATTGCAGTCAATGGCTGCACATACATCAGGATGCGGAATCTTGTCCCATTCCTCTGTAAATGCCTCCCTGTTGATAAAGCGCAGGTACTTCGGTGCATCTTCAGAATAGACGTAGCACTCTACCCCTGCTCCGCGCAGCGCCAGACTTAAAGCACTGCAGGCTCCAATACTGTCGCCATCCGGGTTTCTGTGGGGAAAAAGCAACACGGTCTTTGCTGAAAAGAGTTTTTCACTTATGGTCTTCAGATCAGTATTATTTTTCATCTTTCTTTGTGTTATGGCCTTTGCTGCCTTTGCATTAGAGTGTTCTGATAATGTCCTCAATATGTCTTGAGATTTCCATGGAGTGGTCGACCTTAAAGATGAGCTCCGGCGTGTGGCGTAATTTCATCTCATGACCGATGCGGTTGCGGATGAAGCCTTTGGCGCTGTTAAACGCCTCCAGGACTTCTTCCTGATGTGCCGCGATCTCTTCGTCAGTGCCGTTCACTCCCAGCGGTGAGAAATACACTGTCGCATAGCTATTGTCCTTTGTAACCTCTACATCCGTAATGCTGATCATGGAGTCCAGCCTCGGATCTTTCAAGTCAGACAGCAGCATTTCGCTGATGATTCTGCGTATCTCCTCGCCGATACGGCCTTGTCTGTAGTTTTTGCTCATTGTTTATCCCAACCTCTTGTCAATTGTTAATATCTTTTTGTCAATTTCTAGTTTCTTGCGACTTCTTCCATGGTGAAGCACTCGATGATATCGCCCTGCTTGATATCGTTATAGTTCTCGATACCGATACCGCATTCGTATCCCTGTGCTACTTCCTTGGCGTCGTCCTTGTATCTCTTCAGAGATGAAATCTTGCCCTCGTGGATGACGATACCGTCACGGACAAGTCTGATGGACTCGTTACGAACGACCTTACCGTCTGTAACGTATGCACCGCCGATGATACCAACGTTAGGAACCTTGAATGTCTCTCTGATTTCTACAGTTCCGAGTACAACTTCCTTGAACTCTGGATCCAGCATACCCTTCATTGCGTTTTCTACATCGTCGATGATGTTGTAGATAACGTTGTATGTTCTGATCTGGATGCCGTCTCTCTCTGCCATTCCTGTTACTGCAACGCTAGGTCTTACGTTGAATCCGATGATGATGGATCCGGAAGTACCTGCCAGCATAACGTCGGACTCGTTAATCGCGCCAACGCCAGTATGTACGATATTAACCTTAACCTCGTCATTGGACAGCTTCTCAAGAGATGTCACGATAGCGCCTACGGAACCCTGTACGTCTGCCTTGATGATCAGATTCAGCTCCTTGACTTCGCCTTCCTGAATCTGGCTGAAGAGTTCTTCCAGAGTCGTGCTGGAGTTCCTTGCCAGGATCTCCTGTCTTACCTTCTGCTGTCTATTGTATGCGATTTCCTTCGCCTGACTTGATTTCTTAACGGCGTTGAACTGGTCGCCTGCAGCCGGTACATCGGACAGACCCAGAATTTCAACGGCAGTAGCCGGACCAGCCTTCTTGAGCTTTTCGCCCTTGCTGTTGGTCATCAGTCTGATCTTGCCGGAGCAGGTACCTGCTACGACGCTCATATCGGACTTCAGAGTACCGTTGAGTACCAGCAGTGATGCGATCGGGCCCTTTGACTTGTCCAGTCTTGCTTCCAGTACAGTACCCATAGCCAGTCTGTCCGGATTTGCCTTGAGCTCGAGGACCTCAGCCTGCAGCAGAATCATCTCCAGCAGGTTTGTGATACCTTCGCCTGTCTTCGCAGATACCGGAACACTGATAACATCGCCGCCCCAGTCTTCTACGAGAACGCCGTTCTCTGCCAGGTCTTTCTTAACTCTGTCAGGATTTGCGCCAGGCTTATCCATCTTGTTGATGGCTACGATGATTGGTACGCCGGCAGCCTTCGCATGGCTGATGGATTCAATAGTCTGCGGCTTTACGGAGTCGTCAGCAGCGACGACCAGTACCGCGATATCAGTAGCGTGAGCACCTCTGGCTCTCATTGCTGTAAACGCTTCGTGACCCGGTGTGTCCAGGAATACGATCTTCTGTCCGTTGATCTCAACTTCAGAAGCACCGATGTGCTGGGTGATTCCGCCGGATTCGCCAGCTGTTACGTTTGTATTTCTGATTGCGTCCAGGAGTGAAGTCTTACCGTGGTCGACGTGTCCCATAACGGTGATGATCGGTGCACGCGGCTTCAGGTCTTCTTCCTTGTCCTCGAATGTTTCGATGCCTTCTTCTTCCAGGTATTCCTCTTCCTCATCGACCTTTCCGATGGCGATGGAAATACCCATTTCATCTGCCAGCAGCTGAACAGTGTCTTCGTCCAGGTTCTGGTTCTGGTTTGCCATAACGCCCATCTTCATGAGGGTCATGATCGCCTTCGACAGTGTCGTCTTCGTCTGCTCAACAAATCCCGCAACTGTGATCGGGCAGTTGATCAG
Organism: Clostridiales bacterium; assembly: GCA_015058205.1. Lineage (GTDB taxonomy): Bacteria > Bacillota > Clostridia > Peptostreptococcales > Anaerovoracaceae > Lentihominibacter. Next base: position 35,285 of record SVCS01000006.1, read on the forward strand.
AACGGTACCGGCTTCCAGTTCCATTTCAGGCTCTTCATTCTCGACCTTAGGCTTATTCTGATGTCTCTTCGGTCTTGCCTGTTTCTCCAGTGATGCCGGAGGAGCAGGCTTTCCTGACTTGCGTCCGCCTCTCTCGAGTCTGGAGAATTTATCTCTTTCTTTCTCTTTGTCTCTGTCCTTGCCCTTCTTGCTGTGGCTGGAGGTCTTCACAGCTGCAGGTGCAGCGGATTTGTCTGATGCAGGCTTTTTGCGGGAGTCCTGCTTATCGGATTTCGCAGATTTTCTGGAGGATTTTGCTTCTTTCTCTGCTTCCTTTTCCTTTTCTTTCTTCGCTGCTGCTCTTCTTGCTGCGGCTTCCTTCTCTTCGCGTCTGATGTCTTCTGCTCTCTTGATGATCTTGATCCTGCTTCTGGTCTTTTCTTCCTTAACAGGCTCTTCTTTCTTCTCAGCCTTTTCAGCTTTCTCAGATTTTTCAGCCTTCTCGTCCTTTTCAGCTGGCTCTTCCGTCTTAGCAGGCTCTGCTTCCTTGGCTTCTTCTGCTGGTTTTTCTTCCTTTGCAGGTTCTGCCGCCTTGGCCTCTTCAGCTTCTGCCTTGACCTCTTCCGCTTCTGCCTTTGCTTCCGCTTCCTTTGCTGCCTTTGCTTCTGCCTCAGCCTTTGCCTTGGCTTCTTCTTCCGCCTTGGCTTTTGCTGCCGCTTCCGCTTTAGCCTTCGCTGCTTCTGCTGCCTTTGCAACGGCTTCTGCTTCTGCCTTGGCCTTGGCTTCTGCCTGTTCCTTAGCGATTCTCTCTTCCAGTTTCGCCTTTGAAACCTTAGGAGCGCCAACAGGAGGCTTCATCTTGCTTACGGTCTCCTTTGTTGCCTTTGCCTTAGCTGCTGCTGTCTTTGCTGCAGTTGCCGCAAGTCCTGCCGCCTTCTTTGTCTTCTTTTCAGGCAGCTTAATATTGGCAGCCTTAACGGTTACCTTTGGCTCGTTTTCCTTCTTTTCTGCCGCGGATTTCTTCGTAGCTGTCTTTCTTGCTACTTTGGTCTCCACTTTCGCACCGCCTCTTGTCAGTGTGTTTCTAACGGCGACGGTATCCATGTCCGACATATCATCGCTGGTCTTAGCTACCGGCACTCCCATCGCCTTTGCCTTCTCCAGCACCTCTTCGCCGGTCATCTTAAGTTCCTTTGCTAGTTCTGTTATCTTCATACGCACATCCTCCTTTATGCTATGATTCTATTTCCCCGAGAATGCTCCGGGCAAAATTCTCATCCAGCACTGCGAATACACTCCTTCCACTTTCTCCCGCTATGTGTGAGAGCTCATCGATCGTGCTGTACTTTATGTAAGGAATTTCAGCCTTCCTTATCTCCTTCATCATCTTCTTCTCGCTGCCGGCAGATATGTCTTCTGCCAGAATCACGAGTTTTACCTTGCCCTTTTTGATTGCAAAAGTGCAGGTGTTCACTCCGGAAACCAGGTTTCCGGATTTCTTCGCAAAGCCCATCAGGCTCATGGCTTTACTCCGCATAGTTCTCAAGCTCCTCAAAAACTTTCTCAAGCTCCTGCTTGCCAGGGTCGATTCTCAGACTTCTGGCGACGGCGCCCTTCTTCTTTGCCTTTGCGATGCAGTCCTTATCTCTGCAGATGTATACGCCTCTTCCCTTGGCTTTGCCTGTGGTGTCGACGTCCAGACTGCCCTCATACCATGTGATCCTTATGAGATTCTCTTTTGGTTTTGATTCCATACACCCAATGCATCTGCGCATTGGCGGTTTCTTATTCTTCATCTTCTTCGTAGAATTCTTCGTCGTATTCTTCGTCTCCGAAGTACTGTGAGTGACTCTTGATGTCGATCTTCCATCCGCAGAGCTTCGCTGCCAGTCTTACGTTCTGGCCTTCCTTACCAATGGCAAGTGAAAGCTGATAATCCGGAACAACGGCTACTGCTGATTTCTCTTCTTCATCAATGGCGACTGCCTCAACCTTTGCCGGGCTGAGTACATTGCTGATCAGGATTGCAGGATCTTCATCCCAAGTTGTGATGTCGATCTTCTCGCCCCAGAGCTCGTCAACGATATTTCTGACTCTGTTGCCGTTCTGTCCTACGCATGCACCTACCGGATCAATGTCCTCATCCTCTGTGTAAACAGCGATCTTCGTTCTTGAACCTGCTTCTCTGGCAATGCTCTTGATGACAACATCGCCGTCTTCGATTTCAGGCACTTCCAGTTCAAAGAGCTTCTCAACAAATCCAGGATGAGTTCTGCTCAGGAAGATCTGCGGTCCCTTGCTGCTCTTTCTGACATCCATGATGTAAGCCTTGATTCTGTCATTGACTCTGTATCTCTCTCCGGATGCTCTTTCGCCGGCTACGAGGATGCCCTCTGTGTTCCCGATGTTGACAAAGATCGTTTCATTGCTGATTCTCTGTACAACGCCGGTAACCAGTTCACCCTGTCTCTTGATATAGTTGTCGTATACCATTCCGCGCTCAGCTTCTCTGAGTCTCTGAACTACTACCTGCTTGGCTGTCTGCGCTGCGATTCTTCCGAAGTCCTTCGGTGTTACCTGATATTCCACGATATCACCAGGCTCATATCTCGGGTCGATTTCGCGTGCATCCTCCAGGGAGATCTGGGTTGCTTCGTCTTCAACTTCTTCTACGACGTCCTGCTGCATGAGCACTTCAACATCACCGTTTTCCTCGTTCATTTCAACGCGGACATTGGCTGCTGTGCCGTAGTTCTTCTTGTAAGCGGAAACCAGGGCTGACTCGATGGCGTCCATAATCACATCTTTCGTGATCCCTTTTTCCTTCACCAGATCATTGATTGCGTCCATAAAATCACTCATTTTCTTTTCCTCTTGTCTTTTTTTATATATCTTCTAATAGTGTTAACTATGTTTGAACTGTGTTCTGCTGCGGCATCCGCCGTAATCTTAGAATACGACGGCCAGATTCGCTTTCGCGATATCGGCGAGGGCCAGTTCGTAGCGCTTGCTCTCCGGTTCCGTCTTCTTGCCGCCCTTCTTTCCCTTCTTGCCGCTGCTTACGGGTTCCAGGCTGTTAATGACAACTGCACCTGTCTCCTTATCAAAGCTCTCCAGGACGCCGTTGATATTCTTGACGCCGTCGATGGCCTTGTACAGCTTGATTTCGATCTCGTGTCCCACGTAGCGTTCATAGTGCTCCGGGGTGATCAGCGGTCTGTCCATGCCCGGTGAACTGACTTCCAGATAGTAGTTCTGCTCGATCGGATCAGACTCGTCCAGCTTTTCACTCAGGAATCTGCTGACCTTTTCGCAGTCCTCTGTGCTGATGTAAGCCTGCTCCTCCGGCTCTCCATCCGCCTCACCTTCGGTCTCTGCGGACGGTGTTTTATCGATGTAGACCCGCAGGAACCAATCCCTGCCTTCCTTGACGAACTCCGTATTGTAGAGCTCATAGCCGTTCTCTGTCAGGTACTCTCCCGCCAGCTCAGCCACTACATCTGTGATCTTCTTTTTTCCCATTGCAGCCCCACTTTTTCCACAAAATAGGAGTGGGCTTTGCCCACTCCAGTGATAACTTATCTATTAACTTTGACTACAATAACACATAAACCCTTAAATTGCAAGGGGTTTCGGCATTTTGCTTATTCAGACAGGATGCCTTTGATCTGTTCGATGCTGTCTGCGAAACAAATTCCTGCCTGCCGCTCTTCGCTGGACAGGCCGATTTCGATCATTTTGGCAAGCTGCTGCTTCAAATTGTCGTAGTACCCGTTGTGATTATAAAGGATACACGGCGCATCGATCAGCCTCAGGGAAACATTCGACATAATCTCCGATATCTCTTCCAGTGTGCCGGTTCCTCCCGGCAGAGCGATGAAGGCGTCTCCAAGTTCTATCATCTTGGCTTTGCGCTGGGACATATTCTCCGTCACAATCAGTTCGGTCAACTCATCATACTGCAGCACCTGATCAATGAGAAACTGCGGTTCCACGCCAATGGCCTTTCCGCCGGACCGGATCACGCTCTCCGCCAAAACACCCATCAGCCCAATCTTCGAACCGCCGTAGACAAGCGTGTTTCCTGATTCGCCGATCCATGTGCCCAGCTCGCGCACCGCGTCCCTTATTGTATTGTCATTGCCCTCATAGGCTCCCAAGTAAACTGTGATGTTCATATCATTCCTCTGTCCGTGCCTTGCCTTTGCTTCTTAGAAGAAACTGATCTGGGCAGTTTCCGGAAGTCCTTCCAGTACACCGTGCTCGCGGAGCTGCTCTACAACGGTCTTATTGACTCTGCCGCGGTCGATGACGTCTTCCACTGTTTCGTACGGCCTGTCTGCATATCCTTCTGCAAAGGCAGTCGCGGCTCCTTCGCCCATGCCTGCGATTGCCACAAACGGCAGAATGACTTTGCCGTCATGTACGCGGAACTTCGTGGCGTCAGAGATTCCCAGACGAGCCGGCGCAAACTCAAATCCGCGGGCGTACATCTCGTAGGCGACTTCCAGAACAGTGAAATCGTTCTCATCCTTCTTGGAAGCGTCCTTTCCCATGCGTTCGATTTCTTCCATGCGCTCCTCTACCGCCTTCTGCCCTTTCAGGATGACTTTCTCATCGAAGGAGGCAACCTTGGTGGTGAAGTACACGGCGTAGAACTCCAGCGGATGGTAGACTTTATAATATGCTTCACGCAAAGACATCATAACGTATGCAACGGCATGGGCGCGCGGGAACATGTACTTGATCTTCCGGCAGGAATCGATGTACCAGTCAGGCACGTCGTGCTCAATCATGAGCTGCTCCTGCTCCTCTGTCACGCCTTTGCCCTTTCTGACTTTCTCCATGATGGTGAAGGCGTTGCTGTTGTCGACTCCCTTCTTGCGCAGATAGTTCATGATGTCGTCACGGGTTGCGATGGCTTCACGCATGGTGGTAACGCCGTTGACAACCAGATCCTGCGCATTGCCCAGCCATACATCCGTTCCGTGGGACAGACCGGATATTCTGACCAGTTCTTCCACGGTGGTCGGATGGATGTCGTCCAGCATCTGGCGGACAAAGGACGTACCGAATTCGTGAATCGCATAGCTTCCGTGAGTGAACTTGTAGTCCGGATCCTTGATGTCCAGTCCTTCTGTCCCGATGAAGATGGACATGACCTTGTCATCCTTGAGCGGAACATCCAGCGGATCCACGCCCGTCAGGTCCTTGAGCTGTTTGCACATGGACGGAATATCGTGTCCCAGTATATCCAGCTTCAGCAGATTCTGGTCGATGGAATGGTAATCGTAGTGAGTCGTTACTACGTCGGATTTCGTGTTGTTGGCCGGACGCTGCACCGGGCAGAACTCGAAGATTTCGTGATCCTTCGGCACAACGACAACACCGCCCGGGTGCTGCCCTGTCGTAGCCTTGACGCCCTCGCAGCACTGGGTCAGTCTGTCCAGTTCCGCCTTGCTGACCTGCTGTCCCAGCTGTTCGAAGTACTTGGCCACGTAGCCGAAGGCCTTGTTCGCCTTCACAGTGGAAATGGTTCCGGCTTTATATACGTTCTCCGCGCCAAAAATCTCTTCCACGTATTTCTGGGCGGTCGTCTGATACTCATTTGCAAAATTCAGGTCGATATCCGGCTCTTTGTTGGCATCGAACCCGAGGAATGTTTCGAATGGAATGGTGAATCCCTGCTTGGTGTACGGCGTGCCGCAGACAGGACAGACCTTGTCCGGCATGTCAACGCCGCAGTCGTATTCGCCCGTCTCGTCCCACTCAATGTTCTTGCATTTCGGGCAAAGGTAGTGAGCTGCCAGCGGATTAACTTCCGTGATTCCGGACATGGTCGCCGCAAAGGATGATCCTACGGATCCTCTCGAGCCGACTAGATATCCTGCTTCCATTGACTTATTTACCAGCATCTCCGCAGAACGGTACATAACGGCGTATCCGTTGTCGATGATGGAATTGAGTTCCTTGTCCAGCCTCTCTCTGATTACATCAGGCAGCGGATTTCCGTACATTGCCGCAGCTCTCGTTTCGCATGCCTCTCTCAGGTACTCTTCCGCCCCGTCGATGTGCGGCGGGAACTTGCCATCCGGAACCGGCTTGATGGATTCGATCATATCGGCGACTTTATTCGTGTTCGTTACGACCACCTCATAAGCCTTTTCTTCGCCCAGGTATGCGAATTCCTCGAGCATCTCTTCCGTGGTTCTGAAGTAAAGGCCTTCCCCGCTCTCCGCGTCTTTAAAATCCTGTCCCGCCATGATGATGCGGCGGTACAGTGCTTCCTCTTCATCGAAATAGTGGGCGTCACAAGTGGCCACGACAAGCTTGCCCAGCTTTTCACCAAGAGCGACGATCCTGCGGTTCAGATCCTTAAGATCTTCTTCGCTCTCCACGATACCGTTCGTAATCATGAACCGGTTGTTGATCAATGGCTGGATTTCCAGGTAATCATAGAAAGAGGCGATTTTCTCAACCTTTTCATCGGGTTCACCAGCCCTGATCGCACTATAAAGCTCCCCGGCCTCGCATGCGGATCCGAGGATGAGTCCTTCTCTGTGCGCCTCAAGAACAGACCTCGGAATACGCGGTCTGTAGTAGAAGTAGTCGATATGGGACTTCGACACAAGTTTGTAGAGGTTTTTCAGTCCCACAAGATCCTTGACCAGAATGATGATGTGATTAGTCTTACGGCTTTTGTAATCGATGGAGCCATCTTCGCGGATGAGCCCTTCGTCATCGAGCAGATAACCCTCACAGCCGTAGATGATTTTGATATTCTTCGCCGCGCCGGCTGCCTCCGGGAATGACTGTACAACGCCGTGGTCTGTGATAGCAACAGCCTTGTGGCCCCAACCTTCCACTCTCTTCACCATTTCCTTGGCGACAATGAGTCCATCCATGGCGCTCATCTTCGTGTGGCAATGCAGCTCTACCCTCTTCTCCGGCGCTTCATCGCGGCGTTCTTTTCTCTCTGTCTTCTCGATGCTGTCGGCGATGACCGTCACAGCATTATCGTATCTGTCCCACTGGGCCTTCCCCTCAATCTTGACTGGGGTACCGTCAGGCAGATGCTCTTCGAAATCTTCCCATTTCTTATTATGTACAAAAGCTTTCACGCAGATGCTGGTTTTCTTGTTCGTCACATAGAGACTGGCCAGCTTGCGATCTTCGCTGATCGTCCTGGAGTCCTTCTTGAATAATTCTCCTTCAAAGGCAACCGTGCCGCTTTCGGAATCGATCTGGTCGAGTGGCATACAGTCGATCGTAACCGGACTTCCCATGATGATATTGCCCTTGACCGGACGGTATCCGCGGCCCTTGCGCTTGCCCTTGCCGCCTGCGCCGTTCCATCCGCCATTGCCACCATTCCAGGTTCCACCGCCGCCTGCACCGCCGTTGGTGCCTCCATTGGTGCCATTACCGTTGGATTTCTTCGCCTTCTTCTCCGGCGCCGGGACTTCGCTGCCCTTTACGTCTTTGTAGATAATGTTCAGCTCCACATCCCTGATGTCCGGCATGGCGCGCTTGATATTGGTCCTGATATTCTCAGCCGAAATCGCGCTCACAATAAAATTGAGCTCAAGCTCCAGCTTCAGCACCAAAGTCTCACGGTCGATAGAAGCCTTCTTGACTTCCACCGCCAGATTGTCTGTATTAAAATCCGGTGATTTTGAAAAATCAATCGATTTCTTTATAAGTTCATGCATCTGTAGTCAGTTTCCGTAACCTATTAATACTTCTACTATGCCCTCTTATGGGACGACTGTGCTCTTTTGCCACTAAACGGCTGTTTTAGCACAGTATTCTTCTCAGTCACTGTGCCCTTTTGCCACTAAACAGCTGTTTTAGCACAGTATTCTTCTCAGTCACTGTGCTCTTTTGCCACTGAACAACTGTTTTAGCACAGTATTCTTCTCAGTTACTGTGCTCTTTTGCCACTAAACAACTGTTTTAGCACAGTATTCTTCTCAGTCACTGTGCCCTTTTGCCACTAAACGGCTGTTTTAGCACAGTTGCAGAGTCTCTCTGCTTACGTCGCACAACGCTTTCT
>SVCS01000006.1:43419-56113 GCA_015058205.1 Clostridiales bacterium
ACTGTGCCCTTTTGCCACTAAACGGCTGTTTTAGCACAGTTGCAGAGTCTCTCTGCTTACGTCGCACAACGCTTTCTATTGAATCAGCGCCATCAGCTCATTCACGATGTCTTCTTCTTTTACTTTCTTGATGATTTCGCCCTTCGCAAAGAGCAGTCCTTCGCCTTTGCCGCAGGCCACACCGAAGTCAGCGCCTTTGGCTTCTCCCGGGCCGTTGACAGCGCAACCCATGACGGCGATTGTCAGGTCACCGACAGACGAACCGACAGACTGGCCATCGGACGAGCCATTGGACGAGCCGACGGACTGACCACCTGTCTGACCGGCTGATTGCTCTGCTCTGTACAAATCCGCAAGGCGGCGTTCCACTTCTGTGGCGATCTTCTCGAGGTCGACCTCGGTTCTGCCGCAAGTCGGGCAGGAAACCACGTTCGGTCCATTGTTGCGCATGCCTATGGCCGCCAGAAGTTCGCGTGCGAAGTAGACTTCCTCCACGGGATCTGCTGTCAGTGAAATGCGGAGCGTATCTCCAATGCCTGCCAAAAGCAATGCTCCCACTCCCGCTGCGGACTTAATTTTGCCGCGGGACGGGGTCCCTGCTTCCGTGACGCCGATGTGCAGCGGATAATCCGACTGCTTGTCTACGATCCTGTAGGCGTCGTAATTCATCTGCACATCTGAGGACTTCAGTGAAATCACAATGTCCTCAAATTCATATTTCTCAAGCAAAGCCACATTGCGCAGAGCGCTCTCCGCCAGCCCTTCTGCTGTTACGCGGCCGTGCTTTGCCAGAATATCCTTCTCCAGAGATCCTCCGTTGACGCCCACTCTGATTGGAATGTGGCAGGCTTTGGCCTTATCGACCACGGCCTTTACCTTTTCTTCAGAGCCGATGTTGCCCGGATTGATCCGAATCTTATCTGCGCCTGCATCCATAGCTGCGATGGCCATGCGGTAATCAAAGTGAATGTCCGCAACCACCGGAATGTTCGCATGACGCTTGACTTCCCGGAAGCCTTCTACGGCATCATAATCAGGCACCGTCAGGCGCACGATCTCACAGCCAGCTTCCTCAAGCCGCTTCACCTGGGCGATGCTTGCCTTTGCATCAGATGTCCTGGTATTGCACATGGACTGGATGCTGACGGGCGCGCCGCCCCCTATGTAAATGTCTCCTACTTTGACTTGTTTCTTCATCGTATCTCCATGACCTCTGCCGGCCGTTGCTTGGATGCCGGCCGTTGCTTGAATGCCGGCCGCCGCTGGAATGCCGGCCGCTAGAATATCGGCAGAATAAACTTGATCACATCATTGAAGGTAACGTATATCATCAGTGCGAAGAGCAGGCAGATGCCGATGAAATGGATCTTGCCTTCTGTCTCGTCGGACACGCGTTTGCCTGTGAACAGACGGATCACCAGGAAGAGCAGTCGTCCTCCATCCAGTGCCGGGAATGGCAGCAGGTTGATGATAGCCAGGTTCAAAGACAACAGCGCCGCCAGATAAATAACGTACATAACGCCCGACTTGGCCGCTTCATTGGTTGCGTAGACAATGCCCACAGGCCCCGACAGTTCGCTCACAGCCACTTCGCCTGTAAAGAGCTGCTTAAGGACTGTGTACATCATCACCGTCATGGTACCCGTGTTTTTGATGCCGCCGCTGATGGCGCTCCCCACGCTGTGTTTCATGACCGGCGAGATACCGATCAGATTGCGTCCAGCCTCTTCGTTGTATTCCAGATCCACCGTGACGGCTTCCTCTTTGCCGCCTCTCTCGAAGGTGACTTCCGCCGTGTCTGCTTTGCTGTATCCGATCGATTCGATCAAATCGTTCCATTCATCGATCTGCTGATCATCTACATAGAGAATCGTATCGCCGCTTTTGATGCCGGCCTGCTCTGCAGGAGAACCGGCTGTCACCTGATCGATGGTCGTGGTGGCTGTTCCCGCCCAAAATGCAATGATAATGAGCAGAATCACACAGGTGACGAAGTTCATCATCGCACCCGCCGCAAGAATACACGCTCTCTGCCATGCAGGCTGGTTGTTCAGCGCGCGCGGATTATCGGAATCCTCGTCTTCTCCCTCCATGGCGCAGTATCCGCCGATCGGGAACACACGGACCGCATAAAGGGTCTCCCCCTTCTGCTTCTTGAACAGTGCAGGTCCCATTCCAATGGCAAACTCATTGACCTTCACGCCGCACGCCTTGGCCACAATGAAGTGTCCGAACTCATGCACGAAGATGAGCAGACAGAATATTATGATGGCGTAAATGATTGTCATCCTCTTTTATCCTCCAATAGTTTCCTCACGTAATCTCTAATCTTCCTATCCTCTTCCAGAACTCCCTCCAGATCCAGATTGAACTTCGGAACATGTTCATTCAGAATCCTCTCGAGCGTATCCTGTATCTCTATAAACCGAATCTTCCCATGCAAAAACAGGTCGACCAGTACTTCATTCGCTCCATTCAAAACGACCGGACAGCTGCCGCCCGTCTCACTTGCCTGGCGCGCCAAGGCGATGGTCTTGAAGACCTTGTCATCCGCCGGGAAGAATGTCATGCCGTCCTTCAGGGCGAACAGATCCAGACTCTTCACCGTGCCGTCATGAGTCAGATCGATTCTCTCCGGATAAGAGAAGGCATACGCAATCGGCACCTTCATGTCCGGATTGCCCATCTGTCCCACCACCGAGCCGTCCTCATATTCGACGGCCGAATGCAGAATGCTCTGCGGATGCACGACCACCTGGATCCTGTCCAAAGGCACGTCAAAGAGCCATTTGGCTTCAATGATCTCCAGGCCTTTGTTCATCATGGACGCTGAATCGATGGTGATTTTGCTTCCCATGGACCAGTTCGGGTGATTCAGAGCCTGCTCCAGAGTGACATTCTCAAGCTGCTCCCTGGTGTAGCCTCTGAATGGTCCGCCGGACGCTGTCAGCAGGATGCGTCTGATGGCGTTCCCTTCATTCCCCTGCAAAGACTGGAAGATGGCGCTGTGTTCGCTGTCGACCGGCAAAAGCTGCACGCCTTTGCGGGTGACCGCGTCCATAACGATTTCTCCGCCGACGACCAGTGTCTCTTTATTTGCAAAGGCAATATCCTTGCCTTGTTCGATGGCTGCCAGTGTTGGTTCCAATCCCCTCATGCCCATAAGAGAATTGAGGACGATGTCTGCATCGTCCATAGTAGCTATATCTATAATGCTGTCCGCATTTTTATTCAGGCTGCTGTCCGAATCACAGTAGACCATCTCCGGCGCAAACTCTTCGATCTGCTTCTTCAGAAGTTCGGTATTTTTGCCGCAGCTGAGGGCAACTGCCTTGTATTTATCCGGATTGTTTCTGATGATTTCCAGGGCCTGGGTCCCGATGGACCCGGTGCTCCCCAGTATCGCAATTCGCTTCATGCTGCTTTTGCTCCTATCGTTTCTAATCCCGTGAAACGGTTTCTAATTCCATGCGCCGGTCACGCCGATTGTGGAAAGAATATTGACCACGTAGTAGACCAGCGGCGCTGTGAACAGGATGCTGTCGAATCTATCAAGGATGCCGCCGTGTCCCGGAATCAGGTTGCCGTAGTCTTTGATACCCATCTTTCTCTTGAAGATGGATGCTGTCAGGTCGCCGAACATGGAGATGATGCTGCCAAGGAATCCGACGATCAGACAAATCACAATGGCGTGTTTCATAAAGATCAAGCCGAAGATCAGGCACAGGATCATGCTGCCCAGAATGCCGCCGATGGCGCCTTCCCAAGTCTTCTTCGGGCTGATGACAGGACACAGTTTGTGCTTACCCATGGTGACGCCGGCGAAGTAGGCGCAGATGTCCGTTCCAAAGGCTGTAATGACGACGAGCCATACAGTGAGTCCCAGGAACTCATCCATGCCGAGCAGCGCCAGATGGTAGCAGAAGAACACCACATAGAAGATTCCCACCAAGGTGACCATGGCGTCTTCCAACTTGCGCTCCTCGATTTTGAACAGATACAGCAGGCACGCAAACACTGTGATAAACGCCCATAACATGAACACGAACGCGCTGGAGAACATGCTGGTGCTGAAGGATGTTCCTACAAAGCACAGCATCCCCATCAGATACAGCAGGATCGTAGATCCCACGGCGATCGGGTAGCTCGGTTTGATGTCCAGTTCTTTGAATCCGCGGAAGAACTCATACACGGCCAGAAGGCTCAATGCGAAGCATCCCGCGAACAAAACCCATCCGCGCAGTATGATGATGATCAGAAGCGGGAGCATGATAAGTCCCGACAAAACTCTTGTTTTCATTCGTCAATTCCTCCTGACGGCAGCTTATCTGCCGCCGAATAGCAGCTTATCTGCCGCCGAAACGTCTGTCTCTCGACTGGTATTCAGCGATGCACTTCTCATACTCAGCCGGTGTGAAGTCAGGCCAGAGCACATCTGTGAACACAAATTCACTGTAAGCCCCCTGCCAGAGCATGAAGTTGGAGAGTCTCTCCTCACCGCTGGTCCTGATGATGAGTTCAGGGTCCGGGCTGTAGGCGTGATCTTCGCCGGTCCAAAGACCTTGTCCAATCATCTCTTCCGTTACATCCTCCGGCTCGATTTCTCCTGCCTTTGCCTTTGCGGCAATGGCTTCCACGGAGCGGCGAATCTCATCGCGGGCACCGTAGTTCAGGGCGATGTTGAACTGAAGACCCGTGTTGTTCTTCGTATCGTCCAGGGTCTTCTGCAGGGATCTGCGCGCGTCTTCCGGAATGGAAGAGTAATCTCCCAGCACTTCCACGCGCACGTTGTTCTCGATCAGTTCCTTCAGGTCACGCTTTACGAAGGTGACGAGAAGTCCGAATATCCCAGAGACTTCCTCCACAGAGCGTTTCCAGTTTTCTGTAGAAAAAGCGTACACTGTCAGGTACCTGATGCCGAGCTTGTCTGAATGATCCACGATTTTCTTCATGGCTTCCATTCCGGCTCTGTGGCCTGCTACCCTTGGTACGCCTCTCTGCTTAGCCCAGCGGCCGTTGCCATCCATGATGATGGCAACGTGCGTAGGCATTAGTTCTTTGATTAATTCCGTCATATCCGCTGTATCACGTCAGTTTACACTTCCATGATTTCCTTTTCTTTTGCAGCAACGATCTCGTCAATCTCTTTGATGGACTTGTCAGTCAGCTCCTGAATCTCCTTGAGCGTATCCTTCACATCGTCTTCTGTGTAGTCGCCGGCCTTCTCAAGCTTCTTGACTTTGTCATTGGCGTCTCTTCTGAGATTTCTGACAGCAACCTTTGTTTCTTCGCCCATCTTCTTGACAGTCTTCGTCAGTTCTTTTCTGCGCTCTTCCGTAACCTGCGGGATCTGCAGTCTGACGACTTTGCCGTCGTTGATCGGGTTGATACCGATGTTGGCGATGTTGATGCCCTTTTCGATCTCAGCAATGCTCTTCGGATCGAACGGAGTGATCAGAAGAGTTCTCGGTTCCGGAACACTGATGTTGGCCAGTGACTTCAGCGGAGTCGGGCTTCCGTAGTAATCCACCATTACCTTATCCACGATTGCCGCATTGGCTCTGCCGGCTCTTACTGTAGCCAGATCTTCTTTTAAGAGACTTTCACTCTTGGTGATTTTTTCCTGTAATAATTCCATTGAAAATTCGCTCATTTTATTACCTCCCGGGTTACTCTACGATCGTACCGATCTCTTCTCCGCAAATTGCTCTCATGATACCGTTCTCTTCGGCCAGTCCAAAGACGTGTATCGCGATGTTATTATCTCTGCACATGGCTGCCGCTGTGGCGTCCATGACCTTTAAATCCTTTTCCAGCACGTCATCGTGTGTCAGATGCGTGTACCTGACTGCGTCAGGATTCTTATTCGGGTCATCCGAGTAGACCGCATCGATGTTCTTGGCCATGAGGATGACTTCCGCTTCAACTTCCGCTGCTCTCAGGGAAGCTGTGGTATCCGTTGAGAAGAACGGGCTTCCTGTACCGCCTCCGAAGATGACGATTCTTCCCTTCTCCAGGTGGAACAGTGCTCTCCTGCGGTTATAGCCTTCTGCTACCTGCGGCATATGGATCGACGTTTGTACCACGGTGGAAACGCCTTCCGCCTCCAGTGCTTCCTGCAAAGCCAGAGCGTTCATGATCGTGGCCATCATACCAATATAGTCCGCAGATGCTCTGTTCATCTTCTCGGAGCTTCTGCCTCTCCAGAAGTTGCCGCCTCCGACAACAACCGCTACCTGTACGCCTGCTTCAGCGACTTCCTTGAGCATCTTCGCAGTCTGTGCTGTCATCTCCTCATTGATGCCATGCTTCTGTTCTCCGGCCATCGCTTCGCCGCTGACCTTGATCAGTACACGTTTGTATTTTGGTTTCATAAAGACCTTCCTTTATCGTTTGTCCTCAGTTTTATTACCTTTTGTGTCTTCTGCGCAATTTCGCTTGTATATTATACCATATATGCTACCTGCATATCTACTATCTTTTGTTAATGACGGACGCTGTATAGCCTGCTCCGAAACCATTGTCGATATTCACGATACTCACCCCGTTCGCGCAGCTGTTCAGCATGGAAAGCAGCGCCGACAATCCACCGAAATTGGCGCCATATCCGACGCTGGTCGGAACGGCGATGACCGGAGCCGCCACAAGACCGCCCAGTACGCTTGCCAAAGCGCCTTCCATACCTGCCACGACGATGATCACATCTGCGCGTCTGATTTCGTCCAGTTTGCTGAATAGCCTGTGGATTCCCGAAACGCCCACGTCGTAAATACGCGTCACTTCATTGCCCAGGGTTTCCGCCGTCACTGCCGCTTCCTCAGCAACAGGAATGTCCGCCGTACCTGCGCTTACGACAGCCACAGTTCCAATGGGTTCGTCCTCTGCGTCTTTGTCGCTTTTGCAGACGATGATCCTGGCCGCTTCATGATACTTCGCCTCCGGCAGTCTCTCTTTCACCGCTGCAAAATCTCTCTCCGTGGCTCTCGTTCCCATGACGGTTCCATGCTTAGACAGTTCCACGAAGATGTCACGAATCTGCTTCGGTGTCTTGCCCTCACAGTAAACTACCTCAGGAAACCCGGTCCTGATCTGTCTGTGATGGTCCAGATTTGCGAAGCCCATCTCTTTATATGGCAGCACCTTGAGCTGCTCATAGGCTTCTTCCTCTGAAACAGAACCGTCTTTTACGCTTTTCAGAAGCTGTTTTATGTAGTCTTCTCTCATAGTTCCCTCTCAATCTGCCGTTCCAGTTTCCGCATCTGCTGCATCAGGATATTCAAGTCCTCAATGCGCCTTGCCACTGCATAAGCATTCTCTTCCTTGTACATAAATATGCTGTTGATCGTGCTCTCCAGCTCATCGTAGACCTTGGTCAGCTCTGCTCTGTACTCCTCACGGTCCATAAGCTCCGCCGCTTCATCACGGTCTACGCCATAGTAATATTCGATTCCGAACAACTCCCTGACCTGTCTTGTCAGGAAGGCCTTTTCCTCATTGACGGACGCCTGCAGGTACTGTTTGTCTTCCAGATTCTCCAGATCCTGCCGCTGCCCTTCCATAAGCTGTTTCATCTCCTGAAAGCGCCTGTTGAAAACATTTGGTGCCATCTTCAGCACTTCCCGGTAGGATGCAATCTGACGGCGCGTACTGCTGAGAATCTCCAGCAGCTTGAGTCCGACGGAGCGCTCCATGATCTCGGCGCCACGTTCGACCAAATCTTCCCGTATCATCTCTGTCAGCACATCCACGCCGATATTCTTCTTAGCGCTGACCGGAATCAGCTTTAATGCCTTTGCATCTTCATCCTCCAGCTCCATGATGTTGCTGATCAGGGCGGTGCAGTACTCCAGGTACTCCGCCAGCTCTTCTTCGTCCACCCGGTCGATCTTGTTGACCGCAAAGTAGAATTTGCCTGCAAACCGGCGCACCTTCCTGAGGAAATCTACCTCAATCTGGTTCAACGGGCTGTCCACGGATAACATGAACACCACGCCATCGCTTTCTTTCGCAAAGTCAACAGCGGACTTGGAGTTGTTCTCATGAACGGATCCCACACCCGGCGTATCCACCAGAGTGAGCCCATCCTTCAGAAACTCCGCCTCCGTCAGGAGCTCCACTTCCGCCACATCGCGCTCATTGTCGTGGTTTTCCTGCTCGCTGATGTACATGTGCAGGTCCGCCGCCGGCACCTGCTCACAGAGGCCGTTGCGGAAATAGACTGTCGCAATGTCACCAGTATCACGTGCCGTCCCATCAGCCGCGCCTTCTGGTACACCTTCTGCCGGCTCCGCGTACTCGATCCGCGTGATGGCTGCTGTGATCGGCACGATACCCACCGGCAGGACCGGACGTCCCAGGATCGTGTTGATCAGAGTCGTCTTGCCCCGTTTGAACTGCCCGATGACCGCAATGGTGATTTTCTTATTCTCCAGCCTGTCCGCCAGTTTAGCCGTCTCCTCTTCCTGGAGCCTGCAGAGCTCAAAGCCGCTGAACAGGTCTTTTGCTTTTAATGTTGTTTCCAGTATGCTCATCTATCTTCTGATACTCTCAAATCTTCTGATACTCTTTATCCTCTGACGATTCTCAATTTCTCTGTCTACCTGTAAATACTCGTTTCGCAGACTACGTAGTCCGGCTTTCTGTCGTGGGCCTCCACCGGCAGTTCGTCCACCACCTGCAGGTCGTAACAGGCTGCGATGGTTTTGCACTGGGGATGTTCATCCAGGAACTTGTCATAGAATCCGCCGCCGTAGCCGATTCTGTCCTTCCACGGCGTGAACACAGCTCCCGGCATGATGATCAGGGTCGTGTCATTGGGCTCCAGAATCTCCTCAGAACGGGATTCCCGGATATCGTAGGCACCTGTGATAATGTCCTCTTCACCCAGTCCTGTGAACCGGTTGAACACCATGACGCCTGCTTTCTTTTCATCGCCCTTTCCTGTGGTCTTCTCTATAACCTTCGGCACCCAGACGCGCTTGCCCTCTTCCTCGGCTGCTTCCGCCAGCAGGAGGACATCCACTTCGCTGCGCATCGGCATGTAGAGGCACACGTCCGTCGCCTCTTCATAGACATCTATTCCCATGATTTTCTGGCAGATCACCTGGGACGCCAGAGCCACTGTTTCTTCATCCAGGGCGCTGCGCTCCGCCAGAACTGCCTTCCTGATTTCCTTCTTGGTCAGCATAATATCCTTCTTCCTTTCGTACAGCCCTTTGGGCTGCCTTTGCATATCATTGTTATTATATATCCTGCAGCATGATTTCACCAGTTGAATTGTTTTTCTCTGTATTTTTCACACTAGCAACAATTATCACTCAAAATATGTGCTATACTGTATTCAGAAAAGGCGATTTTGGGAAAGGAGAACTCACGAGGTATTGCTATGAACATGAATATTCGGGAATTTATCGAAGAAAAGAAGAAAAAAATGCAGTTTGAACAGCTGCATACGGATAAATACATCAAGCTTTTTGAAAAAAACGGGAAAGATTTAGAGACGCTCATGACCTATTATGAGTGCGCTCTGATGGAAATTGAAACGAAACTGAAGGTTCTGAACGCAGAGTTTGAACTGACCCGCGAATACAGCCCGATTGAGACAATCAAATCAAGACTCAAATCTCTCGACAGCCTCATTGCGAAGTCCCATCTGTACGAGGTCAAGCCAACTTTCGAGGACATCCAGGATAAAATCGAGGATATCGCCGGAATCCGCGTCATCTGTGGTTTTCCGGAAGACATTTATACTGTCGCGGACTGCATTCTGCAGCAGGACGACATCCAGCTCATCGACTGCAAAGACTACATCAAGAATCCGAAGCCGAACGGCTACCGCAGTCTCCACCTGATCATTTCCGTGCCGATCTTCCTGGAGCACGAGAAACGTGATATGAAGGTCGAGGTCCAGCTGCGTACCATCGCTATGGACTTCTGGGCAAGTCTGGAGCACAAGCTCAAATACAAGAAGGAGCTGCCAGCGGACATCAACGACAGACTGGTCGAGGAACTGCTCGAGTGCGCAACTGCCGGCGCTGCGCTGGACATGAAGATGCAGAACATCAGACGTCAGATCACAGGCGGAACCTCCCACATCGACGATGCCGTGGATCTGCAGCAGTGGATGTAGATCACGCAAAGGCAACAAATGCAAAGGCAATCAAACAGGGCTGCCAATCGGCAGCCCTTTTATTATGTGCTGAATTGTGTGGAGCAAATGCTCCTGTTTTGCCGCGACGATTACTCCTTTTTCCGCGACAATTACTCGTCGTAGTTCGGATCTGAAGCCTTGTCGAAGATGTCAGTGACTGCCTTTTCAGGAGCCTTTGTTACGAGGGTTCCGATGATTGCTGCAATACCGCCTGCAACAAAGCCTGGGAACAGTTCATAGACACCTGTTGAGGACAGGCAGAAGAGCCAGATGATATCGACTGCTGCGCCGACGATGACGCCGATGCATGCACCTGCATAGTTAAAGCGTCTCCAGAAGAGGGACAGGATGACGACCGGTCCGAAGGCCGCGCCGAAGATGCCCCATGCGTTCTCTACCAGATTCATGATTGCCTGAGCACCGGAACCTTTTGATGACGCGAGTATAAAGGCGATGATTGCTACGACAACAACGGCAATTCTTCCGACCATGAGTGTTTCCCAGTCGCTGGCGTCTTTTCTGATGATCGGCTTGTACATGTCCGCTGTGAAGGAGCTGGACGCTACGAGCAGCTGTGAGTCCGCTGTGGAAACGGACGCCGCCATGATGGCAGCCAACAGGAAACCTGCAATAGCCGGCGGGAAGAATCTTCTCGCCATGGCGATGAATACAGTTTTCTGAGCGCCAACTGTCAGCAGTTCTTCTGCCATGACCATTCTAGCCAGATAAGCGACGAGACATGCACCGCCGATGGCAAGAACAACCCAGATAATCGCAATTGCAGCGGATTTGTGCATCTGGGAAGGTTTCTCAATGGACATGAACCGAACGAGGATGTGCGGCATACCGAAGTAGCCCAGACCCCATGCAAGACCGGATACAACCTCCTGCCAGGAAGCGCTGAACAAGCCAGCACCGAAGTCACAGACGACCTTGCTTCCATCAGCATCCACATAACTGTAGGATACCTGCAGCGC
Organism: Clostridiales bacterium; assembly: GCA_015058205.1. Lineage (GTDB taxonomy): Bacteria > Bacillota > Clostridia > Peptostreptococcales > Anaerovoracaceae > Lentihominibacter. Next base: position 54,547 of record SVCS01000006.1, read on the forward strand.
AGATGTATCCAGATTCTGCGTCGCTACTACGATGATCGGAATGGCGAGCAGTGCCAGCAGCATCAGGATGCCCTGGAAGAAGTCAGTCCAGCAAACTGCCCTGAATCCGCCCAGGAATGTGTATCCGACGATGATCAATGCGAAGAGAATCATCGCTGTGCTCTCCGGCATTTTCGGGAAGAGCATGGTGAATACGGATGTGCCCGCTACGAAAGCGGATGCTACGTATACGGTGAACGCAATCAGGAAGATGATTGCGCAGATCACCTGCAGCGCTTTGTTGCTCGTCGCAAATCTGTTGGTCAGATACTGGGGCAGTGTGATGGAATCGTTTGATACTCTACTGAATTTTCTGAGCCTCTTGGCGCAGAAGATCCAGTTGGCCGCCGTTCCCAGAGCCAGTCCGATACCGATCCAGATCTGTCCGAATCCAAATGCCAGAACAGAGCCCGGCAGTCCCATGAGCAGCCATGCAGACATGTCCGACGCCTGGGCCGACATCGCCGCAACCCAAGGTCCCATGGTTCTTCCGCCGAGGAAGTAGTCCTTATCGTTCTGGTTGCTTCCGTTGAAGAAGAAAATCAGAGCAACGAAGAACAGGATGACAAAATAACCTATAAATACAATAATTTCAGCCATATAAATAACCTCTTACATATAAATTACGCGCATTCTACGCACGTGACGATTCTAACAGAACAGAATGATGAATAAAATACCGACTGAATTCTATAATTTATAAACTAAAATGTATTGTTTTTGTAAAAATATGTTGAAATTTCAACGATTTTAGATTAGACTAAACAATATACTAAAGATAGGAATATTCATGTATTATGGCAAAATCCACAAAAAAGAACTCAAAAAAGGTAACCAATGAGACCAAAGGCCGCATTGTTTCGGCTGCCTGGAAACTGTTCTACCAATACGGTTACAACAACACGACTATCGATGACATCGTCGAGGAATCCAACACATCCAAAGGCTCCTTCTACCACTATTTCAGTTCGAAGGATGACCTGATGGGTTCTCTTTCTTACCTGTTTGATGAGAAGTACGAGGAGCTGGTCGAGACCATGGATCCGTCCCTCTCCCCTGTCGATAAGCTGATCACCATGAACCGGGAGCTCTTCCTGATGATTGAGAACACAGTATCCGTATCTATGCTGTCGCAGCTCTTCGCCGCTCAGCTCACCAGCATGAGCGAAAAGCACCTGCTCGACCCGGACAGAACATACTACAAACTTCTGCGCCAGATCGCCATCGAAGGTCAGAGCCAGGGACTCTTCCGCGATGACCTCTCCGTCAACGACATCACCAAGTCCTACGCCCTCTTTGAGCGCGGCATGATGTATGACTGGTGCATCTCCAGCGGAAACTACTCTCTCTGCCAGTACTCAGAGAAGATGCTGCCTCTATTCATCGCCGGGTTGACGAAATAGCGCATGGCCAGAGCGACGAAATCTTCCGCACTGGGTTGACGAAACCGCCATCTCTCGCTATAATAACTCCCGCGGGATCCGTTAGCTCAGCTGGGAGAGCGTCTGGGTGACAACCAGAAGGTCGA
>SVCS01000115.1 GCA_015058205.1 Clostridiales bacterium
CTCTGACATCCTTCTCCTCCGAACGCTGCGCATATCATCTGATTCAGCTGATTAATGATCTGGCAGACACGCTCAGGAATCTCTTTGTTGGTGCAGCGTACTTCCATGAGAACGACCAGGAATTCATGCAGTGCGCATCTCAGTTCATGCAGATGCAGGATTTCCTTGCCTTTCGCCATCTGCAGATGGAAACTGGTGATTTCAAAACAATCTTCCAGTTCGCAAGAGAAATTCTCACCATTGATACCACTGCACGGTGTGCACGCCAGTGCCGGGAAGCTGCGCCCTTCCTCGTTCATCGCTTTGATGTCGTTGAAGTTTTCTCCCAATTCCAGCACCTTCTGTGCCATCACCGGATCCTGATCGATGATATCGCTGGCCGTCTGCAAAAACAATGCACCTGTCGATCTTAAGGATGCCTCCAGACGTTTTTTGTTGAGAAGATCAGGGGTTCCTCCGTTTGCCGATCTGTTCTGATTGTACTGGCCGACTACAACACCGTCGCCGACCTGCATTGCCTCCCCATCAGCAGAATAAACACTGATGTGACGATCCTGCAGGAACTGTCTGGCTCCCGGTGTCAGTCTGGTACCCGTATCAAGCTTATAGCTCGTGAACGGTGTGCCCTTGTAAATCGTTCTCAAATCTTCTTCAGTAATATACTTCATTGATCTTTGTCCCTTTCAATCATGAACTCACGTAAATGATTTTTTAGTTCTTTGATCCCCGTATTCTCTGTCAGGCTGACTGGGAAATACGGTGGCTCTACTCCAATCATTTTTAACTGCTTTTCGCAGATTGCCCTATTCTCCGGTTTCAGATCGGCCTTCATGATGACGCCTGTCACCGGGCACCGGAAAACTCTGGCAAATCCTGGAGAATATATTTCGGTAACATTGCTCTGATCCACCAGGATCAGGATGTGTCCCGCATTGTTTTGTGCCGCAGATATGAGGTGCTTGTACATCCATGGGTTCTCAAGGTACGACCCAGGGACATCAATGGTGTACTTTCCAAAAATCATATCCTGCGTTTTTCTAAGTGGACCGTGATAGTCGTTGATGGCGTTGACCAAAGAGGTTTTGCCCGATTTGCCCGCGCCGATGACCATAATCTTTCGCCTCATGTCTTCGTCACCGTCACTGTTGTAAAGTCCATCAGATCGTGCAGTGTCTGCGTAACCGCAGTCAATGCCGTTTCCACACTGTCTACATCCCCGGCGATAACGACGGAGCCGGTGAATCGATCGAGAAAACCGATTTCAACCTGTGCTGCCTTTGTCGCAATATCCGCAGCAATGATCGCTGTTTCATAGGGCGACAGTGTGAGTATTCCGATGGCGCCCAGATCGTCGATTCCGAGACGTTCATAGATATCCCCAACCGGTGCAGCGATGACATGAGCAATTGTCACCTGTTTGCCGGGTACCGACTCTTCAATGACACGATTCAGTTGTTGCTTTCCATCTTCCAGAAATCCCATACTGCATCCTCTGACTTGTCGCTAGTGCCTGATTACGGATACCGGCAGATCATATTTTTTGATCCACCCCTCGATACGGTCCAGATCTTCCTGTTCCAGCTTCACCTCGTCGGTGATCGCATATTCCATATCCAGCTGACCGTATTTGTTTACGCCCATCTTGTGATATGGCAACAGGTCGATTCCCTTGAAATTTTTGAGATCCTTGAACGGAAGCAAAAATTCCATGGTGTTTTCGATTTCTTCCTGACTGTCGTTGACGCCCTTTAACATCGGCATACGAATCTGAACATTGTATCTGCCCTCGAGCAGAGTCGCCAGATTGTCAAGAATAATCTCGTTGCGCACTCCAGTCAGTTCACTGTGGCGATCTGAATTGAAGTGCTTGATATCAAACAGGAAGAGATCCACAAACTCGGCCAGTTTCAGAATCGTTTCCTTCTTGCAATAGCCGCAGGTTTCAATTGCGGTATTGATTCCTTCCTGTTTTGCTGCCTGCAGCAGTGAAAGTGCAGCCTCCGGCTGGGCAGTGCATTCACCGCCGCCCAGCGTTACGCCGCCTCCCGAAACATCATAGAATCCACGGTCTTCTTTGACGATATCCATCAGTTCGGATATGGTCTTCTGTTCTCCGCAGATTTCCAACGCGTTGTAGAGACAAGCGTCCTCACAGGCTTTGCATCCTACACAGTCGATGCTGCGGTCCACGAAGTGTCCGTCGGGACCCATCTGATGGATGCCGACAGGACAAACCGGAACGCATGCTCCACAGGAGACGCAAACATCACGTTTGAACATCACCTGTGTCTTACGCTGCAAGCCTTCTGGGTTAGCGCACCATTTGCATCTCAATGGACAGCCCTTAAAGAATACCAGTGTTCTGACACCCGGGCCGTCATGCATATTATATTTTTGAATATTGAATATGACCGCTTTACGTTCGATCAAATCTCCATTCTTGTTGCTCATGTCACGCCTTCCCTGCAATAAATCTAGTTAAAACTTAGTCAGCATTGTACGGCTGATGATTTCATCCTGTACATCCTTGCACAGTTCTGTGAAGAATGCGGAGTAACCGGCAACACGTACAACCAGATCTCTGTAGCTGTCCGGATCCTTCTGAGCAGCCAGCATGTCTTCATTGTTGACATAGTTGAACTGCATTTCGCCGTTACCGAACATACTAGCTGTTCTCAGCAGTGTGATGATACCCTGCTCGCCTTCCGGCGTATCCAGAATACCAGGCATCAGCTTGAAGTTATGTACAAGACCGATGTTCATATCGTCGTTCGCCATCTTGGATACGGACTTGATGATAGCTGTAGGGCCCTTGTAGTCTGCACCCTGTGTCGGTGAAATACCATCGGACAGCGGAGTCCATGCCTTACGTCCGTTAGCAGATGCTCCAGTCAACTGACCGAACGGCGTATTGTTCGAGATGGACAGCGTGCCGTGGGACAGTCTGGAGTACAGAGTCTTGTACTTCTTGTGCTCATGCTCTGTGAAGTCGATGATGTCGTTGCAGAAGAAGTCTGCATAGTCATCGTCGTTACCATACTTCGGAGCTGCCAGGCAGTCTTTCTGTACCTGTTCATATCCGACGAAGTCAGCCTTCAGTGCTTCGTTGAGCTGATCCAGCGTGTACTTCTTGTCATCGAATACCAGCTTCTTGATTGCTGCCATGGAGTCAGCATAGGTAGCCAGACCTGACCATACAACACCAGGTCCGAAGTTGTACATCGCGCCGCCGGCTTCTACGCCGCGGCCATTTTCCATACAGCCTTCGAACATGATGGACATGAGTGGCTTCGGTGCCAGTTCCTTATGAACTCTCTGTGAGATGACTGTCATTACGGATGTCCACTTGGTCATGTAGGCAATGGTGGCCTTAACTGCTGCGTCGAATTCTTCGAAGGTCTTGTAGTTGCAGAGGTCTCCCAGATCCGGTGTAACCTGCTTGCCATACCAGAGTGGAACACCGTGGTTCAGTGTCAGCTCGATGGCGATCGGCCACTGTGTGTATGAAGTGGATGTCCACTGATACAGTCTGCCGGC
>SVCS01000041.1 GCA_015058205.1 Clostridiales bacterium
CATTGCGGGCGGTCTCCTCATCATTTGATTTATCTCGGATTATTTGCTGTAATCGAAGAAACCAACGCCGGTCTTCATACCCAGCTTGTTCGCTCTTACCATCTTTCTCAGGAGCGGATTTGGTCTGTACTTCGGATCACCATATTCATTGTACAGTGTTTCCATGATTGCCAGACAAACATCCAGTCCAATCAGATCGCCCAGTGCGAGAGGTCCCATTGGGTGATTTGCACCAAGCTTCATTGCTGTATCGATACCTTCTGCGGAAGCAACGCCGTCAGCCAGGATGCCGACTGCTTCGTTGATCATCGGAATCAGAACTCTGTTAACAACAAATCCAGGAGCCTCAGCTACTTCGACAGGAGTCTTCTTCAGGCTCTCTGTTGCTGCGATAACAGCATCCTTAACTTCGTCTGAAGTTGCGATGCCTTTAACAACCTCTACCAGCTTCATTGCAGGAACAGGGTTGAAGAAGTGCATACCGATGACCTGTTCAGGTCTGGATGTAACGGCCGCGATCTCAGTGATGGAGAGTGCGGAAGTGTTAGTCGCCAGAATAGCACCATCCTTGCAGACCTTGTCCAGTTCAGCGAACAGCTCTTTTTTCTTGTCCATGTTTTCTGTGGAGGACTCGATGATCAGATCGCAGTCCGCCAGAACGTCAAAGGTAGTGCCGCCTGAGATTCTGCCCAGTGTTGCTGCCTTATCTTCTTCCGTGATCTTCTCTCTGGAGACCATCTTGGACAGGTTCTTGTCGATCTTAGCCAGGGCACCGTCGATGTACTCCTGCTTGCTGCTTCTGACGATTACATCATAACCAGCTGCTGCGCATACCTGAATGATGCCGGATCCCATAGTACCTGTTCCCATTACACCAATTTTCTTCATAATATTATCCTCCTTAGTCAATCGTTAAGATTGTTAAAATATTAACTCTTCCATACAGAATTATTATATACCGCCCGCTCTGCCTTGTAAAGGCTTTTGGGGTATTAAACTATTTTTTAACAAAGTCCTTGTCGGCACTGCCTCTCTGCTAGTCCAGCAGGCTGTGCATCTCTCTCTTGTATGCTTCCACACCCGGCTGGTCGAATGGGTTCACGCCGCTGAGCATAGCCGTAATGGCACAGGTCGTTTCCAGGAAGTAGATGAGCTGTCCGAAGTTCTTCGTATCCAGCTTCGGAATGTGCACTTCCGCGATTGGAATCCCGGCTTGCTGATGGGCTTTCGTGACGCCGCCGATCATCGCTGCGTTGATATCCGCGACGGTCTTCCCCTTCTGCGGTCCGCCCGGAATCTCTATGGATACGGACGGTTCATCGACGATCATAAGCGTCTCCATAAAGATTTGCCTTCCTTCCTGCATATACTGTCCCATAGAATGCAGGTCTGTGGAATACATGAGTGTCGTCGGCAGCAGTCCTTTGCCTTCCTTCCCTTCGCTTTCACCGTAGAGCTGCTTGATCCACTCTCCCAGGTAGTGCAGGCGCGAATGGCACAGACTGATGACTTCCACTTCTTTGCCCTGCTTTTGGAGCAGATATCTGGCGATGGCGTAGTCCGCCGCGTCTATATCCCAGGAAGGGGAAACGGCGCATTCTCTGGCGCCATCGAGGAATGCCATGATATCGATTCCGCTGACGGCCATCGGCAAAAGCCCTACAGGCGTGGCGATAGAGTATCTTCCGCCCACATTGCCGGGAACCGGCAGGGTAGAGTATCCGAACTCAGTCGCTTCAGATCTGAGGGTTCCTGTCTCCTCATCCGTGATGGCGAGGATTCTCTTCGATGCCTCCGCTGCGCTGCCGTACTTCTCCACCATGAGCGGTTTGACCACTTCGAAAGCGGTCCTGACTTCCATGGTGTTCCCCGATTTGGAGATGACGCACAGAATCGTGTTCTTCTCTTTGATCTCCTCCAAGGTCTCGAAGTAGTAATCTGTGCAGAGGTTATTGCCCAGGAATCTGACTTCGATTCCGGAGGATTCTTTCGGCAGGGCTTCGATGGCTGCCTTTGCGCCCATATAGGAGCCGCCGATGCCGATGACGACCAGAAGCTCGGCTTCGTCTTTGATAATATCCGCAATCTCCAGAATCGTCCGGAGCTCCTGCTCGTTTCTCGTGACCGGCAGGGTAACCCATCCGGTCATCGGTTCATTGCCCGACCAGAGTCTGTCGAGGGCCTGCCCGGCCTGGGGACGAAGGGCTTTGATCTCTTCTTCCGAAATGCCGGTTTTGTCTACGTTTGCGATGATGTTCATAATTATCTTCCTTCGTTTATCACTGCAGCCGCACTGCTGACTTGTGTCTAGCTGTAGTAGAGGTTGTTCGTTACATATTCAGGATCACTCGTCACATCGATACCCAGACCCTTGAGTGTTTTCTCGTCTTTATCACTCAGGATAGCGGTGCAGTGTGCCTTGCATCCCCTCAGTTCTGCGATCTTGTTGAGCGCTGCTTCCGCCGTCGGATTGGTTGTTGCGGAGATGGTGAGCGCCGTCAGAACTTCCTCACAGTTCAGGGATGATTTTTCTGACTGAAGCAGCTCCGTCTTCAGGTTCTGGATTCTCTCCAGAATGCTTGGTGCGATGAGGTGAATTTCATCTGCGATACCGCTCATCTTCTTCGCCGCGTTCAGGATTGCAGCAGCTGCCGCAACCATTCGTCTTGAGCTTCGTCCTGTGATGATCGTTCCATCATCGAGCTGCATGGCTACGACGACGACATTGGTATATCTCGGATTCAGATTCCGCTTCATCTCCGCGTATTCCCTTGCCGGCACGACGACAGGTCTGTCTTCTATCTTCAGTCCCATGTCATCCATGAGCAGCTTCTGTCTCTCGAGAACGTCTGCGCCGATTTTGCCCTTCTTGAAGTCACACTCAGCAATGAGGTATCTTCTGATGATCTCCTGGCAGGCTGCCTCTCTGCAGACTTCGTCGTCGATGATACCGAATCCTGCTCTGTTGACCCCCATGTCTGTCGGAGATTTATACTCTGCCTCTGCTCCGGTAATTTTTTCGATGATTCTCTTGACGACAGGGAATACTTCCAGATCCCTGTTGTAGTTGACCGCCGGTTCTCCATAAGCCTCCAGATGGAAGGAGTCGATCATGTTCACATCTTTCAGGTCCGCTGTTGCTGCTTCATAAGCCACATTAACCGGATGCTTCAGCGGAAGGTTCCAGATCGGGAAGGTCTCGAACTTCGCATATCTCGCCTTGCGTCCACGGATGTTCTCGTGATACAGTTGGGAAAGGCTCGTGGCCAGCTTTCCGCTGCCGCCTCCCGGACCTGTTACGACGATCAGTGGTTTTGTCACTTCTATATACGGATTCGCACCGTATCCTTCTTCGCTTACGATGGTATCTACATCCGTCGGATACCCTTTGGTAAAGCGGTGTTTATAAGTTTTGATGCCGCGCTGTTCCAGTTTGTTGATGAACTTGGTTACAGCAGGGGAATCTTCTTCAAATCTCGTCACAACGACACTGTTGATCTCCAGATCGTACTTTCTGAAAACGTCTATCAGTCTGAGCACTTCCAGATCATAGGTGATCCCGAAATCTGCCCTTGTCTTGTTGGTCGTAATGTCTCCGGAATAGACGCAGATGATAATCTCCGCCTGGTCCTTCATCTTCTGTAAAAGCTTGATCTTGGCGTTTTCATCAAATCCCGGCAGCACTCTCATGGCGTGTTTGTCCTGGACCAGTTTGCCTCCAAACTCCAGATACAGCCTGTCACCGCCGCCGCGTTCGATTCTTTCCAGAATGTACTTGGACTGCTCTTCAATGTACTTTTCCGCACTGAATCCAATCTTCTGCATGATGCCTCACTTCCTTTCCCTCTATGTGAATTTCAATATTTAACATGGTAATAGACATCACTGCTGCATGACTGTGATGTTGATGTGGTTTCTTCCCTCGAGCAGACCTTTGAGGCTCACTTCGTAGTCGATATTCAACTCGCCGCAGCCTTCTTCCGAAACTGTGCTGTTCAGTTCATTGGTCAGGATCTCGATTTCGATTGGTCCGAACGGCGTATCATAAAAACCCACGTTGCGTTTGCCCTTCTCGAAGACGATCTCGCTTCCGGCTCCCGCTCCGTCGCCGAACCGCTTCATCTGCACATCGCCCTCTCTGAGCCTGAGCCGGGTCTTACATCCCGGAATGCCGCTGAACTCGCTTTCCTCGTAGAGAAGATAGGTTGTATTGTTACGTCTGTAGAGCTTTGCTTCGGTGATGAATTCCATTTCATCCTCACCGGCTTCCCTGCTCACCTGATGACTTTTTATCTTTACCAGTACATCTTTCATCGTCAAATATCCCTTCTAGAATCCCTTCTTTCAATAACTTTTTTATTTTACCATAATTCCGCAGTCCATGGGTGCAAAATATAAAAAAACCGGGGTGCGTATCTGACGCTCCCCGGCGGTTTGTTCTATGATCAATTGTTCTGATTCTGGAGTTGTTCTTTTGTCTTCTCCTGCAGCTGTAAGGACAGGTCCATCGTCTCTCCATCCCTCACAATCGTGTACTCGAGTTTGTCCCCGACCTTATGAGCTGAGATGATAGAGGAAAGGTCATCAATCGAAGTGATCTGGTGTTCATCAACCGCCAGAACAACATCGCCCGCCTTGAATCCTGCTTCCTTGGCCTCCTTCGTTTCAACGGAATAAATGTAAACCGTTCCACCTACACTATCTCCGAAGAGGAAGTCCAGACCGCTGCTGCCTTCTGTATAGGTCATCCCTGTCCACGGCTGTCCGCTTACGTAGCCTTTGTCCATGAGCTGCTGCGCTACTTCTGCCGCGGTGTTGATCGGAATGGCAAATCCAAGTCCCTCAACATCAGACCCTGCTGACTTCGCAACAACCAGGCCGATCAGCTGTCCGTCTCCATTGAAGAGGCCGCCGCCGGAGTTGCCCGGATTGATCGAGCTGTCCGTCTGCAGAAGTTTCATGGTCTTACCGTCGATGGAAAGTTCCCTGTCCTTCGCACTGATGATGCCGGCTGTAACGGTTCCGCCCAGTTCACCGAGCGGATTTCCGATTGCAACTGCCATGTCGCCGACCTGCAGCTGATCGCTGTTGCCGTAGACCGCAGGTGTCAGCCCTGCAGCTTTTATCTTCAGCACTGCAACATCATTCACCGAATCTGCGCCGACTACCGTTGCTTCGTAGGAATGCTTGTCATAGGTCGTAACGGTAATCTTGTTCGCTCCGTTGATGACGTGGTTGTTCGTCATGATGTATCCTTCTTTGCTGATGATGACGCCGCTTCCTGCACCTTCCGTTACATACTGCTGCATCCAGCTGTCGCTGACCACGCCTTCCGTTTTGATTTCTACAACGCTCTTCTGCGCCGTCTTCGTGATTTCCTGTATTGTCAGATTGCTGCCTGTTGCATTCTGAAGGTTGTAACCTGTTGTGGAAACAGCGCCTTCATTTGCTACATCCATTGCCTCTGTTGATGCAATCTGCGAATTTGATCCGTTGTTCATGCTGTTCCCAATCCGTGAACCGGCAAATCCGAACAAGCAGGAGAGCACCATACAGCACGCAATGAGAAGTGCCAGCGATTTCCTCGTTAGTGTTACTTGCTTTGATTTTTTCCCTGTATTTTTGAATTTCTTTCTGAAGTTTCCTTCTCCGATGCCGCCGATGCCGCCGTTAAAGCCACCGCTGCTAATGCCAGATTTAAAGCCGCTGCCGCCTTTATTGCTGCTGTCTGTTGTGAACTCACTGTCTGCCCTCGCCTTTCCGCCGCTCCAGCGCGCTGAAGCACTGGCTCCGCTTTTGAATTTTTCTCTTGGGTCTGTGTAGAGGCCATCCTCTTCCGTCGGTGTTGTCGGCTGAGGTGTCGGACCTTTTTTCTTGAAGAATCTTTCGTCATAAAGGTCTTCTCCGAACAGTTCCTCTCCGGAAACGGTATCCGCTGTTACATAGGACGGATTCTCCGCAATTGGTTCCGGATCCTTCATTACGAAGTTCGGTTCGTAATTTGTAAAGTTTTCGTTTCTGTTTTCTTCCATGGTTTTTCCCTCAATACATATTCCCCTCTTGACGATACTATAGCACCTGATTATGTTGGTTTTGTGTTGGTTTTGTATTAATATAGTAGCCGGAGGAGACACTTATGAGCACTGAAAACAGAACTGATAACATCTGCCGCAGCTGCATTGACTGCGCAGCCGGTGCGTGCGATGGAAAGCACGGAATATTTCCTTCCTTCTGTCTTACTGCGGATATGAAAGACGGCGGGGAACGGGCTGTTCTCTGCGATGAATCCCTCGACAAATATTTGAACGACCCCGAGGACAGATTGATTGCAAAGGCATCCGCCACAGTTGAATTCGAAAACTACTGTAAGATGACCCGCGTGGAAGAAATCTGTGAATTCGCCGCTCAGATCGGCGCAACAAAACTCGGTATTGCGACCTGTGTAGGACTGCTGCGCGAAGCCCGCACGGCAGCCGAAATCTTCCGGCACAAAGGTTTTGAAGTCTACGGAGTCGCCTGCAAAGTGGGCGCTGTCAGAAAAACGGATATCGGACTTAATCCTGAACAGGAGTCTCTCGGTCCTCATATCTGCAACCCGATCCTTCAGGCGAAGATCCTGAACGAAAAAAAGACCGATCTCAATATTGTGATTGGTCTGTGCGTCGGTCATGACAGTCTTTTCTATAAATATTCCGATGCACTCTGCACCACTTTGGTGACCAAAGACCGTGTCCTCGGTCACAATCCTGCAGCCGCCCTCTATCAGGCGGATGGGTACTACAGCAAGCTGTTGAAGTGAACCAATTTGTCACCCTCATACTGCAGGGTCATGTTTATGCTGTCGGCACCTTCCATGAGCGGTTTCAGGAACAACCTGTCCCCTTCCCACATGGGAAGATTCATCAGCTCTTGTTCCGGAATCCATCTGAGCTCACCTTCCTCGCAAAGGGCTAGGGCATCCGCTGTTTCTGCCGAAACAGCTGCATCTGATGCAATTTCTGCCCGGTACAGGTACATATCCTCATCTTCCCACTCATCCGAAAGGAAATGGATCACGCCGCAGAAGTGATAACTGTCCGGAACCAGTCCGGTTTCTTCTTTTACTTCCCGAAGCATGCACTCGTCCGGTGTTTCGCCGGGTTCGAATTTGCCGCCCACCCCGATCCACTTGCCTTCATTGGGATCTTCTTTTTTCTTATTGCGGTAGAGCATCAGATATTCATAACCTGATGGGGCACTGTCTGCAGCGCCATCTTCTATTCTCTTTCTGATATAACAAAGTGTCGCTTTCTTCATCATAGTTTCTCCGTGTTGTCGTCTCTACTTCCGATTATAGCATAACCCAGGGACATCTTTTTTATATACTGCCTTTTGTCTTTGATGTATAATTAAAAGAACAGGAGAAAGCCCATGCATACCATCACCATCCACACTACAAAAGCATATGAGATCCTCATGGAAGAGGGTCTTCTGGCGACCGCCGCGGAATACATCTCAAAGGTTCTCCCGCCGGCGGAAGACGGTCATGCCGCCAAGTCGGCACTGCGGAAATGCTGTGTTGTGTGTGATAAAACAGTATATCAGTTGTATGGACAGAAATCGCAGCCGCTTCTCACCGGGCTTTTGGAAGCCGGCTACTCGGTCCATGTCTATGTCTTCGATCCCGGTGAAGAAAGCAAGACGCTGCGCACTGTGGAAGACTTGTGCGGTTTTCTGTCTGAGAATCACTTCGGACGGCACGATTTCATCATCGCTCTGGGCGGCGGCGTCTGCGGAGATCTGGCGGGATTCGCCGCTTCCATTTATATGCGGGGTATCCCGTACGTTCAGATTCCGACGACCCTTCTCGCTATGGCGGACTCGTCTGTCGGCGGCAAGACAGGGGTCAATGCAGAAGCCGGCAAAAATATGCTCGGCACGTTCTGGCAGCCGTCTCTCGTCATCGCAGATCCGAAGACTCTCGAAACGCTCAGCGAAACAGAACTTCTGAATGGTCTTGCTGAAATCATCAAAGCCGGTTTTATCGGCGACTCCAGTATCTTCGATGCCATCAGTGAAGGACTTGCTGCCGCCGCTGCAAAGGCAATACAAGTCAAGAAGGACATCGTGGAAGAAGACGAATTTGAGGGAGGCAAGCGCAAGCTGCTCAACTTCGGTCATACCATTGGGCACGCAATCGAAACCTGCAGCAATTACACTGTTCCCCACGGCTTTGCCGTGATGACAGGAATGTACCTGACTGCGCTTGCCGCGGACGAACGCGGTTGGAGCAGCGAACCAATGGCAGGCTTCATCAAGAGCGCCATTGATGCCTTTGCATATCCTGTTTATACAGACTGCACCGCAGCGGAACTCGCTGCTGCAGCGAAGGACGACAAAAAACACGAGGCAGATAGAATCACCATTATTTATCCCGACCGGTCCGGCACATGTGCGATGAAAGAACTACCGATCAGCGATCTGGAAGTCTTCATTGCATCCGGGCTTACAAAAGCACAAGGGAGATAGAATCATGGAAATCAAGATCACACCGCGTAAATTGACCGGCACCATCGAGGCTATGCCGTCGAAATCGCACGCCCACCGGCTTCTCATCGCAAGGAAACTGTCGGAACTGCAGGGCGGCGCTTTGGAAGGCGGTATTGACATTCCCGCTTTCTCTGATGACATTGAGGCAACAATGGCCTGCATCGGGCAGCTCGATAAGAACACGCCGTATCTGGAATGCCGGGAAAGCGGCTCCACACTGCGCTTCATGCTTCCTGTTGTCATGGCGCTTAAAGACCACGCCACTTTTCTCGGGACGGGACGGCTGCCTGACAGACCGCTCTCACCATTAAAGGAGGAGATGGAGCGGCACGGCTGCCACTTCCGGATGGGCACCAACAAGAATACGGACCGCTTCAAGGAGATCTGCGAAGTGTCCGGAAGGCTCGTATCCGGTGATTACGTACTTGCCGGCAACGTGAGCTCTCAGTTTATCACGGGACTTCTCTTCGCACTGCCGCTCGTCAACGGCGACAGCAGCATTACGCTTACGACGGAATTAGAGTCGGCAGGCTATGTCAATATGACGCTGGATGTGCTTAAATCATTCAATATCGAAGTGCAGGTTTCGCAAACAGAGGCAGGATTCTTCCGTTATGAGATTCCCGGCAATCAGGTGTACAAAGAAAAACCGGGCATCGCTCTGGACGGCGACTGGTCGAACGCTGCCTTCTGGCTGGCGGCCGGCTCCCTGAGCGGGGATATTACCGTCACCGGACTTCGTCTGGAATCTTGCCAGTGGGACAAGGAAATCCTGAGTATTCTCGCAGATATGGGCGCAGATCTGGACATTCAGCCACAGGTAGACGGCACGGTTACCATTCGTTCCAAGGCGTCCATTCTCAAGGGCATGGATGTGGACGTTGCACAGATGCCGGACCTGACGCCGATCCTCGCCGTGCTTATGTCCTTTGCAGAGGGGACTTCCATGATCACGCATGCCGAACGGCTCCAGTTCAAAGAGTCAAATCGCCTAAAAGCGATTTATTCTGTGCTCTACAATCTGGATGCGGATATCTCTTACGGGGGAGACTGGCTCTCCTTCACAGGCAAGGCATTTCTCGAAGGAGGAAGGGTGGACAGCTACGGGGATCACCGCATTGCCATGTCAGCGGCGATTGCGTCATGCCTTTGCCGTGAACCCGTGTACATCTCCAATCCGATCGCAGTGACGAAATCCTACCCGGACTTTTACAAAGACTTTGACTTGTTAGGCGGAGTCATCGAATATTAAAGAGCCCCTGCGGGGCTCTCTTTTCTGTCTGTTTTCGCACTTCAATGGGTCCGTATTTAGAAGGCGTCGGTGTATACGGACGTAATCTCACGGGAGTATTCCGTATAGGCTTCCGTCATCTTTTTAAAGTATTTCTTGTACTCTTTTCCGTCGTCTTCCGTACTTGCAAGCATAGCTTCAACCATTTTGTCTTTGCCGTCGTCATAGATTTTTTCGAGTTTCTTGATTCTATCCTGCGTCTCGTCATACAGCTCGCTCTTCGAGAGAGAGAACTTTTCGCTGCTCAGTGTTTTGACATGCTGGTCTGTTGCCTTTTTCATTTCAGCATCACAGTCTTTGTAGATCTTTGCGTACTGGGAAGAATCATTGTTGTCCTGCTCATCGGAGTCTTCTTTGTCCTTTGCTTCTTCTCCTTCCTCGTCATTGTCCTCATCTGTCGCGGCCTGTTCGTAAATCGGCTGTTCTGTTTCCGCTTCCTCGGAAGGTGTCGTGATTTCCACTGTTTCCTCTACAGAATCCTTGTTGCCGCACGCACTAAGAAAACCGCCCATTGCAACGGCAAGGACCAGCGCTATGAATATATTGACAATTTGTTTTGTATTGATGCTGTTCTTTTTCATGGACTGATTATAACACGTAATTGTGATCGTTAAATGAACTCTTCCTGATTCTGCATGTTTACGCGTGAACCCGGTTTCACGGATGATGTAAGGAATACGTTACCTCCGATGATTGAGCCCTCGCCGATGACCGTCTCGCCGCCGAGGATGGACGCGCCCGAATAAATCGTAACATTGTCTTCAATGGTCGGGTGGCGGCGTGTGCCGTGCAGCGCATGTCCCGCGCTGGTGGAGAGTGCGCCTATGGTTACACCCTGATAGATTTTCACGTGTTCACCGATGATGGAGGTGGATCCAACGACAATACCAGTGCCGTGATCCATGAAGAAATACTCGCCAATCGTGGCGCCAGGATGGATGTCGATCCCCGTCATGTTGTGTGCGTATTCCGTCATCATTCTCGGAATAATTGGGACGTTCAACTCATAGAGTTCATGGGCAATTCTGTAAATGGTGCTTGCCAGCAGCCCCGGATAACAGAGGACGATTTCTTCCTTGTTGTCGGCTGCCGGATCTCCATCAAAGGTTGCCTGCAAATCTGTATTCACCATGTGGCGGATCTTCGGTACGCGCTTGAAGAAGTCAACGGCCAGCATCTGCGCGCGCACGCTCGTGCAGGCGTCTCCCATCAGCGGCGCACCGCCCAGGCTTCTCAGTTCGTCATCATATTCAAGGGCAATGGCAATCTGGTCCGTCAGGTTGTACATGACATCTTCAATCAGGACGGAAATCTTATTCTCCAGATTGAAGAACTTATATGTTTTATCGCGATAATATCCCGGGAACAGAATGTTCAGCATCTTATTCACGATATCGACGACCACGTCTCTCTCCGGCTGTTCAAAGACATTCATCTTGTCGATATCTCTTCCCTGCCTGTAGTCGTCCATAATTTCCTGGGTGATCTCTTTCAGCTGTTCTTCTGCCTTATCTCTCATCTGATTTTCCATTTTTTATTCCTCTTTTTGGTTTGCTTTTGTTTCTGTCTTGCATTATAACACAAAAGCCCGAAACCGCTATGGTCTCGGGCCTTGTTTTTGCTTTTTTTAGTTCAGGGCCTCACTGTTGACTGGGAATGTGAAGTATGTATCCGGATACGGCTCGTTCTCCAACGTGAAGTGCCACCACTCTTCCGGAAGCGGTTTAAATCCATGCTCTGTCATGGCTTCTCTCAGAATCATTCTGTTGTTATACTGTTCTTCCGTGATGCCTTTGTAGTCCGGATGGCTTTCTTCTCCAAAGTAATCGAAGGTTCCGCCCATGTCGACTTCTTTCTCGGTTTCCATGTCAAAGAGCGTGAGATCCACCGTGCTTCCTCTGCTGTGTCCGGAGTGCTCTGCAATGTAGCCTTGCGGGAAGAGGACGTCTTTGTCCAGCTCCGGATAGAAGTATTCTTTCATTCTTGTATCATCTTCATCCTTTGCCCACTCCACGAAGTTCGTAACGGCTTCCTGCGGACGGTATGCATCATATATTTTCAAACGGTACCCATCCTCTTTCACATCATCACTTACTTCTTTCAGCGCCTCTGCCGCTTCCTTCGTCATGAAAGCAAGCGGTTCCTCATACCCGTCAATACGGTCTCCGACAAAGTTGTATGTGGAATAGTAACGTATTTCAAAGATTGCATCCGGAACAACATCTGTAACCAGTACAAAGTCGGACGAATCATTTGAGAGTGTAACGCCATCTTCCGATACTGCGGTCGTCGGTTCTTCTGCGACGGCTTCTGTTGCATTTGCATTTGCATCTGCGTTTGCTGTTTCATTCCCCTCCTCGGAAGCTGTATTTCCACATCCGCACAGGAATCCAATCGATAAGATCGCGGAAAGCAATAGCGATGTCAGCAAATAACCATTCTTTTTCATTTCACTCCTCCTGGTTTAAGCTCCGTCTTCTTATCGTAAACACAGACGAGCTCAATAAACAGTATGATTGCGGCGAACCCCAGGCACCATGCCCCCAGCACATCCGTCGGAAAGTGTACGCCAAGATAAATCCGAGTCGGTCCGACCAGAAGCATCGGAATCGCCAGCAATATGGTCAGTACCCGCCTGGCCGTCTGGTTGTTCACATATCGCCAGACAAGCCAGATGGCAAACCCGTAAAAGAACATGCTGGTAATTGAGTGCCCGCTCGGAAAAGAAAAACCGTGCTCGGTCACGAGGTGCATCACATCAGGCCGAGGCCGCTGTACAAGGTGTTTGACGAGGCTGTTCACCAGCATCGTAACCAACGCACCAACTGACAGCGGAATTCCGAAGGTCATACGTGTGCGCGGAATAATCAACAGCAGAAGGCATAGGCCAATGATGACATATTTGTTTGCCAGCGTTGTAACCGCAATAGCCGTGCCCGTTATTGCAGGTCTTCGCAGGCTGTAAAACCATTCTCTGACCGGATCATCAAAAGCTGCCGTACAATCTTTTACAACGCACAAAAGCAGCACCGCAAAGGCAACCAATGCTGCGATTGCCGCTGCCCTGCGGATGAATACACTATTCGTCATTGCATTTAGTCAGACGTTGGAATATACTTTGCAATCTGCGCAGCGACATTTGAGATTGGCATAGACTGAAGCCAAACATTGCCGGGGCCTTCCACAACGGTGTTAAACAGACCTTCCCCACCGAACATGATGTTCTTTGCGCCTTTGATTCTCTCAACTCTGAACTTAACATTGTTTCCGATGATGGCAAGATGCGGTCCATCTACGATTTTAGATTCTCCCGCCGCCAGTTCGTACTTCTCGAGACTTCCGTCGATTTCCAAAAATACCATACCCGGACCGGTGAATTTCTGCATGATGAATCCCATGCCGCCGAATAATCCACCGCCTACTTTCTCATGAATATGTGTTGCTACATCAACACTTTCTTCGCAGGCGAGAAA
>SVCS01000116.1:0-1965 GCA_015058205.1 Clostridiales bacterium
AAGGCGATCCTCTACGATGGTTCCTACCACGAAGTAGACTCCAACGAAATGGCGTTCAAGATCGCTGCTTCACTGGCATTCAAGAAGGGTATTGCAGAAGCAAATCCTTGCCTGCTCGAGCCGATCATGAAGCTTGAGATCAAGGTACCTGACGATTACGTTGGCGCTGTTATGGGCGACCTGCCTAACAGACGTGGCGCAGTTCTGGGTATGGAGCCTATCGGAGGCGGCATCCAGAAGCTGATGGCAGAGGCACCTCAGGCTGAACTGCTTGACTATGCGATCGCTCTGAGAACAATGACACAGGCCAGAGGTTCCTTCGAGATGGAATTCTCAAGACACGATCCTGTTCCTAACAACATCGCACAGAAGATCATCGCAGATTACAAGGCTTCCCAGGAAGAGAAATAATCGCGAACTGAATCAAGACAAACAAAGACGCCCGCTTATGCGGGCGTTTTTTTATTTCAACAGGATATGGTAAAATACAGAATATGAGAAAGACAATTTTGACAAAGGATGTTCTGATATCCAGAGAAATTGAATATATGATTGAAACCGGGATGTTCGGGGAAGGTGATAAGCTTCCGTCTGAACGTTTGCTCGCAGACCAGTTCAATGTACAGCGTGGAACAATCAGGAATGCGTTGCAGCTTCTGATAGACAGAGGCCTGATTGAAGCGAGAGACCGTTCCGGTTATTACGTCGCGGCTTCCAGAATACGTTTTGATAAGGATCAGTATAACTCTAGACGGAATATCATAAAGCAGAGCGGCAAGGAAGCATTTGTCAAGCTCCTGAGCTTTGAGAAGACGATCATCCCGGAAAAAGTGCTGGAAAAAGCAGAAGAAATGACAGCGGAGGACAATTCGGTCCGCAGCGAGCTATCACCGGATGTGCATGTATACCGGATTATGCGGCTGCGTTTTGTCGACGGGGAGCCAATCGCCATTGAGCGTACAAACATCCGGTGTGATCTTACGCCGGATTTGAAAGAAGAAGATGTTCATGACCAGTCTATTTATAAAATGCTCAATGACAAATACGGCATCAAAATGAAGAGAGCCTACACGAGAATCACAGCGGTGTATGCGAACGGGCTGGAGTCGGAACTGTTGAACATCGATATGAAAAAACCTGTTATGAGGTATGAGGGAATTGTTTTTGACAGCGAAGGCAGGCCGATTGAATACTATGACGACGTATTGTTAAAGGAGAAGGTGGAGTTTTTCAGCAATGAAGTCGATGTCTGATGAGACAAAAGAAAAGAAAAAGGCAACAGCG
This sequence comes from Clostridiales bacterium, assembly GCA_015058205.1. GTDB lineage: Bacteria > Bacillota > Clostridia > Peptostreptococcales > Anaerovoracaceae > Lentihominibacter. The sequence continues at coordinate 1,285 of SVCS01000116.1, forward strand.
TCTGATGTGGTTTGTCAGATCAGGTCGCAGATAGAAGAAGGTATTTTTCGACCGGGGGAGAAGCTGCCTTCCGAACGTTATCTGGCAAGCAAGTACGGTACTACGAGAGCTACTGTACAGTATGCGTTCCAAAAGCTTGAAAAAGAAGACATTGTCGTCCGTTCACATGGAGCAGGAACCTTCGTGAAAGAAGCCGATTTGGGAAGGTTGGAATTCAGGCGGCTGACGGATCATATCGATGGAGGGATTACATCCTTAGTAGAAAGAGTTGGAGGTGTTGCTTCCAGTATCGTTCTGACCAAAGGTATTATCACCGGCAGCTTCTTCACGCATAAGCTGCAACTTGAAGAAGATGCTCCAGTTTACGCACTTCACAGGGTTCGGTGCGGCAATGGGATTCCGGTTGCATTGGAGTACACTTATGTTCCGGCTGAACTTTTTGAGGATATTGACACTGTGGACTTTGCGGCGAATTCGCTGTACCAGTATATGGATAGTAAGAACCATATGCCAATCCGATTCAATGAGATTATACAGATTGTTGAAATCATAGAAAGAGAGCGCACTTATATGGCGCTCCCTGAAAATGTACCTGTTTATTCCTGCAAATTCATAGGATTTGACAAGGATAACCGTGTTGTCGAATACACGGAGATGTTTGCCAGATGTGATATGTTCGAA
>SVCS01000116.1:2065-3532 GCA_015058205.1 Clostridiales bacterium
GCGGTGATTACATACACTACACCATTTTTGATTTTGCTGTTTGAAACGATATCACGGACTTTTTCAGTGATTCTGATGAACGTGTTGTATTCAGTTGTCATGATTTGTATTTCATTATGTTCAATCACGTGTGTATTCCTCCAGTCCTAAAAATACCAGCGCATTGCCTCCCATGATCAGCTCTTTTGTAGATGGGCGAAGCGGCAACTCTTCCAGCGCTTTTTTCATTCTTATTGATTCAAGACGCGGGTCGTTAGTTCCAAATAGGATCTGATGGCGAAGACCTCGATCAACCCAAGTGATAGGGATGTCCTTTGTCAGCACCTGATCATAGAATTCTCGGGCAGAATCGAAGTACAGGCATGCTGTATCAGCAAAGACATTGCCGTATTTCAGCATGAGCATGCAAGCTTCTTTGACCCACGGCCAGGCCATGTGTGCCAGACAGATGCGCAGGTTCGGATGATTGTATGCCAGCTCTTCAAACTCCATCGGATGAGAATACTTTGAAAGGGTGTAGGGCTCTACCGACATTCCTGCATGAAACATGACAGGTTTATTGTATTTCTCACAGATCTGCCAGATCGGTTCAAGAGTTTCATCAGAAGGATAGAAGCGCTGCTTGCCCGGGTGCAGTTTCAATCCGGAAAGCTTTAAGGTGCCGAATGCATGCTCAAGTACATCACATGCGTCATCTCTAAACGGATCCACACTGGCAAAACCGATGAACCTGTCCGGGTATGCGTTCTGTATTGCATGGACTTGTTCGTTGGTGCCGAGGCTGCCTCCGTGTGTTGTGGTCAGATCCAGCGGAAGCAGCACACATTTATCTACGCCGTTATAATCCATTTGAATGAAGTGTTCTTCGGCTGGAAAGGATCCGGACTTGTAAAGCCCGGTCATGTCTATGACAAAGGCTTCCTGTTCTTCCGTGGTGCACACCTCCTCAAAGAGCCATGGATGTGCATGAATATCAATAACGGGTGTTTTCATATCATCAAATACCTCCTCATTCTTTTTCAGGCCAAGGGCCGAAGACACTGACTGTCTCTGCAGCAACACGAGCGCCTTGGGTCATACAGTCAGCAACGCCCATACCGCTGAGGATTCCGTGCATGAATCCTGCAATATAAGAATCTCCGGCACCAATCGTATTGACAAGATCTGACGGCATGATTCCGCAGTGAATGAACACGGTACCATCCCAGGCAAGGCTTCCTTCACTGCCGAAGGTAGCCACGGCGAGTCTTGGTCCGCGCGCCACAGTGCGCTGCAGAAAATCGCGCACTTCTTCTTCGTCTCTTTCAAAAGAGAAAAAAGCGAAGTCTACGTGTTCAATCGTCTGTTCGAAAATATCGCTGCCGTCTGAAAGAAATTCATCTGCATAATCAAAGCTGGTCAAGGTACCGCTGCTGTGAATCTCAGGAAGATGCATGTGAGCGTTGCCCCACATGGCAGAATGAACCA
>SVCS01000042.1 GCA_015058205.1 Clostridiales bacterium
CCTTCAGAGATGTCTTCCAGTCCGGCGATCATTCGCAGAGTCGTCGACTTTCCGCATCCTGAAGGTCCGACAAAGATGATGAATTCTTTGTCTTCCACTTCCAGATTGAAATCCGTTACAGCATGGTAGCCATTCGGATAGATCTTCTGGATTCCTTTTAATGATAAGCTTGCCATTATTTGTTCTCCTTTATCCGGTACTTCGCGATATCCATAACCGCGGCACCTTTCACATAGAAGGTTATATCTTCTGCATGTCTGTCAGTGTAAATTACAGCTGACATGACCTGCTCTCCATCATTGATGAATAATTCAGCACTGAGTCTGTCTAACAGGATTCTTACATCCAGTCTGCCGCTGCGGTCTCTCACCGCAGTCTGCACTTTCGTAAGCTCTGTCTTCCCCGGACCTGCGTGACTTCTGTCCAGTGTGATCACGGAACCGTCCGGTTCATAAGTGAACTCTGTATAGTGTTCCGCATCTGCCGCAAACCGCATTCGGAAGAGTTCATATCGCTCGGACGGTTCAATCGAAATTTCCATATCGATTGTTCTTCCAGAGATGCCGTCCAACTTGATTTCTTCGGCACACTCTCCGAGTTTCACATTCCGGTAAATGACTTCGTCCGTCCGATAGTCGTTCAACTCTCTGACAGGCTTTTGCAAAAGCATCCCATCCCTGAGCTGAAGTTCTCTTGGAATGCTCATCTGCCCATTGATTGGCAGATCGACCTCCCTGTTCTCTGCTGTCTGGGGATTCTGCATCCATCCAATCACGATGCGTCTTCCGTCAGCTGCGGAGACGGTCTGCCCCGCGTAGAAGTCAAATCCTTGTTCTGTGGTCTGCCACGCTGTTTCGTGGAAGATCCCCTGTTCGCTGTCGAACTCCCCGATCCTGCAGACGCTTTCCACTTCTCCCATCGTCCCTGCCAGCAGTACATACTTGCCGTCCAGAGGGAAGAAGTCCGGGCATTCCCACATCCATCCGGGTTTGCCTTCACCATCTGCCAGCACGTTTTCGAATTCCCATTTCAGTCCGTCGCTGCTTCTGAAAAGCAGGATCTGGGCACCGTGCGTCTTGTTGTGATTGGCGATGACTGCCCTGAATGTTCCGTCTGCTTCTTGCCAAAATTTCGGATCACGGAACTCGTATGGGTCGCCGCCCTCCGGCAGCATGTCCCCAGTGATGACTGGATTGCCATCATACTTTTCGTAGGTTGTTCCATCTCCGAAGGCAATGCACTGAATCTGCCGTCCGAAGCCCTGCTGATTATTCTGATCTGGCCAACAGCCCGTATACATGAGCATATGTCTGCCGTTTTTATCAGTCAGAGCCGTACCTGAGAAGCATCCACCGATGTCATACGCCCGGTCCGGTACAAGTGCGTCCGGGAGCCGGTCCCATCGGATGAAGTCTTCGGTGACCGCGTGACTCCAGTGGGTCGGTCCCCAATTGGTTCCGTCAGGGTAAGCCTGATAAAACAGATGATATTTTCCGTCGTACCAGCTAAAACCGTTCGGATCGTTCATCCAACCCTTCTCAGGTGTCAGATGAAACACAGGTCGTTCCGTTTTATTAAATTCACTCAGTTGCTGTTTCTTCATTCGATTCCATTGTTTCGAAAATTGGATTGTATATCATGACACATAGATAACCCGGTATCGTCAGCCCATACAGCAATACCAAAAGCGTGATCCCATGGGCGAACCACAGGAATACTGCCCAGGCAGCACAGATTGCCAACATGCCCAATGTTCTGAGGATGTGCCCCAGCGCAAGGGTTGCCGCGTTGACCAAAGTGCCGCGCGCGGTATTCTCAAACCGCGAGAGCAGGGCGAAGGTGTAAATCCCAACGCCGAACACGCATATGCCGATCACTGTGATAATGATCATGAACATGGTGGATGATTTTGCATCTATGGAGTGCAGCATCACCAGTTCCACTCCTGCCACAGCGAAAATTGCTGTAAACAGAAGTCCCAGTCCGATTCCTTGTTTCAGGTTCTGCCGGAAGGATTTGATAAACATCTTCCAAACATAGGTTTCATCCTTTCTCACAAGGTGAATCAGAACATTGTTCATGGCCGTGATTGCAGCGCCTGCTGTCACGATGGGAATCATGCAGGCAAGTGTCATCAAGTTGAGCACTGCCAGATCCACGATGCGTGCGAGGAACCGCATGACCGGATTGTTTGCGTCAAAAAACCGATCCATTTTCCTATACTATCCTTTGACTGCACCTGCTGTAACACCTGCAACGATATGCTTTTGCAGGAAGAGATACAGAATCAGTATCGGCAGCATGGCCAGCAGCAGCGCCGCCATGACAAGTCCGATGTCTGTGGAATAGGTTCCGTAGAATGCCTGCGTAGCGATTGGAATCGTGTAGATTTCCTTATCTGTCAATACAAGGCTTGGCAGGAGGTAGTCGTTCCAGAAGGCCATTGCATCGATAATGGCCACTGTAGCGACTGTTGGTTTGAGCAGTGGGAAGACAATCTTCCAGAAGGTCTGCCACCTGCTGCAGCCGTCAATGAGAGCGGCTTCCTCCAGCTCTATCGGAATATTGGAATGTATTGCGCCGTGGAACATAAATGTTGCCATGGACACAGAGAATCCCACATGCATGAAAATCAGGGTGATTCTGCTTCCCAGAATTCCGAAGATTCCGCCGTATACGGATACGAGAGGAACCATCAGTACCTGGAACGGAATGACCATGGATGCAATCATCAGTGCAAAGAACAGCGTACATGCCTTCCAGTTGTTACGGACAATAACGAAGGACGCCATTGCCGAGAACAGAATTGTCAGGATTGTGGCACTGAATGTGATAATTGCGGAATTCTTGAATACGTTCCAGAAATCCATCTTAGCCATTGCTTCCGGGAAGTTCTGCAATGTGAATCCGTGCTCGCCGATCAATGCGAGCGGATTTGATGTGATATCACCTTTCGTCTTGAAAACATTAATCAGGACAAGAAGGAAAGGTATTACGAACAGGATGAACACTATGATCAGCACAATGATCGTGATGACCTGACGTCTTTTTTTCTGCTTAGCAGCTAATTCGTTCTGGTTCATTACGCTTCCACCTCCCCTTTCTTACCAATATACACCTGAGCAATACCGATGATTGCGCAGACTACGAACAGAATCAGCGCTTCCGCCTGGCCTGTGCCGAAGTCCTTATAGATGAACGCCTTGTTGTATACGTGCATTGCCGCGAGTATTGACGACATGAACGGTTCACCGTTTGTCAACGACAGGTTGACATCGTACACAACGAAGCATCTGGTGATGCTCAGGAAGATACAAGTTACAAATGATGTCCTCATCAGAGGAATCGTGACGTTGCGCATTGCCTGCGACGGCGTACACCCGTCAATCATCGCTGCTTCCTTCAAGCTGTCGGACACGCCCATAAATCCTGCCACGTAGATCAGCATCATGTAGCCGGCATACTGCCAGACAGATACCAGGATCAGGCAGAACATAGCGCCTCCCGTCGATGACAGGAGCGATGGGACTGTTCCGTCAGTGAATGCTGCACCGATAGCAACAAAAGCACGGTTGAAGACGAACTTCCATACATAACCGAGAACGATGCCGCCGATCAGGTTCGGAATGAAGAACCCGGCGCGGAAGAAGTTCTGTCCCTTGATGCCGCTTGTTACCAGATACGCCAGTGCAAAGGCAACAGCATTAACAAAGACTACTGCAAATGCAGAATAAAAGATTGTCCTGCCCATGGAAGCCCAGAAGTAGGCATCCTTAAAAGCAGAAACATAGTTCGCAAATCCTACGAATGGTTTTTCGGCTGCTACGCCGTCCCAGCTCGTAAAGGTCAGATACAGACCGTAAAGGAACGGAATGATGATGACCATACAGAACAGGATCAGTGCAGGGCCGGCAAACATCAGGAATTGCTTTGATTTATACGACATTGTATTTCGTTCCATATTTTCCTCCTCCCTGCATTAATTCTCATGTGGTTCAAGCGTCTTAGTCTTCCAGAACGTCGTTACGTCCTTGGCGAAGCCCTTGCGGTCGCTCTTACCTGCCAGATACTTCTGGAACTGTGCACCCAGGATCGCGTAATGATCGTCCGGCAGATAGTTGTAGTTTGGTACCAAAGCGCCCTTGTCTGCGTAGTACTTGACGGATTTGCCCAGTGGGTCCGAAACTTCCCTTTCGATATTGGAGAATGCCGGAACCAGTGCGCAGTCATCTACGAGGAACTTCTGTCCGTCCTCGTTGTAAACGAGCCAGTTCAGGAAATCCATCGCCTGCTGACGCTGCTTCTCAGACGTGTTCTCAGAAGAATCCAGGAAGATAAACTTGGAACCACCGCCGACCAGCATCTCGTTCATGCCGTCATCGAGATCCTGCGGTACCGGCATCAGACCCATGTTCTCCGTGTAGTCAAAGGCGCTGATGACTGACCAATCCCAGTTGCCGCCGAACAAGAAGGCGAGCTCGCCCTCTGCTAGTTTCTGTTCCGTAACTTCTCTCTCCGCAGAAATTGCGCTGTTCTTGGAATAACTGTTGTTCTTCAGAACGTCGAACGTATCCATCAGAGCGTTGAACTTCTTGTCTTTGATCAGTTTCACTGATCCGTCTGAAAGTCCTCTGACAAATGCGTCCGGATCATCTCTCTCCTCATATACCTGCGCCAGATAGTGTGCACCAAGAGACCAGTCTTCCTTCATGACTCCCGTCGGGGACTTCATGCCGCCCTTCTTCAGCTCTTTGATCAGCCCCTTGAAGGCTTTGCATGTCTTATAGTCCTCCGGTTTGAACTCTTTGCCTGTGATCTTTTCGATAGCATCCTTGTTATAGATGATGCCTCTCGCTTCGATACAGACCGGGAATCCATAGATTTTGTCCCCTACGCCAATGGCATACTGGGTGTCCTGTACCCACTTCTGATCGCTCATGTCGACAGCGTGATCTTCCGCCAGTGAATAGATATCCTTCGCATCAACCATGGACAGCGTATAAGGGTTGCCAGACGCATATCTTGTAGCCAGATGCGCAGATACCGTATCGGAAGAATAATACACTTCTACCGGCACGCCTGTCTCCTCTGTGTAGCGTTTTGCCATCTCCAGCATCTGATCCTGAATCTCCATCTTGGAGTTGAAGATCGTGATGCCATTGCTATTGCCCGCCGGTTCTTCTTCTGTAGAAGTTTGACCGCATCCGGACATGAAGCAGAGTGCCATAATGAACGCCATCGCAAGAGTGATCAGTTTCATTAGTTTCTTCAATATGTCACCTCCTCATTATTGAATTCTCACTAAACAGTATAGACATAAAATTTTATCATTTTTCGACAGCACAAGTCAATTTGTTGCTTTGCCGCACAAAAGTGCTAATTTTCAGTCTTTTTTCGCTCAAAAAACACAAAAAAAAAGAACAGAACCCCTTGCGCCGCAAGGGGTTTGCTGATTATAGGTATGATTTGCTCTGATAATTGAGGCGAATAATTAATTTACTGTTTGTGCAGGAATCCTGAAATTCTCTTATATACAAGGAATGTAACAAGTCCATTGATGCCGGCTTTGATCGCATTGAATCCGGCGATGAACGGCATCAGGCTCCATACTACACTTGCAGGAACACCCATAAAAATCGGTGTGATGACCATGTTTGCGCCGATCATGACAACGGTCATAGCGATGACGCCGCAGATCAATGCAATGACTGCGCCTTTGCGGGTCTTGTTGTATTTGTAGATGAGACCGGCTGTGATAACGAGCGCGCTGGTTGCGATAATGTGCATCAATATTCCATATACACCGCTAGCTGCGCTGACTGTCGTTCCCTGAATAATCGCTGTTACGATGGTCAGCAGAACGCCTGCAACCGGTCCGAAGGCGAATGTTCCGATAAGAATCGGAATATCTGCCGGGTCATACTCCAGAAATGCGACCGCCGGAAAGATTGGGAAGTGGATGAGTGCTACCAATACGATGGAAACCGCAATGAGCATCGCCATCTTCGCTAGTCGGACTGTCGTGATCTTTGATTTTTTCTGAGTCTGTACCTGAGTTTGTTCTGTTGTTTGGTTTGTCATGTTTAGATTCTCCTTTTCATTTTGATAAAATGGTTCAAGAATCTGTCTCCTAATAAAAAACCCCGAGTTGATACTCAGGGTAAATACTCACATACAGCGCAAAAAACGCTACCGCTTTCTTGTTTCTTCCATCCGGACTGTAACCGTCGGTAAGGGATTCACACCCTTTCAGCCGAAGCTCGCGGACTTGTAGCTCATTGCTCATCACCGCCGGTGAGGACTTCCACCTCGCCCTGAAACAGATTCATTTGTAATCACAAGAGAATTATATGCCTTTGCATGATGCTTTGTCAATGGATGAACCAAATATATCACAAATTCCCATGCCGGCTGCTTTTGTTTCCGCGCAGGAAGTTCCCCAGTTCTGTTACACATAGCAGCGTTACGACAAGAAATACTCCCGGTATCAGAATAATCCACCAGGATCCGGTCAAAAGAGCCTTTTCCGACAGGGACAGCATGCTTCCCCATGTAATGATATCGACCGGCAGCCCGATCCCCAGAAAACTCAGTGTGGACTCTGATACGATTGCTGATCGAATGTTCATGACAACCATAAACATGATCGTACCTGCAAAGTTCGGCGCAAGATGTTTTCTCATCACATGAAGGAGATTGCCGCCCATCATCTTCGATATGAGAACATACTCAGAATCCCTGATACGCTTTACTTCTGTCCTGACCATTTTGGCCACGCTCATCCATCCGGTAATGCCGATGATAATGGAGATGCCGATCACATTTCTCTGACCGATCACAGCCTGCACAAATATGATGAGGAGAAGTGATGGGATGCTGAGAAGAATCTCACTGAATCGCATCATCATGCTGTCTACGGCTCTCCCCGCTAATCCGCTTATGCTTCCATATATCACCGCGATTCCAGTGGAGATGAGCGTTGCAAAGGCACCGATAAACAAGGATCTTCTTCCACCGTACCAGATAATCGACCAAATGTCCCTTCCAAGGGTATCTGTTCCAAAAATATGCGTGCCGTCAGGCGCTGCATTGATATGTGTCAGTTCCATTCTGAACGGATCTTCTCCTGTAAACAGACCGCAGAAAACACACCCTAGAATAATCAGCAGCAGAACTGCCGCGGCTGCAATAGGGAACCTCTTTATGCGGAGTTTTCTGAGAATTCCTGCTTGGGATACTTCCTTCACTCCTATTGTTTCCGGGTTGTGGTTCGCCCCTATGATTTCGAAGAGATGATCGTGCGGATCAAGCATGACGCCTCACCTCCTCTGACCTGTCTCTCTCTATCAGATCCTCCAGTCTTTCTGTACTGCCCATACGGCGGTCGATCCTCTCGCTGATGAGTTCTCCCAGCATATTGCCGGCTATCACAATAATGCCTGTAATAATCACAAGAACCATCAGCATATTGTAATCATGGTACTTGGCGCTTTCGAAACTCAATGTTCCGATTCCGGGATAGGAAAAGACCATTTCCACAATGTACGTGCCGCCGAGAATGTGATTGATCGAAATCGCCATGATCGAAATCATCGTAGGCATGAGATTTCTGACACAGTGCTTCCACATAACACTGCGCCTGCTGAGGCCCTTGGCTCTGCTCAGCAGAACATACTCCTGCCGAATCTCTTCCAGGAGTTTATTGCGAAGCATATAAGCGTAATACCATAGGTGACTTAACACAACGACAGCAAGCGGAAGGATCAGATGCTCAGCCCTGCTGCCCAGACTGCCCGCTTCTCCCAGCGCGTATGCACCGCTGCTTGGCAGCAGATGCCAGGTAACGGAAAACAACAGAATCAGCACCAATGCCAGCCAGAACTCCGGAATACAACTGGTAATCGTTCCAACTTTGCAAATAATGCGGTCTGTCAGACTGCCTTCCCGGAAAGCGCAGAGCACCGCAATAAGAAGTGCGAACAGAAATGTAAGGATAAAACCTGTACCTCCCAGCAGCAGCGTGTTAAACAGTCTTCCTGATATGACCGTCATGACCGGCTGTTTGTATTTGAAGGATATCCCGTAATCACCTTGCAGCGCAGCCTTGAACCAGTCGGCATACTGCTGCGTGATCGGTCCGTCCAGGCCCAGTCTTTCGATGGCAGCCGCGTGTTCTTCGGGGCTCATTCTCTCGACTCTATCCCCGTAGTAAGACACCAGCGGATCGCCGGGAGCGAGTCTTGACATGGCAAAGGTAATCATTGACAGCACGAGGACCGAAATGATCAGAATGATGATTTTCTTTGCAATTGTGGCAGCCATACTTTTGCTGTTCATAAGAGGCGGCCTTTCTCTAAAACGATTGTTCTGTCGCTGATAAAATCCACCATTGAAAGATCGTGGGCAATAAACAGCATAGAAGTTCCATGCTTCCGCTGAAGCTTCAGGAATAATTCTACAATCTGTGCCTGTATGGACACATCAAGTGACGCCAGCGGTTCATCACAGATCAGGAGCTTTGGATTCATCCCATATGCCCTGGCAATGCTGACCCTCTGACGCTGCCCTCCTGAAAGCTCATGCGGAAATCTGTCAATCATATTTTCATCGATGTTGACTTCTCTCATCAGAGACATGATGTATTCGTCCCTCTCTTTCCTGCTTTGGAACATCTTCTGTATCTGCAAAGGCTCTTCAATCAGCTGGCGAACTGTCATTTTACCGTCCAGCGCAGCTCCGGAATCCTGTGAGATGAACTGGATTTCTCTAGCCAGCTTCTTTTTGATCTGCGCCATTTCAGATCGGTTTGCTCCAAGATGTCTGCGGTCTGTAATATCTATCCCATCATAGATGATCTTTCCACCATATGGTTTGTACATGCCGAGGATGCATCTGGCAAGGGTTGTTTTGCCGCTGCCGGATCTTCCAACGAGTCCCAGTATTTCGCCTCGTCTGATTTCGAAGGAGACATCATCTGCCACTGTAAGATAAGATTTTCGTCCCAGCTTAAAGTAGTGGGACAAGTGTTCCACCTTGAGCAGAGGGAGTTCCTCATCTTTCCGTGACGTACAGATTCTTTCATTGTCTTCCGACGTTCCTTCTCCTGCTTTTGCTGATGATCTTCCGAACACAACCTCCGGAGCTCTTTGATCTGCCAGCCATGTCGCTGCGCGATGGTTCTCTGATATTTCAAAAAATGGCGGTTCTTGAATGTAATCAATTCCAAGCGCGTATTCATTTCGCTCCGCAAAGGCGTCCCCTTTGAAATCTTCAGGAATGTTTGGAGGGCTTCCTGGAATCACTCTGAGTTTTCCCTCTTCTGCGTATTCAGGCAAAGCGTGCAAAAGTCCCCATGTATACGGATGAACGGGGTTGCTGAGCACTTCCCTGCAGTCGCCTTCTTCAATAATCTTACCAGCGTACATGACTGCCAAACGATCAGCCACTATTCTTGCTGCACTGAGATCATGGGTGATAAATAGAATACTGAGACCACGCTCCTTGCGAAGTCTCAAAAGCAGATTCAATATCTCGTTTTTGACTTCTTCATCAAGAGCTGTTGTCGGTTCATCTGCAATCAGCAGCTTCGTATCCTGGGCCAGAGCCATTGCAAGAACACAACGCTGTCTCATCCCGCCTGACAGCATCCATGGATAGTCATCAAATCTCTCAACTGCATGGTCGATCCCCACATCTTCCATGAGCTGTATCGCCTTCATGCGTGCTTCGGGCGCGTCACTTTTCTCATGCACTTGTATCGCTTCCACAATCTGTCTGCCTATCGTATACGTCGGGTCCAACGATGTCATCGGGTCCTGAAAAACCATTGCTGCTTCTCCGCCGCGCAGTCCACAGTATTCTTTCTCGCTCAATCCAATTAGTTCACGACCATCGAGTTTGATGCTGCCTCCTGTTACGTGCGCTGGCGCCGGCAGAAGTCCCATGATGGTTTTGCACAGGACGCTTTTACCGCATCCGGATTCTCCTGCGACAACAACAATCTCTCCCTGTCCAATAGACAGAGAGAGATTGCGCAGGGCACATATTTTCCCTCGTGGTGTATCAAATACAACAGAGAGGTTTTGTATTTCTAAAACTTTTTGGTTCATTTAAGCTTGTTGCTTATTCGATCGTCCAATCCACGACATTCCAGAAAATTCCCACTCCATGGTGTCCGAGAATCGTATCTGTCGTGATTCCCCGGATTGGCTTGCCTGCTACATATTCAACGTCTACATAACAGAAGAATGTATATGCAGGGTCATCCACCATAGCCTGCTGGAACTCAGAATAGTACTTTTGCCTTTCGGCCTTGTCATTTGTCTGACGTGCTGCCGTCAGCGACGCATCAACTTTCTCATCACTGTAATAACTGTAATTGTTTCCTTTATCCGTTCCGAAGACCTTATAGGTGTGATCGTCTGCATCAAATGGGCTGCCCCATCCAATCAGAAATGCCTCCTGGTTCTCCCAGTCAATTTCTGATTTGACCTCGTATTTGGCATCCACACCGATATCCTGCAGATTCTGACAAGCGATGGCTGCCAGATCGGCACGCACCTGGTCTCCCTCCATGCAGTTTATCGTGAAGGTCAGCTTCTGTCCATCTTTTTCATAGATACCATCCTCACCAAGTGTCCACCCATTTTCTTCGATGATTTTTTTCGCTTCATTCGGATCATAGGCTTCCTGCTTGATGCTGTCATCGTTAAATTCATTTCTTGCAAGCGGTCCATAGGCCGGTATTCCGTCTCCAAGGAGCACGCTCTCTACCATCGCATCTCTATCAACAGCGCAGTTGATAGCATGAATCAGTTCTTTATTATCCTGCCAGAACTTGTTGTTGAAGTTGTACATGATGCCGCGGTAATCCGCTGTTTTCATATCATATACAGTGAAGCCTTCTTTGTCCTTAAAATTCTGCGCATCCTTTGGTGTGAGTTTGGCCAGATCCAGTTCACCTGATTCGATCTGCAGTGCCTTCGCATTATCATCTTCTACGATTTTGAATATGATGGTGTCGATGCTCGGCGCACCGCCCCAGTATTCCTCATTGGCTGTGAGGGTGATGCTCTGACCTTCATCCCATGCTTCAAACTTATATGGTCCTGTGCCGACAGGCGCTCTGAAGTATTCGTCTTCCTGCATGCTTTTTCCATCCAGCAAGTGCTTCGGAAGAATTCCGATCGTCATGTATTCAAGGAAGGCTGTATTCGGGGCCGAAAGTCGGAAGCTGATGTCATAATCACCATCGACAGTAATCTCTTCGACATCCTCGTAATTAGAGAATATTTCAGATTCATTTTCCGGATTCATGATCGCTTCGATAGTGAACTTCACATCTTCCGCAGTGAACGGTTCACCGTCATGCCATTTGACACCTTCGCGGAGATGGAATGTATAGGTGTTCGTGGCCTCATCCAGATCGTAACTTTCTGCGAGAGCCGGGACGACATCGTTTGCTTCATCGTGTCCCATGAGCCCATCGAACAACAGGAGATTGATCTCGCCATGCTCGTCGATTGCCGGGTTGATTCTTGTGTAGTCATTGCTGCCGTATACAAGTGTATTGTTGTCTGTCGCCGCGCCGCCTTCCTCTTCAGAACCGCCGCAGGCAGAGAACGCCAGAATCATAGCAAGTGCCAACACTACTGCAGTTGCTTTCTTTATAATTGTTTTCATATGCCGTCTCCTTTACTCTGCTAAATCGTTTAACTTATTGTAAAGGCTGCAAACATGCTCTACAAGCCTACCGGGGGGATATGATTTCAAAAAAAGAGACTTCAGAAAAGACTTTTCTTTCCTGAAGTCTCGAATACCCATTGCAGAATCGCTGTTATTTCTCTTCATAAGATGGCTGCCAGGCCGCAAACTGAATGAGTTGTTCATCGGTACGATTATAGTATCTTACTCCCTTGTCCAACTCGGCAATCCCTGTCATTTCTTCATCGGTCAGTGTGAAGTCAAGAATGTCCAGGTTGTCCCTGATGTGATCTACGTTCTTGCTCCCTGGGATGACTACGAAGCCCATCTGTGTGTGCCAGCGGAGAATCACCTGTGCCGGTGTCTTGCCATACTTCTCACCGAGTTCTTTGAAAATAGACTCCTCAAGCAGGGACTTATCTCCATGTCCCAGCGGATACCATGACATCAGTTTGATATCATATCTATCGAGTGTCTTGCGCAGCTCCGGCTGCGTAAAATACGGATGTGCTTCCACTTGGATAAACTGAGGAACGACTTCCCATTTTTCCTGCAGTTCTTCGATATATTCGCCTTCGAAATTTGAGATGCCGATTGCCTTTGCTTTACCTTCCCTGTATGCCTTTTCAAGCTGTCTGTATCCTGCCATCCAGTTCCCTGCAGGCTGGTGGATATAAAGCAAATCCACGTAATCGACACCGAGTCTTTCCAGGGGTTCCTCCACAGCATTGTCGTTTTCATATTCGCTTGGCCAAAGCTTCGTGGATAAGAAGATATCCTCCCGCGCCACGCCGCTGTCCTTGATGCCGCGTCCGACAGCTCGTTCATTGACATATGCATTGGCAGTATCCACCATTGAGTATCCCATTTTCAGTGCTTCTCTAACGCTGTTCTCCGCATCTGCAGGTGTCAGCATAAATGTTCCGATTCCGATAACCGGGCAGGTGTTTCCATTGTTCAGTATGACCTTTTCCATGTGTATTCCTCCTTAATAAGTGGACGCCGTTGAGCTTGTCAGTTTCCATTGTCCGTTCTCTTTCCGCAGTGTGAAGTCCCCCTGCAGCCGCCAGCGGTTCTTCCCTCCGCCGTAGACGGCAGCGACGACCTTGCTTTTGCCTGTCATAACTGCAGTGTCTCCGTTGACGGTAACTTCAATGTCATCATGGTCTGCAGCGTAATAGTTGAACGTCCCTCCAAGCAGTCCCCTGATGAATTCGTCCGCAGATTGTCTGGTGCCGGTCATGTGCATCAGATAGTAGTCATCAGACATCAGTCCCCTAAGACCTTCAGCGTCCTTGTCTATCATGCAGTTCCAATACTCTCTGTATATAGCTCTGATAATATCAACATCATTCATGATTGCTTTGTATGCTCCTTATAACAGACCATTCTCTCTGAGCCAGTCACTGACGATATTCTGTGAATCCGCAGCGCTGCTTCCGTTGACAGGAAGTCCTGTCT
>SVCS01000117.1 GCA_015058205.1 Clostridiales bacterium
GCCATGCGCTGGAACTCTCCACCTTCGCAGAGCAGGAATTCTCCGCCCCAGATGGCTCCGTCCGTTCCGTATCCTGTACCATCAAAGGCAACACCTATGACCTTGCCTTCCAGGTTGTTCTCCGCCATGACAGAGGCTGTATGCGCGTGATGATGCTGTACCTTAAGCAAAGGCAACCCATTCTCTTTGGCGTATTTTTCGGCATAGAGCGTCGGCTGATAAAGAGGATGCATGTCACAGACCACAGCCCGCGGCCTGATTCTGAACAAGTCCTCCATGCGTTCTATATTCTCTTCGTAGATCTGCTGGTTTTCGACCGTATCCATGTCACCGAAGTACTGGCTCACATAAGCGAAAGGTCCCTTTGTCAGCGCAAAGGAATTTTTCAGTTGCCCTCCGCAGGCGAGCAGGCTGAACTTCGATTCGTCATCTTTGCTTCCGGCGCTGAGGTAGAGCGGCACTGGTGCGTAGCCTTTGCTTCTCCTGATCATCTGCGGCTGCTCGTCTATGACACGCACGACGGAATCATCGACACGCACATTGATTCTCCGCAGATTGTAGAGAACGCCATCGACCTTACCCGCTCTGACACAAAAGCTTTCAATCTCATCTTCATCTTTGATCATCGGCATGTCCGATGGGTTAGCACTGGTGAAAATCAGTGGGCTGATGCGGTCGAGCAGCATGTACTGTGCAGCGAAGCTCGGAAGGAATGATCCGATAAATCTGCTCCGCTTGAGATCTGTGAATGACCGTTTCTTATCAGGAGTCGCATCTTCTGTTTCTTTCAATTCGTGCAGCCTGTGCTCAAGCAATATGATCGGGCGGGCGGAAGATTGCAGGAGTTTTTCTTCTGTCTCATCCACCTTGCAGTATCCCCGTATCTCGTCGATGCTGCGGAACATGACCGCGAAAGGTTTATTCTCTCTGTCCTTGATTTCTCTGAGCTTTGCCACGGCATCATCGTTGAAAGGATCCGCCACCAGATTGTACCCGCCGACGGACTTGAATGCGATGACCCCGCCCTCTTTCAGTATTCCGGCTGCCTTGTCCAGAATGGCTGCATCACTGCTTCTGTCAGCATCTGATTCGAAGACGCCTTTCGCATCCTTCCAGATCAGCTTCGGTCCGCAGGTATGACAGGATATGGTCTGGGCGTGATGGCGCCGGTCGTGCAGGTCCGTATACTCCCCTTCACAGAAATCGCACATCGGGAAATCGATCATCGATGTGTTGTCTCTGTCGTAAGGAATCCTATCGATGATGGTATATCTTGGTCCGCACAGCTGACAGCTGATAAACGGATGCTGATAGCGCGGATTGTTCTCATCGTAGAGCTCTCTAAGGCAATCCGGACAGATTGCAAGATCCGCCGGAATCATCGCCGCCTCATCATCACCCTCATCGCTCTTTATGATCGTAAACCTGCTGAACTCCTGATGCGGCAGCTTTTGCCTCTTGATATGCACGATTTCAGAAGGTCCGGGTTTTTCTTCCACAAGGGTTTCAATAAATCGGTCGATCCTCTCCTCGGTGTCTGTTACTGTAATGTCGACCAGCCCACCGATATTCAGCACTTCGCCCTTCATGGAAAGCCTGTCTGCGATCTTCGCAACAAATGGCCGGAACCCGACTCCCTGTACGATTCCCCAGAGCCTGATGCGCTCTGTTACTATTGCTGCGTTGTTTTCAATTGTAGTCATTTTCTCTAAAGTCATCTTCTCGTTTTCCATGGGTTTATTATACCATGATGCCATTAGAAGTCTTATCAAATTGTAAGGTTTCTTTTATTGTTTGGTGATTTTGCCGTTGCTATAATATAAGTGGTATGAAAGGCAGAAAATTCAGGGAAAAAATGTTCTCGACAGAGACTTTATCACAAGGAGAACTGGAAGAAATCGTCAAAGGTTCGGAAGGATACGACCGCGGCGAGGCACCAGTGAACCGCAACACGCAGAGTGCAGAGGATTTGGAAGATATGGCCCGGCTTCAGAAAGACGCCCACGGCCGTGAACAGATGAGCCGCACTCACAGTTATGATGCCCTGGATGCTGTCCGCGATTTCGGACCAAGCGACCCGGAACCGGAGCATAACTACCCGGAGCCGGATTGCTCGGCAGAACCTGAACCGGATTATGTTCCGGACTACGGCGCCGATTCTGTTCCTGCACCGGACGCTGAGCAGGAGTATTATGATGGTGAGGACAGTGACGGCAGTGAACCTGAGAGCAGCGGTTTCGCTCTCCAGCCTTTGCTTCCAAATGATGAGAAGTATGATGACATCATGGATAACTATGAAGAAGTCATCGAGAAGATGTCGTCTAATCCTACCAAGCCGAAATACTGGTTCAAAGAGCAGGGTGACCATTGGTACTGCACCTGCGGTCAACTGAACAAAGGGGACTCCTGTTCAAACTGCGGTCTGGAGCGCGATCTGCTCAGAGCGCTGTTCTTCCTGCATGAACCTGGTGATGAACCGGGAAAATATGAGGGAATGGATATTTCGTATACTGACGTCGAAGTAAAAGAAAACAAACTTTCGACGAAAGCTAAGCTGATCATCGCCATTGCAGCTATCGTAATTCTCGGTGCAGCAGCAGGTCTCTACTCCTACTTTTATATCATAAAACCGAACATGGAAAAGGAAGCGGCTGCCACCGCAAAAGCTGCCGCTGAAAGCATACAGAATAATGTTCCTGTCTGCTCGAAAGACATGAACGAATTCCTGCGGAACAGTTACGTTACTGCCGGCGATCAGAGCCTTGACGGCGAAAGCTACGAGCGTGCGCTGCGGTTCTACAGCAAAGCATCCGCGATTGAAGGCGGCAGTGATCTTTCCGACAAAATATATAAAGCCAAGTACGGATATGTGCAGTCGCACAAATCCGACGGCGGTGAAAAGTTCGAAAAATATCTCGGCGAACTTCATGAAATCGGCTATGCAGGTGTTGATGAAATATACAATGAATACTATGCTTGGCATTTCAATATCGTCGCCAACCTGAGTCCTGATGATTATTCCACCGATATCGGAACCGCCAGCAGAGCCGACACAGTATACTTCCATGTATCTGTAAGCGGCGGCCCTCCTGGAGAAAGCCTCGACATCTACTATGATGCAACCTGGCCGTCGGGAGCACGTCAGACGGATATGATAGGTACTGGATGGAAATCCGGTTCGAAGGGCTATGCCCGTTTCTCCTACCCTGTTCCGCTGTTTGCCCAGGAAGGAACGCTGTCCTTCAAGATTTACAACAAGAGCAACCAGGAACAGCTGGGAAGCGACTCTATCCAGTTCAGCAGATAGTACAGCTGCAAAAGCAGCACAAACAAAACAGCAAAAAACCAAACAATAAAAAAGCGTCGGAGCTTTATGCTCCAACGCTTTTGTTTTATGCGTAATCTGTAATTATTCGATAATTTCAGTTACAACGCCGGATCCTACTGTTCTGCCGCCTTCTCTGATAGCGAATCTCAGTCCTTCTTCGAT
>SVCS01000118.1 GCA_015058205.1 Clostridiales bacterium
TTAAATTTAAGCAGACTGGTCTGCGCATTTTTCTCCATGTGCGCTCACCGTTCCTGGTCTATTGTCTTTGATGGCGGTCCCGGCTCATATTTCTCTGCAAAGATGCCGTCTTTTCCCTGGAAAAACATCTCCGGAAGCTCGAACTTTTTCCGGAATTTCTCTTCCAGATCTTTCGGAAGCGACAGGAATTTTTCGCTTTCGATCGGCGCGTAACAAATAAAAAAAGGTCCTGCGATGATATCCAGAACCTTCCCGTTTTCATCCTTTATTGCACGATTCATCTGCCTTCGTTTCATCTTTCCTTCGTCGTCACAGATGATGGCTACATCTTCTACACGCGGATCATTCTCATCATAAAACGGTGTGTACTCCTCGATCATTCCGCCGACGGTTTCCTGCATGGATCTGAGGTCATCATTGATCTCGATCACCTCCGCTTTCTCCATCGGACGGCATACGATGACCCTGATCTGCTCCTGCTCTTTTACTTCAAACTCGTTGTGTGTCATATACTTTTCCTCCCCTCATCCTTGCTTCTCTCTGTCTCAAATGCTGCAGATAATCGTTGCAGTCTTTTCCGATTGGAGGTGGTTCGTTTCGGATTTTGTAGTAAGGTTTCAGCTGATCAGCAATGGATGCTGCAGCGTTTCTTCCTGCAAAGTCAGCATCCAGATGCAATGCGATCGTACCTACTTCTTCATGCCGGTCCAGTGCCTTTGTCAGTGCCACCGGCAGTTTCATCAGCTGTGTCCCTCTTCTGGAGGCATATACGCCTCCCAGCGAAACCATTGGTTCTGCTCTCCACTCCCCCGTTCTCTGTTTCATGATCGTGGCAAAGGAAAGCAGATCGATAGCGCTTTCGAATACATGGATCGTGCTGCCAGCACGGTCGATTCGAAAGGCATATTTCTTATCTGATCCTGCTGCCTCTCCCATGATTTTCTCGGGTCTGGTTGCTCTAAAGCTTGCGTATCTCGGCACCTGATTGTGGTCATAGCCAACGAAAATGCAGTTGTGATATGGAAGTGATTCATAGAGAAGTCCCTCCCGGATGCAGCTTTCGATGACCTCCCGGTCGATTCCTCTGCTGCTCAGATAGCGGATGATCTGATCATTACAGCTTGATTTTTGCGGCAAAAGCAGACGTTTTTCGACCTGTTTTTCCGGTCTCTTAACATCGAAAAACGAAGGACTTTTCCCCTCCGTATCCAGTATCATTCCCATTGCCTGTAGGAACGGGATCTCTTTGACTTTGACCAGATAATCCAAAGCCGATGCGCCTCCGAATCCCCTGCTCCACCAGTTCCATTTCCCGTTGGAGATCTTCAGGCTGTCATGTTCCCTTGTGCAGTATTCGTTACCGGATACATGAACCAGTTCCCCAGGATCATGCAGTCTGAGATAGGTCAGGAGATCCATATCTCTGGCCTTTGCGATCTGTTCATCTGTGTAATATGGCATGTCAATCACCTGCCTTCATCGCGGGATCTCTGTTTCTCGCGGTTCGCCTGCTTTTGCAGAGACTGGTCGATCGCTGTAATCATTTCATCAGAAGCGGAACGGATCCTCTCCAGTGAATCTTTCAGTTCCTTCGTATCTTTGCCGGATGCCCAGGATGCCAGGTACGGGAATGTGTAGTCTCCAGAGTCGACGATGGATAGTGCACTGCCGACACAGAATGCGATGCTTTCCGCTTCTGTTTCCTTGTGCCTGCGGTCAATGGGATGCTCCGGATCAGTCTTATCTCTGGTATGGTATGTGGCGTGACTGACTTCATGCAAAAGCGTTTTAATCGTCTGTGCCTGACTCATTCCAGACTGGATCGCGATACGCTTTTCTCCATCATGGTAGTAGCCTTTGGCACCACCCTCGATTTCTTCAAATCGGACCGGAACCGGACTGATACTGACCAAGGCGTTAAAGATTTTGTGATAATCCCTGACGTCTCCGGACAGCTCATCCACTCCGATTGACGGCAATTCTTTTCCCTCTGTCTGCTCCAGAGCGAATACCGATACTACTCGGAATCCTGTCAGTTCCATCATTTTCGGATCACCGTTTTCGTCTTTTTCTTCTGTCTCGACTTTATACTTACATGGTGCCAGGATCTTGATCGCCTTCTCGCCTTTGCGGACCTGTCTGCCGAAGTTCTGCTGCCAGGATCTGTAGCCTGCAACAGCAGTCGCTGCAGGATATTGAGCTGAAATCAGCAGGCAGTTGTTCAGCGAATAGTTGTGGAACTTGCTCATACAGGCAAGGTATTCCTTGTAGCGATCACTTTCAAAGACCGCCTTCACACCTTCTTCCAGCTTTTCGGTAAGCTCCTTGATCCGTTCTTTCTGAGATTTCCTGTCCGGACTTCTGTTGTGTTTCTGATCTGTCAATTTGGTCTCCTCCCTCCTACTCATACTCATATGTTTCTATGTCCTCATAGGGACAGAATGGCGTATCTTTCAGCATGGCGAACAGGTACTGCCCGTCATATGGGCATCTGTTTTTATGTTTGGGACAGCTGTCCATGCAGCAATCGTTGTAACAAAAAAGATGCGGATTTCTTCGCACCTGCTTCGCATATTTACTTAATCTGTTTCTCACATTTTCCTCCTTCATCCCATGAAAAAAGCCGTGAACGTCATTGCCCACGGCTATGTATTTAATCTTCAAACTGGAATTTATCAATCAAGTGTATACTTTGCGTTCAGCACGAATTCTTTATCTTCGCCATCATCAGAATACAGTTTTTTCTCAAAGCCGATACCGCTATGCCCAAGGCAAATATCCAAAAAGCAAATGAAAATGCCTATATCAATGCGGTTGTAGAATGAAACCTTATCCGCAGGCATTATTCCTCTTTTGCCGGGCTTCTTGTATCTGTAAACCAATAGCTCGCCATCGTTCTTTACATGCCACGGCTGAGAATTACAGGCACTCGGTGCAAACCTGACAATATCACTCACATACGGGATCTGTTTTCCTTCCCATATTTCCTCAACGCTCTTTCTTTTGCTCTTAAACATATCCTTGCGGTACTTAGAGCTATCACTTATCTTTCGGATGGAAAACATAATGACGAATTCCATATTCTCAAAGTGTTCCTCTTTTGTTTTGCCTATTCCGAGCCAGAGCGTTCCGATATTTCTGGATACCAGATAAAGATCGAGTTGTTCACCGATATAACCTATGTTTTGTAAATAGCCGTCTTTCTTTTCGCTATAAAACAGAATGCAGTATTCTCCGCCTCTTTTACAATTAGTTTCTTTTTCGGGAACAATACGAATGGCGGTTTTGATTTCGGGATTCAGAGGAGCAAGCTCCGAATATGCATTTTGTATATCATTAAGTTCGTTTTCGCTGATTGATTCGTTCCCAACATTTCTGAAAGTATGAAATGACTTTCTCCTAAATATCATTTCATAAAAGATATTGTTCACTGAAATCACCTCCGGCAAGAAGTTGTGCGCTAGCTA
>SVCS01000043.1 GCA_015058205.1 Clostridiales bacterium
AATCAAGCAGGAAGCCGAATATGATCGATAACTCAAATAACAACAAAAACAACATTTTCTATCTTCTATTTCCTGCACGCTCTGACGAAACGCTCTGCGAGCCCGCCCCCTGCAATATACAGGTGCGGAAACCCAGCGTAGAGTGTATCGCTGGCGTAGCCAAAGTTCCATTGTCTGCCGTTGGACATCTTGGTCAGTGTCATGTCGGATCCGTCCGCTGTAGTATCCCAGTAGTGGAACTCGTGGACCGGTACCTGCTCACCTTTTCGCAGCAGCAGACTGTCTTCGTCTGCACTGATGTGTCCGTATCCGAAGCGCACCAGTTTGCCCGCATTGCTTCCATGTCCCGGCAGCAAACCGACCATCGGCCAGCTGTTTCCCTCTGCATCCTCCAGCTCTGTAGAGAGATAGAGGAATCCGCCGCACTCGGCGATGGTTGGAAGGCCTCCTTTAATTGCTTCCAGAATGGAACTGCGCATACTGCTGTTCTCCGACAGCTGCCTGCCGTAGAGCTCCGGATATCCGCCCGGCAGATATAGTCCGCTTGCGTCCTCCGGCAATGTCTTGTCATGCAATGGGCTGAAATATACGATCTCCGCGCCGGCGTCTTCCAGCGCTGTGATCGTATCCGCGTAAATGAAATTGAATGCTTCGTCTTTCGCAACGGCGATGCGGACCTTTGCCTCATAGCTGCATGCGGCAGCGCCTGTAAAGAAAGATTCTTCTATATCATCTGCATCATCTGCCCCGACGACAGCAAACAGTCTGTCCAGATCAATGGTCTCTTCCATCTTCTGTCCGATTCTGTCGATTCGCTCTGCAAGATCGTCGATTTCTTCTGCTGTCATCAGTCCCAGATGTCTGCTTTCGAAATTCGCTTCCTCCATGTGCGGAACAAATCCCAGAACAGGAATGCCGCTGGCTTCCTCGATTGCCGGACCGTACATCCTGTAATACATTTCGCTGCAGTCATTGAAGATGACACCGCAGATGCGGCTCTGCTCTTTGAACTGGGCAACGCCCTTGATCACGGCAGCCAGCGTAAGTGCCGCGCCCTTCGGACGTACCACAAGAATTGCAGGGAGTTCCAGCAGGCTGGCGACATGATACGCGCTTGCGTAGTCACCGGTCTTCGTCCCCTCGTAATCTTGCACCCCGTCGTAAAATCCCATGACGCCTTCGCACACAGCGGCTCCGTGGCCGATGATGTTCCTTGCGAACACGTCCTTGATACCTTCTTCTCCCGCCAGGAACACATCCAGATTGTTGCTGGTAATGCCCAGAACGGAACGGTGGAACATAGGGTCTATATAATCCGGACCGCACTTGAAGGCGCACGGGTCCAGTCCTTTTCTTTTCAGCAGTGACAGCAGCCCGCATGTAACGGCAGTCTTGCCGCTGTTTGACGCTGCTGCTGTGATCATCAGCTTCAACATCCGCTGATCCTCCTTATTCGGCCGTTTCTGTCTTCTTGCAGCCTGTGATGATGTAGATCGGATTGGTCGCCATCATCATATGGCGCTTTCCAATCGGGCGTGACGTGTTGACGCTCACATGGATGATGTCAGTATCCATTCCGCGTTCTGTCATGAGCTTGACGGTATCTGCCATGGTTTCCAGAACGATGGCGGAAACGCAGACCCGGACCTGTTCATTCTTTGCCAGAACAAGATCTATAATGTCCTCCAAATTGCCGCTGGAACCGCCGATGAACACTTTATCAGGAGCAGGCAGCTCTTCCAGTGCCTCCGGTGCTTTCCCTTCGATGACATTTAGATTCCAAGTGCCGAACAGTTTCTTATTCTCTTCGATCAGCCTGCATCCTTCCTCCGCTTTTTCGACAGCCCATACGGTGCCGCGGGACGCTTTCATGGCCAATTCCACGCTGACGCTTCCCGTTCCGGCGCCGACATCCCACACCGTATCTGTCTTCGCGACTTTCATCTTCGAAACAATCGCAGCGCGTACCGTCTGCTTCGTCATCGGAATATCGCCACGGATGAATTCCTCGTCATCCATGCCCGGAGTCATATCGCCTTTGCATGGAGCAGGCTCCGCCAGCATCACAGACAGGGAATCAAATTTGTATCCGGTATATTCGGCTGCTTTTCCAGCCAGAATGATTTCATCTTTGTAGGACAGCTTCTCCCCGATCCAGACCTTCAACTCTCCAAGGCCTGCTTCCGTCAGCTTGCTGCACAGTTCCGCCGGTCCCAGTGCGCCGCCCGTCAGGAAGAACACTTCTTTTCCTTCCATAACTTCTGCCACCGGATCACAGTCCGTTCCGTGAGCTGATACGAGCTTCCAATCCTGCCATGGTCTCTTCAGACGCGCTGCCATGACCTGAATGCTTGAGATTCCCGGCATGACTTTCGCCTCGATCCCGGCTTCTACAAGCAAAGGCAGTAAACTGCGCGTACCGGAATAGAACCCGGAATCCCCGCTGTAAGCGACGCATACGCTGCAATTTCCGTCTGCGCCTGCAACCTTTTCACTTTCATCTTCGATGGCTCGCAGGATCATGGATGCTTTGATTTCCGGTACTTTGATGCTTTCCGGTTTCGTGTATCCCTCTACTGCCTCGAGAAGCCTCGGCGCGCCGATGACCACATCTGCGTTTTCGAGCGTTCTCTTCACTTCTTCTGTCATGGTACCCGGATCACCGCATCCGGTTCCGACAAGCGTTACTTTCATTTCATCTTCTCCCTGCACACTGCAAGTATTTCTTCAAAGCTGAGTCCTTCTTCCTCCGGTCGTGCAATGACGATGACCGGAATCTGACAGTCCTTCGCAGCGCTGATCTTCTCCGGAAATCCTCCTGCTGCGCCGCTGTCTTTTGTAATCATCACATCGATTTCATATTCCCTGATGACCGCTTTGTTCAGCTCCTCAGAGAATGGTCCCTGCACAGCGATGATGTTCCTGTGCGGGATTCCTGCAGCCTCGCAGGCTTCAATACTTGAAACCAAAGGCAATACCCGCGGAAAGAGCAGTTCCGGATCCAGAAGTCCCCCGTAGATTCCAAGGTCTTTCGAACCAGTGGTGAGAAGCACTCTGCCTCTCATCTGTGCCGCCATCCGTGCTGCGTCTTCCGCATCCTCTGCGAACCAGATGTCGGCGGCGCCATTCAGGTTGTCTTTGCCATTGCCTTCGCTGGAAATCCTACTCTCATCCCGGAGCAGCCGCAGCCGCTCCACGCCTTCTGCTTCCGCCGCTTTCCTGATGTTGTCTGTCACGATGACAGCGTATGGGTGGGTCGCATCGATAACCGTATCCGCATCTGCAATCATGGCACGGATCTCCGCTTCCTCTTTCGGACCACTCTCAACGGTGACGCCTTCCGCGGATCCTTGTTCTTCGACGCCGTAATCCGAGGCGACACTGACGACAACCTCTGCTCCTGCCTTTGCTAATTCGCAGGATAGCTCACGTCCTTCAGATGTTCCCCCGAAAATAACTATCTTCATGTTTTTCATATCCTCTTGGTGTTACCATTCTTCCCGCGATGACCTTCGTCGTAGCAGAACCTATGAATACCGTTGTGAACATATCCACCGGTTCATTCTCCAACTCCGAAAGTTTCACGATATTGTATTCCTGCCCTTCTCTGCCGATATTCTTGACCCATCCGCAGATCGTATCCGGGCTCTTGTGTTCCATCATAATATTGCAGGCCTTCTGCAGATAATCCGCACGTTTCTTGGAACGAGGATTATAGAGGCAGATGGCGAAATCCGCTTCTGATGCGCAGTGGAGTCTCTTCTCAATCAACTCCCACGGTGTGAGGAGATCCGACAGAGAAATGAGACAGAAATCGTGTCCAAGGGGAGCACCCAAAACCGCTGCGCCTGAGTTTGCCGCGGTCACGCCTGCGACCACTTCAATTTCCACGTCATCGTACTGGTCAGCAAGCTCGATCATCAGTCCAGCCATACCGTATACGCCTGCGTCTCCGCTGCAGACGACCGCAACAGTCTTTCCGCTGCAGGCAGTTTCAATAGCCCAGCGGCAGCGTTCAATCTCCTGCTTCATCGGCGTCGTGAAAAACTCCTTGCCCGGAAACATATCTCTAACAAGATCAACATAAACGGTATATCCCGCTATAACGTCTGCTCTCTCCAGTGCTGCTTTTGCTTCCTGAGTGAAGAATTCTTCTCCGCCAGGGCCGATTCCTACTGCATATACTTTACTCATTTTTCCACTCCCAGTTTGGTTTATATTCCTTGATTGCCACAGCCATGGTCACGCCGTTCTCTGCCATCTTTTTGACGATGACTTCACCGTCTGACTTTCGTGCCGCGCTTCGTTCACAGACATTGTCGACGCCCGTAACTGATTTGACCATGTCAGAAGAACTGAAGCTTCCCGGAACGGCTGCCAGTTCCTCACTGCTGTAGAACTCGATTTCCCAGCCGTGATCGCTGCAGAACTCCAGAAGTCCCTGTTCTTCCTTTTTTAAGTCTATGGAAGCCGCGCCGCAGATGGACTCTGCCAGCAGTCCGGTTTCCTTCATGAGTTTTTCAAGCAAAAACTCTATCGCTTCTTTCTTTGTGCCTTTGCGGCAGCCAATACCGAGCACACATACCGGCGGAACGATGTGCAGCGCCTCTCCTGCGCCGCGGAACACATCCAGCACAACATCTGCGTTGCGTTTTTCTGCATTGCGTTCCGTCCGTCCGTCATCACCGGAAACCACCCGGATTCCTTCCGGCGCTTCACCCTCGATTTCCCAGCGGCTTCTGACTGTGACGGTGCCGCCGCCGAGAAGGGCTCCTGAAATGTTCACGATGCGCTTCGGTTCCAGAAGGCTGCACCCCTGTCGTTTCGACCACTCATCCACGGCAAACACGCCGTTGATGTCCGTCGCCGTTGTGATTGCGCAGCCTGCGCCGGTCACCTTCGCAATCTCACGAGCCAGATCATTGGCGCCTCCCAGATGTCCTGAGAGAATCGGAATCACATTGAGGGCCCGTTCATCGATCACGACAACTGCCGGATCCGTTGTTTTATCTGCGACAAAAGGTGCGATGGCACGCACAGCTATGCCCGCTGCGCCCACGAAAACAAGCCCCTCTTCCGTACTGAAGTGTTCCTCTGTCCACTCCGCCAGGTTTTGGGGCTGGCCGCTCCTGTAAGCTGTTCCGCCGAGCTCATCGGCCAGCTTGCAGGCAAGTTCATACCCTTTTTCTGAAAACGCCAGATACGCCAGTTTCATATTCTGTTATCTCTCTGCCCAAAGGTCAGATTATTTGCTCGCCTGTCTGAATTCTGTTGTGAATCCCGGATCGTAGAGCTTGCTTCTCTCATACTTGTCTCCCAGGAATCCGCCTACCAGAATCAGAGCAGTCTTTGTGATATTATTGTCTCTTGCAGTTTCTGCCAACGTACTTACAGTGCAGTGAACAACTTTCTCTTCCGGCCAGGTTGCCTTATAGACAATGGCTGCCGGTGCATCCGCTGCATAGCCGCCTTCCATCAGCTCTTCGCTGACTTCCTCAAGCAGCCCCGTCGACAGGAAGATGACCATGGTACAGTCATGCTTCGCAAACTCGCGGATGCTTTCTTTCTCAGGAACAGGCGTCCTTCCCGCCATTCTCGTGATGACAACGCTTTGGCTGACGCCCGGAAGTGTATATTCTGCATTCAATGCTGCCGCTGCGCCGCTGAAGGAGGATACGCCAGGAATGTCCTCGTATTCAATGCCGAGTTCGTCCAGCAGATCCATCTGCTCACGGATCGCGCCATAGAGGCTCGCATCGCCTGTGTGCAGTCTGACCGTATCGAGGCTTTTGCTTTCGGCGTCTTTCATGACATCGATGACTTCCTCCAGTGTCATCTCAGCGCTGTTGTAAATCTGACATCCAACTTTCGCATACTCCAACAGTGCCGGATTGACCAGACTTCCTGCGTAGATGATGATGTCTGTTTCCTGCAAGAGCCTTGCGCCTCTCATTGTGATAAGATCTGCTGCTCCAGGGCCTGCTCCTACGAAATGAATCATTTTGTGTCCTCCTTATGTCCTTCTGCCGCGTTTTCCCAACCGTGCAGGATTGCCTTTGCATGATCGGTCATCCCAAGTTGCCCGTAAACATTGGAGAACATGATTGCTCCAATGCGGTAATTATCTTTCACTCTATGTTCCAGTTTCTGCTGCACAGCGCTCATGATGCTCTCAATGACAGGACCGCGGATCCCCGCTTCGTCGAGGATCTCAATACACGCATCCGTCGTCGCTGCATCCATCAGCTCCCAGCAGACTTCAGTGCTTGCACCTTTCACTGCGGCATGAGCGCAGAATATTTCATTCCTCCCATCCGCATACTTGGAATGGGTGTTCATAATGCCAGCCGCTACCTTGGACAGTTTGCCCACATGGGCCACCAGCAGCACTTCCTTGATGTTCAGGCCAGACAAAATGTCCAGCGTCTCTCCCAGGAAGTTCGAGAACTTCTGCACCGGCACACCAAGCTGGTCCAGCCCTTCCGAAGCGATGTAATTCTCACCGAAGTTACCCGGTGTGATGATCAGTCTGTCCGAATCAAGGGCAGTCTGTTTCAGTTCGATTTCTATGGTATCCACGAGGGCCTGCTCGCTCATGGGTTCCACGATTCCCGTCGTTCCAAGGATGGATATGCCGCCCTCAATACCGAGTTTGCCATTAAACGTTTTCTCCGCAGCTGCCTCGCCTTCCGGTACCGAAATGATCACATCGATACCGCCATCGTAATGCAGCTCACTGCAGACTGCTTTGACCGCCGCTTCGATCATGGCACGCGGTCCGGAATTGATTGCCGCATTGCCCACCGGCTGATCAAGTCCCGGTTTCGTCACTCTGCCGACGCCTTTGCCGCCGTCGATGGAAACGCCCCCGCTGCTTGCGGAGACATGAGCGCGCACTTCCAGCCCGTCCGTCACGTCTGCGTCATCTCCTGCATCCTTGCAGACAGAAGCCCATGCGCCTGTTTCATCTTTGCCCCAGACTTCGATCTCCACGCTCACGGGAATGCCTTTTGATGTCATCAGTGTTTCCGTATCGGGTTCCGACCCGGTCAGCAGTATTCTGGTCGCCGCAGCGGCCGCAAGTGAAGCGCAGGTACCTGTCGTGTACCCGTATCTCAGCATCTTTGTTCCGTTGCGGTGGTAGTATTCAAACGCCACTATTTCTACTCCTTAAAGCCCCTGTTACCCCATATTAAATCTACCATAAGCAGCCCGAACCGTCAATTTTGCAAAGACTCCGAAGACGGTTAATGAATCCCCTATAAATAAGGAAAAGCAGGAACAGATACCAGGTTAATGGTGGCTCCCCAAGTATCTGTGCCTGCGGATGAAAAGGCTTCTTCATGCCCGGCTCCGAGCCGGTATAAAAAAATGCACTCACTTCTGAGTGCATTTACTTAACGCATGCTGCAGCTTTCGCTGTTACATAAAAAACGCCGCCGTCCTACCTCAGAAGACTAACTCAACCAATCTGACAGGTCTACCGACTGAATCATTGTAACCTACTAGGGCGCCTTCCCAGAGCCTTGCTCCAGTGACTTGCGTTGATCGCCAGCCCGTTCGTCGATATCACGGTTGCTGAGACACAGTGCCGGATTCTCACCGGCTTCCGAATAATGTCCAGATTTGAATTATTTATTTGTCTTTGGATTCCTCTGAATCCTTTATTATTTTACTTTCCTATGGGAGTTCTGTCAATACTCCTGCACCGATTCTGATGCTTTTGCATCTACACTTTCTGTATGGCTTCAACTGCCTTCAGGAACAGTACTCCATGATCCAGCACAGCGTCGGTCACAAGATCCTGATAGCTGTCTTCTGCCTGCGCGAATTCCTCACCGTAGAGCTTGAGCATCACATCTGCTTTCAGGCTTCTGTTGAACCCTGCGCCCAGATTCTTGCTCCCATCGTCCTCGTCTTCCATGATGAGAACCGGGAATGAATACAGCAGAACAGAACCGTTCTCATTCGTATCTTCATTGGCGAGCGCTGCCCTCTCATCGTCAGTCAGTTCTACATCCAGCTCCGGAAGGTCCGCAACTTCCATCATGAGACCTTCTGTATACATGCCGATATGTTCTGTGATGAGCTCAGCGAATGTGTGGGCCAGCATGCTGTAGTCTTCACCGAAATCCGGAAATCCTTCCACTTCCAGCTCTGCGATGCTGACGCCGATTTCTATATCCTGTTCACGCGTAAGCAAGACGTCGAATCTGAAGATTTCTTCTACATCGCCGCCGAATTCTTCCGCGTCGTCGTCTTCCAGTCCGTCAACCATGACGCCCAGATCCTTAAAAATGCCCAATGTGATCCTCCTTAGAATTCTGCTGTCTTCGGTGTTCTCGGGAACGGCAGTACGTCACGGATGTTGCTCATTCCTGTCATGTACATGATGATTCTCTCGAATCCGAGTCCATAACCAGAGTGCTTAACACCGCCGTACTTACGCAGTTCCATGTACCACCAGTAATCTTCCTCCGTCATGCCCATTTCTTCGATACGTGCCTTCAGCACATCGTAACGTTCTTCTCTCTGGGATCCGCCGATGATTTCTCCAACGCCCGGCACGAGAAGGTCACAAGCTGCAACCGTCTTACCGTCGTCGTTCAGTCTCATATAGAAGGCCTTGATATCTCTTGGGTAATCTGTTACGAATACCGGCTTCTTAAATACTTTTTCTGTGATGTATCTTTCGTGTTCTGTCTGCAGATCGATGCCCCACTCTACCGGATATTCAAACTTCTCTCCGCTCTTCTTCAGGAGGTCGACTGCTTCTGTGTATGTAATGCGTTCGAAATCGGAATTGACGATGTTATCCAGTCTCTCCAGGAGTCCCTTGTCGATGAACTTGTTGAAGAATTCCATCTCTTCCGGGCATTCCTCAAGAACGTAATTGATGACATACTTGATCATATCTTCTGCTACGTTCATATTGCCTTCCAGATCACAGAAAGCCATTTCAGGCTCGATCATCCAGAACTCCGACGCGTGGCGCGCGGTGAATGAATTTTCTGCTCTGAAGGTAGGTCCGAATGTGTAAATATCTCTGAACGCCAGAGCGAAGGTCTCGCCGTTGAGCTGTCCGCTTACTGTCAGATTTGCTTTCTTGCCGAAGAAATCCTTTGAGTAATCGATGCTTCCGTCTTCGTTTCTAGGCGGATTCTCAAGATCCAGCGTTGTAACCTGGAACATTTCGCCTGCACCCTCAGCATCACTTGCTGTGATGATTGGTGTGTGTGCATATACGAAGTTTCTCTCCTGGAAGAACTTGTGCAGTGCGTAAGCTGTGACAGATCTTACTCTGAATACAGCTGAGAATGTATTGGAACGAGGTCTCAGGTGCGCGATCTCTCTCAGGAATTCCATAGAATGTCTCTTCTTCTGAAGAGGATAATCCGGATCTGATCCCGCTTCGATTTCGATTGCCTTTGCTTTGATTTCAAAAGGCTGCTTGGCGTCCGGCGTCAAAACGAACGTACCTGTAACATGAAGTGCAGCCGCGATCGGTGCCTTTGCGATTTCCGTATAGTTGTCAAGAATGTCTGCTTCATATACAACCTGTACGGACTTGAAGAAGGAGCCGTCATTGAGTTCAACGAATCCGAATTTATTGGATCCTCTGTTTGTTCTGACCCATCCTCTTACGGTCACTTCGCTGTCTGCGAACTTCTCTGTTTCTCTGAATAACTGTCTTACTGTAACTTCTGCCATTTCTTTAGGTTCTCCTTATAGATAAATTCCATGCCATTCTAACACACACGCCATGCCTCGTAAAGCCTTGCAGATTAGCTGTAATAGCGCTTTGCCTTGTGCTTGTTCCTCAGCTTAATGATCAGGTGCACAATCGCCCGGATAATCGCGAAAATAACGAAGAAGCACAGGAATCCCAGAATACCATACATGATGTCATCGAATTCCATGGCTCCTGATCCTGTCACACCCTGCCCGATTTCAATTGCAAAGGCAATCACCAGAATCACGGTGAACACATAGAAAAACGATATGATCATCGTATGACCGGTTCTCGAAAGCCACAGGAACAGCGGGTGCAGTACGAAAATCAGCACGATGCCGAGAACGCCGATGACGAGAAAGTGCAATTCCTTGTCGGTAAAGCTCGTCTCAATCGAATCGTTCCACGACAGTATGAAATTGTGTATGCGGGCAACCAGCCCTACGATTGCGTAAAGTAATTGTTCCATTTCCCTTATCCCTTCTATTCAAAGACAGATTGTGCTGCCCGGATAAATGGCTGCACAATCTGCCGTGGTTTTCTTATGCTCCCTTAACCCCTCTCGTTATGGTCATTGATTTTTAGCCCATTTTTGAGAAGTCTGAAGCGCCATGCTTACAGAGCGGACAAATGAAGTCTTCCGGCAGGTCTTCACCTTCAAAGACATATCCGCAGACATCGCATACCCAGCCCTTGACTTCTTCCTGCGGACGAGGCTTCACGTTCTTCTGATAGAACGTATAAGTCATCGTGTCTACATCATTGAGCACTGCGCTCTCTGTGATGTCGCAGAAGAACATCAGATGGCTTCCTGTATCTACTGTATCGAACACCTTCAGTGACATGTAGCCGTTTGCGTACTTGTTCAGATAAGGCAGTCCGTTGCTTGACTGATCATAGTGTTCGAAATCAGCGAACTTGTCCACGTCTCTTCCGGACTGGAATCCGAAGTGCTGGAAGATCTGGAACGGAGCCTGCTCGTTGAGCGTGCAGACATTGAGTACGCCTGTCTTGTTGATGGTCTCGCAGGAGTAGTTGGCCTTGTTGACGCCGACGATGATTCTGCTTGGATCATTGCTGACCTGTGCAACAGTGTTGCCGATGAAGCCGTTGTCCTTCTTGCCATCATTGGAAGTGATAACATAGAGCCCGTAACCGATTTTGAACAGTGCGCTCGGATCGATCTTCTTCTCTTCTTCTTCGACATCCGGCTTGATGTAGTCAGCTGCCAGCTCTGCTGCCAGAGCCTTAATCTGTTCTTTGTTCTCTTCGTTCATTGCGGAGAGAATAGAAACGGTATTCTTCGCAAAGGTGATGTCCTTGCTCTTTTCGAACATGCCTCTCATGACCTTAGCAGCTGTCGGAGCCCATGAACCGTTCTCGATGAATGCGACCGTCTTCTTCTGGAAGTTTCTCTCGGTCAGGTGGTCGATGAACTGTCTCATGAACGGGAATATCTCTGAATTGTATGTTGTCGTTGCCAGAACCAGCTTGTCATATCTGAACGCATCTTCAACCGCTTCTGCCCAGTCATCTCTTGCCAGATCTGTTATTTCAACAGTCGGAACGCCCAGCGCAACCAATTCGTCACGGAGCAGTTCCGCTGCAGCCTTGGTATGACCGTAAACAGATGTGTAGGCGATGAAGATACCGTCTGATTCAGCCAGGTAGCTTGACCAAGTGTCATACAGGCCGATGTAGTATCCCAGATCTTCTTCGAGCATCGGTCCGTGGAGCGGCAGGATCTTCTCAATGTCCAGAGCAGCTGCTTTCTTGAGCACTGTCTGTACCTGCGGTCCGTACTTGCCTACGATTCCGAAGTAGTAACGTCTTGCTTCACAAGCCCAGTCTTCCTCTACATCCAGTGCGCCGAACTTGCCGAAACCGTCTGCTGAGAAGAGGATCTTTTCTGCAGGATCGTATGTCATCATGACTTCCGGCCAGTGAACCATCGGTGCGAATACGAAGTTCAGTTCGTGTCCGCCCAGATCCAGTTTGTCGCCGTTCTCTACTTCGAGGGTGTTCTTCATCTCCAGCTCAGGGAAGAACTGGCCGATCATCTTGAATGTCTTCTTATTACCAACGACAGTCGCATTCGGGAACTTCTCAACGAAGGCCTGAATGGATGCGGAGTGGTCCGGTTCCATGTGCTGGACAACCAGATAATCCGGCGCATCACATTTGATGGCTGCTTCGATGTTCTGAAGCCACTCATCTGTCTTTGACTGATCGATTGTATCCATGATAGCGATCTTATCGCCAATGACAGCGTAAGAGTTGTACGCCATTCCGTTCGGTACGATGTACTGACCCTCAAACAGGTCAATGTCGTGATCGTTTGCGCCGATGTAAATGATAGTATCTGTGATCTTTCTGTTCATGCAGGATTCTCCTTTTTATTATTATGTGCTTCACATTAACTTCTTGGTTTGTTTCATATGACTCCGCCACGGAGCCCATACACAATGATTATACTACAAAACCGCAACTGCATAAAGAATGATTCTATGGAGTTTTTGTGTATTTTCATCAACAAAATTACACGAATTGCTTTTTTTATTGTTGACTTTTATGAATTAAAGAGTTAGTATTGTCAACGTATTCAATAATCTTTTTCTGCCAAGACGGGAACAAATCGGAACCGCCATCTTACAGAGAGCAGCTGTCTGGTGAAAGGCTGCAGATGTGCCCCCGGTGTCTCACCCCCGAGCGGAAGCTTAAATGAGCGGCCTGTCCCTCTGGTTGATGGACTTGATACAGGCAAGAAGAGTGGTACCGCGGAGAACATATTGTTTTATAATTGAAGTTTTTCGTCTCTTTACAATCAATGATTGCTGAAGAGACGTTTTTTATTATCAGAACGTCTTCAGCAGTCGCTCATTCAAAAAACAGACAAAAGAAAGGAAGAAAACAGAAATGGCGACTATGAAGAATTACACCAAGTACAAGCCAGGCTATTACCCACCTCCGCAGGACAGCTTTGAGTGGGTAAAAAAGGATCATGTAACAGCACCGCCGAGATGGTGCAGCGTTGACCTCAGAGACGGCAATCAGGCACTGATTGAACCGATGACCCTGCAGGAGAAACTGGATATGTTCAAGTTTCTCTGCCGCATCGGATTCAAAGAGATCGAAGTCGGCTTCCCAGCCGCTTCGGATACGGAATACGAATTTATCCGCAGACTGGTAAAAGATGACCTGATTCCTGATGACGTGGTGATCCAGGTGCTGACCCAATCCAGAAG
>SVCS01000044.1 GCA_015058205.1 Clostridiales bacterium
AACGACATGAACGACATCAAAGAAATAGAACTGAAACTGAATCTGGTGCGTCCGAAATTCGCGGACATCGATGTCATCGATAACCTCGACCAAGGCGGACGGAAGCGCTGCACCATTACGGTAGATTATTCGGAATATGATGTGAAATCCTTGATCCGGGAAGGACTGGATCTGGAAGGTGCTATGGCCCATTACAAAGAACGCATCACGTATATCGTGAAGCGTTATCTTCTGACTGATTTTGAGGTAAGAGGCGGATGGGACGAGGTCCTGGACGCCATCAGACCTTACGTAGAACAGTACTATTAAAGACTCATAAATATACTTACGAGAACCGGAACTGCCGCTGACAAAACCACCCCGTTTACGAAGGAGTAAACGGCTATGGTGCTGTCGGTGGCTTTTTCTACTAATGGAAGACAAACGTCCATGGAGGACGCGCCCGGCAGACAGTAACATTCGATATAGCCGAGGTGCTTCGCGCATGTCGGAATGAAGAGAATCCCCACCACTTCACGAATGACATTGTGCATGAAGGAGATTGCGCTGATTTTGGCAGAATAGTCCACCAGCATAGCAGACGCCAGAGAATACCAGCCTAGCCCGGATCCGATGCAGGCGCTGTCCTGTACGCTGAACGGCAAAAACAATGACGCGATAACACATCCCAAAAGCATCGCACCAATGGAAACAAATGGAAATACAACAACTCGCCAGCCGGCGCTTTTGAAGTTGGCAGCGAGGGTACCCTCTGTACCAATGTCTATACCGACGAGCACCAAAAGCGTGCAGAGCGTGATCATCAGCAATGTTCCGGTGACTGCAATGAAGCCGTCCGGCAGAATCAGATATCCCGCCGCAATTCCGACAGCGACAAAAACGACCATGATGATCGTAAGGCTGTTCAGACGCGGCTTCGCAGCTTCGCCATCTGCGTTTTCTTTGCCTTCCATGCCTTCCGTGCTTCCTTCGCCTTTCGCGCCAACTGCGTCTGCTGCCTTTGCATAAGCGGCAGCCTTCGCTGCGCCGCGTTTTCCGTATCTGTCAAAGCCCATGACTCTGCGGACAAGGGTGAATGCGGCGACGGTAATGATCATGATGATGATCGTAAAGACAAATGAAATCAATCCAATCGTTCCGAGAGAGGCAACGATTTCTTCGCTGGCGCCGATCCTGCTTCCCATGAGAAAAACAAGCACGACAATAACCAGGGTCTGGAGTTTACCAACCCATTTCCATGACTTGTTCTGCTTTTTGAGCCTCGCTCCAATGAAGTATCCTGCGACGGTCACTGCGAGGTATATTAGTAAATCCAGCAAGTCTGTCTCCTTATCTGCTCTTGATGCACCACCAGGATACGGTGGCGATGATGATGACTGCGCCGACCAAAGCGAACGGTCCCGGGACTTCGCCGATGAAGATGGCGACCCAGACCGGGTTCAAAAGCGGCTCCAGCATGCCGATCAGTGAGCATGCCAGCGGCGGGCAGTCTCTGGATGCGATTCCGTAGAGGACATATGGTATGCCTAGCTGGAACACGCCCAATATTATAACATAAACAATCTCAATCGCGGCGATTTCCGTTGTCTGCGGAATGCCGATCGGCAGACCGATCAGCAAGGTCAGAACATGAGCGATCATAATACCGCTCATTCTTGTGGCATCGTCATCTCCGCCCCGTCCGACCATTACGAACATCTGCGCCAGAAAAATACCGGCGAGTATCCCGAACACATTTCCAAGCATGTTCCCCGGCGACAGCTGGTCGAGGAAGAACAGCACCATACCGCCCATGGTAATGCAGACAACCAGGACGTCCTGCTTTTGCATCTTCTGCTTAAAGAAGAGTGCGGAAATAATGAGGATAAAAATCGGCGCCGTGTACTGGAGCACGATGGCGTTGGCTGCCGTTGTCAGTTTGTTGGCGATGGTGAATAAGGTCGCCGAGAACGCCAGTCCGACGCCGGCGAGAACGGAATACTTGTTCAACTTGAAACGCGTGTGTGTCGCAGCCATGTACATAGCCATGATGCTACCTGAAATACCGCTGCGTATTCCCGCAATGAGAAACGGACTCCAAGATATGAGCTTGATGAATATTCCGCCAAGACTCCACATGGCGGCCGTAATGACCATCAGGAGCATCGCCCTGTTTTTTCTTTTGATATCTGTCTGTGTCATTCCCCGGCTCCGTGGCGTTTTCTGTGATAGAGCTCAACCCCTGCGTAAATCAATCCAATGACGATGGCTGCAAAAACAGCATACCCTAAGAGATACAAACTGTCTCCCGTTGTCTGCGCAATCAGTTCCAGGGGCGTGCCCTTCGGCGGCCAGTTGATAAACATAAAATTACAGTTTGCGATGCGGTCGAACACATATACCGGCACCGCCGCGGCAATCATAAAAAACCAGACATAGTGCACATGTCTGATACTCAGGTGCGTCCATCCCCGCTTCACCATCAGCGCAGGATAAAGCAAAAGCATCCCATGCCATGCATACCCGTAGAAATTCATGAAATTGAACACGGGATAGAGATGGGCCCAGTCCGGAAACAGCAGCGCCGCAATTGTTCCCGGCAGGATGAGAATACAGGCAATCTCTCCCCAGATCATTCTCCACCTATCCGTCTTTGACAGGGATGCAGCGATAAAAACAAACAGCCCCAGACTGCACAAATGCAAAGGCAGGTATCCAGGGCCGAAGTGCCCTGTGCTCACGAGAAATCCATCCTTGAACAGCTCCATGCATACCATGATCCACGGAATTACCTTCATGGCAGATTCGAGTCTGCTGCGTTTTCCTGTGAGTATTCTGACCGCCAGGACGATCAGCACAAAAAGAACCACAAGAGTGATGATGTGCTCTGCGCTGAATCGCATGTAGCCAAGACCCGGCGGCAAATCTTCATATTGTTTCCAGAAATACTCAAACATCTTCGATTATTAGTCTTTCAGAATTCTGTATCCTTCGACTCTCACGCGGGCGATTTCCGTACCATAATCGTCCGTTACATTTACTTCATAGAAGCATGCGTGACGCCCGTCTCTGATGCAGTGTGCCTCGCAAGTCAGATGGTTTCCTTTGTTTTTATTCATGAAAATCGCGTGTGAACCCAAAGTGACCACCGGCTCTGAATCGAAGTTGGACGCAACTGCGAAGGCAAAGTCGCACAAAGTGAAATAGACGCCTCCCATAACTGCTCCCATGGCGTTCATATGCCGCTCATCCAGTTCCAGTTCAACTTTAGCATAGTGCTTTTGGACTTCCGTAATGGTAATTCCCGTTACATCTGTCGCGTATTTATCATTTTTGAAATACGCATTTGCACGTTCCAGATTTGTCATATATTTTCTCCTCCTACCCGGCATTCGCCAGCTTTCATATGCTACAATTATAGCACAAGGAGGCACGCACATGAGCATTAACAAGACAGGATATGTACAGGTCTACACAGGAAACGGCAAAGGCAAAACCACCGCTGCCCTCGGCATCACCATGCGGGCGTCAGGCGCTGGTATGAAGATCGCTTTCATCCAATTTATGAAGGCTCTCGGTTACAGTGAGCAGAAGATACTTCCGACTCTTCCGGGCGTCACCTGGAAGACCCTCGGCAAGCCATTTTTTATCGCAAAAGCAGGAAGTATTTCTGAGGAGGAGCTGGCTGAATACGGCGATACGTGTGTTGTTTTTGAAGAAGGAAATCCACCTGCGGAGTATGTGAAGATGATCAGCGATGGCTTCGCGGAAGCCCGCGAGATGGTGCTGTCCGGTGAGTACGATATGGTTGTGCTCGACGAGATCAACTGCACCATGTTCTTCGGGTTGCTCGACGTGGAAGAAGTCCTGGAACTGATTCGGAAGAAACCGGCTCACACAGAGCTGATCCTGACTGGCCGCTGCGCACCAGAGGAAATCATAGCGGCCGCCGATCTCGTCACCGAGATGCGTGAGATCAAGCACTACTACAATAACGGCGTGCAGGCACGCCGCGGAATTGAAGATTAAGGAAAAGCAACAGCAGTTTTAAGATTTCCGACGCTGCATGGACATGAAGATTCCAAGAATGCAGAGCCCTGTAAAGATAAAGAAGCAGATGTGCATGGTGTGGATCAGATCCGCAGCAGGAACTTCATAGAGTGAAACATTTCCGATTGTTCCGCTGACAACCAGTGTGATGATGGCCATCCCTATGGTCTGCCCTGATGTGCGCATAGTAGAAACGATAGAATTGGCAACGGCAAACTTCTGCGGTGGAACGCAGCTCATAATCACATTCGTATTCGGAGAGGAGAAGAGGGCGATTCCGAACCCGGCAGCCGCCAGTGCGGCGCAGACAGCCCATATCGGCATCCCCACATAGGCAAAGGCAAAGAACAGCAATGTGAGCGCGCACACAGCCATACCTGATGATGCAAGCTTATAAGCAGGAATACGGTCGGACATTCGTCCCGTCCATGGTGAGAAGACTGCCATCAGAATCGGCTGCATCATCATGACCAGTCCTGCTGTCTGCGAGCTGAGGCCCTGGGCGACCTGGAGATAAATCGAAACGAAGTATCCCAGGGCAAAGGTCGCGCTGTAGTTAAACAACGCTGTCAGATTCGACAGTGTGAACACTCTGTCTTCCGCGAAGATTCTCACATCTATGACAGGATTTTCGAACCGCAATTCGATTCTTACGAAGAGCACTCCTAGGATCACACCGCACAAAAGAAACGCCCATCCGAACCTGATGCTGTTTAGGGCAGTCAATCCATAAATCAGACATATGATCATCAGAATGTAAACGATATTACCACCGAGGTCGAATTTCGCCCCGGTTTTTTTCTGCCTATCGTCAGCGACTCCCGTCAGCGTTAAGATCATTGATGCAAAAGCAATGGCCGCTCCAAAGAGAAAAATCGCCTGCCATCCGAAGAGGTTGTTCAGAAATCCGCCGAGAGCAGGACCAATGGCAAGACCAGTGTAAATCCCTGAAGTCACGATGCCGATGGCTTTGCCACGTTCATTGCCTGGAAAAGCGTTGATCGCGATCGGCATATTGGATGCGAAGATCATAGCCGCGCCGATACCCATGATGGCGCGCATGGTGAGAATCCCTGCAACGGATCCCATAAAGACTGCCGCAACAGAAGCAACGCCAAAAACAGCGACTCCTGCCGCCAGCATGTATTTTCTGCTGGTGCTGTCCGCGATCTTCCCAAATGGCACTGCCATCGCAGCGATTACAATGACGTAAGCTGTCGTGATCCAGCCCACGCTCGCAGCGCCCATATTAAAATAGGTTCCCATCGCCGGTATAGCCAGGTTCGTCGCGCTTCCTGAAAAGGCTGTTGCAAACGACGTCCCGGTCGCCACCGCGAGGGCGATCTTCTGTTCCTTCGTCATATACGCATTATAACAAAAGAGCCGCCGCTGCAAAAGAGTGACGGCTCTAAGCCTATTAACTACTCTAGTTTCTTCAAGTACTTCAAATCGGTCGGATTCTCCTCGGAGAACAGCTTATGAAAATCCAGTATCATATCTGCGACAATATCTGTTCTCTGATACATAGCGCTGTCTGTAACCCAACAGTTGTTGTTCTGAACAGCTGTCATCTTTTTCATGATTGGATCCTTGCTCAGTAAATCGTCCATCGTTTTTACAGAACTGTCTATGCTGCCATTGTAGATGATATAATCGGCATCCACTGCAGTATCATAAAACGTCTCAATGGATGTATCAATCGATGTTCTGCCGCTGTCATCGTCGAGATCCTTAAATATGTATCTCGCTCCTGCGATTTCAATCATCGCAGGGATGTAGTCTGTACTTCTCCTTACAACTGCCTTGCCGTCGGACGAGATGTAGAAGAATGCAACAGTTTTTTCAGTATTTTTAAAATCATCCAGTTCCTTGATCGCATCCATCTGTGATGCGAAGAATTCATCTGCCTGTTCTTCGTGATCCGTCAGAACACCGTACAATTTGATCCATTCCGCTCTGCCCAAAGGATCCGATTCGTAACTGGATCTATCAACCATCACAGGAATCCCCAGATCTTCCAGCATTTCCTGGACTTCCGGTGAATGGTCGATCATCGTTGACTCCAGTGCCAGATCACAACCTTCTTTCAGAATGGTTTCATAGTCCGGTGCACTGTACTTGCCTGCGAATATGATATCCCCATTTTCCATAGCTTCTTTTGGCTCGTCGAAAGTCCACGACTCCTTCGGGACAGAGGACATGCGAATATGATCAATCGCATCGCAAGAGCAGAACATCGCCATTGTCGCAGTCGCTGCGAGATAAATCTTGTCAACTGGCTTCTGCAATACGATGATGTCGCTTTCCAGACTCTCCGGGACCGTTCCATCTTCCGGAACAACCAGAAAACGCTGGAACCCATGGATGTCTATCAAGTCATATCCTCCCTCGTAACGGTAGACGCTGTACTCTGTAGCCCGCTGC
Source organism: Clostridiales bacterium (assembly GCA_015058205.1). Classification (GTDB taxonomy): domain Bacteria; phylum Bacillota; class Clostridia; order Peptostreptococcales; family Anaerovoracaceae; genus Lentihominibacter. The sequence goes on from SVCS01000044.1 coordinate 6,454, forward strand.
AGTTCAAGGGTTGATTCGTAGGTCAGCCCCTCTATCTGCGGTGCGGTTTCAGTCGCTGTTTCGCCACTTTCTCCGCCGCATCCCGTAAAGAGTCCCACGGTCAACATGCAGAGAGATACCAGCAGCGCAATCAGCCTGTGTCTTGTTTTCCTGTTATTATTGTTCATCTTCTACTTTTCCCTTTTTATTGTCTTTGACATATTTGTCGAATGCCTGGGCTGCCGCCTCTTCCTCTCCGTAGATTGCACCGTAGACTTTGATCCACTCTGCATCTCCATAATTCGTCGCTTCGTTCTGTGAACGGTCAACCATAACTGGCATTGCCAGCGAGGAATATCTCGTCTGCAGTCTTCGCAGAGTTTTTGTCTTTTCTTCTGATGCCTTTACTTCCTCTTCAGAGCTCTCTTTTGTCACCTTTTCCGGCAGAGCTTCTGAGGAAAGGACTGCCAGATCTCCTTCTTCAAGTACGATTTTCTTGAAGTCAGGCTTGTCGTAATCTCCAATGTTATCCATTTCCTGCAGTGCATCCTTATGTCCCAGCTGCGAGATCATGTCACTCGCCTCTTCTGCAAAGGCAAAGGTGCTGTCTACTGGCTTTTGAATGATGATGCAGTCTTTTTCAATTCCTGCAGGGAGTTCTACGCCTTCCGGAACAACGAGATAATTGACGATGTTGTTCTGATACAGTTCATTGGTAAATTCGTTTTCGGATTTTGCGATTGGCTTTCCGTCTTCATCGTATTCGATTTTTTCTTCGCCGTTCACCTCATCTTCCTCGGCGTCCTTAGCAGATTCTTTTTTTGGTTTTGCATATAGGTCTGTACCTGAACTCTGGTCGAGTGAAATCAGTGTTATGCCCTGCTCATATTTGAATATTCTGAAGAGCTTGGCATGTTCAATTTTCGTCTCGCCTTCGTTCTCAAGTCCAATCAGTTCGGGTGCTTTATCAGGCAGTTTGTCCGTACTTATCAATCCACCGCCTTCTCCGTCTTTTCCATCCTTGCCGGCTGTTGCACCTGCCTTGTAGATGAAGATCTTATACTCAACCCAATGCGGCTGGGACATGGCTGTGGTCCTGCCGATGATTGTATTGTTGGCGTTCAGTTTCACAGGAATCACAAACGTGGAATTTCCGCCGCCCTGCTTCGAATATGTTCTTCCATTTGCACGAAGCGAATCATATTTGCTGCTTCCAAATACTATGGTTGCATAGGCTTTTCCATTTTTAACTGTAATCTTCGTGCAGTGAATATACGCCAACCTGCCGGAGCCACCTGACCACCTGAACTTATCCGGTTTATAAACACCGTCCTTTAAGCTCGTGGAATTATCGACCTTGCTGGTACCCTTATTCTTGGCGTCCTTCCACTTCTCAATCTTCTTCTCTTTGTTTTCTTTCTTTTTGGAAGGTACTACAGAAGCACCATCTTTTACTTTCTGAGCACCTTTGCTGTAGAAAATAATCCACTTGTTCGGTCTCCACGGATCCGTTGATGGATCGGCGTCGTGCTCATATTTCCAGGAGTGCGGCGTGATGGTCAGTTTTTTATCAAGTGCTGAAACTGGGATATCAAAGGTGTAGTAACCATTCACGATTTTCGCCTTGATCCACTTGCTCTTACCTGCACTTCTCGCCTGTTTCGGCGTTCCCATGTAAACATAGTCATAGCCTTCTCCGCTCAGAACGATTGTTGCAGTCATAGTCTTATTCTTATTGACCTTCAGAATCACCCATGCAGGATCCATCGTTTTCGGGTTCAGATAGAACATCTTTCTATCGGTTGTTGCCTTAACCTTCCAGGTTCCAACGGAGAGCTTCTGTGTATCTGACGGATCAACCGGCGTTGGATCGACCGGTGTTGGATCCACCGGCGTCGGATCAACTGGTTCCGTTCCTTCTTCCGGATTCGTCGGGATATCTGTACTGTCGCTGATTTTCTCAGAGTCAGGTGTCAGTGTCAGTTCATATGTGTAGTTAACCCAATGCGGCTCACTCATGGCAGTTGTTCTGCCGCTGAACGGTTTTTCTTCGTTCAAAACAACAGGAACAGAAACCTGCTTGTCGCCAATCGTGTATACACCGTCTCCCTTTTTCTTTGTTACCGGGTCATACAGTTCCGGCGTTTCGCTGTTGGAAGGTGCTTCTCCCATATACACATGGGTCATCTTGTCGCTGTTCGTCGTGAACACAGCTGTCGCTTGTCCGTTGATAACAATGACCTTCTCACAATCGAAGCTGGTTTTGCCAGTGCCGCCCTTAAACACAAAACTGTCCGGCTTATACGTACCGTCCTGGATACCGACTTCACCGGAGTAATCACTCTCGTCAACAGAAACCTTGATTGTATAAGTAATCCAGTGAGCGTCGCTCATCGCCGTTGTACGCCCGCTCAGATACATATCTGAACCAATACTTACCGGAATGGTTGCAAAAGCACCATTGCTGCCTACGGTTGTCTTGTAGACACCCTGACCAATCTCACCTGTTTCGGTATTGTAAAGGTTGGCGTTTTCGTCATCGCCGTTATGATCTGCTTCAACAGTACCAGTGAAGAACTGCTCATAGTTCTTGCTGCTCGTTCTGATAACCGCCTTGGCTTTTCCTCCAGAGATGATGACCTTGTCACAGAAAAACTGTGTCTTGCCAGTTCCACCTGAGAAACTGAAATCACAATTCTCGTATGTGCCATCACCAAGCGTTGTGGTGTTATCAACAGCATGGTAAACAGAATGACCGCCGGTTAAAGCTTTTGCTTTAACCTCACTGCCGGAATCTTCGTTCTGTGCACTCGAAGACTTCTCACCGGATGCTTCCGGCGTCTCTGCCTTTTCAGAAGTGCTTTCCGTTGACAGCGCTTCTGTCGGCTGCACCGTCTCTGCCGGCTTTTCCTGCTCCGCTGGTTTCGTTTCCTCCACTGTCGCCTCGGTGTTTGTGCTCGAATCTGCAGCTGGAGTTACATCATCTGCAAAAGCAGGAACCGTCCACGCCACCGCTACCATAACGGCCAATATGATTGAAATAAACTTGTTTTTCATGTGCATGACTAGTAATTGTCCTTTCATCAAGACATGGCGGAAACCGCCCGTGCATACAGGCGGTTTTCCGCAATTCTAGATTCATTAATGGGTAGAATTATTTTTTAACTTTTACTTTGATCGTCTTTGTAACTGTTGCTGCTTTATAATTTGTTGTTTTTGCAGCAGTTGCCCTAACTGTAATCTTGTAAGTACCCTTCTTGGTCTTTTTCTTTACAGTGATCTTGCCAGTTGTCTTATTAATGCTCAGCTTCTTGGAGCCGCCTACCTTAGCGTATGTCACCTTTGTCTTCGCTCCAGTGACAGCAACCTTGCTCGTTGTCTGCGCCTTTTTCTTCAGCTTCTTGAACTTAACAGTCTTCTGTGCTGCAGACATGGTCAGCTTCTGGGCTGCAGGGTTGATGGTGAATGTTGCTGTCGCCTCTCCTGCATAGTTGCCTTCGCCCTTCACTGTTATCTTAGCTGTACCAGCATTGATATTGTTTGCATATGCTACCGTGTAGTCTGTGTCCTTAACCAGAGTTTTATCACCAGCGGTAACAGTAACTTCAGGTGTTATTGCTTTACCGGTGTATGTAGTCGCTGTAATTGTTGGTACTACCGTTTCATCAATCGGCGCCGGGTTGATCGTGAATGTTACATTTTTGCCGCCGCCCTTGTATTCTCCGGCACCCTTAACGAATACTTTAGCTGTTCCAGCATTTGTATTATCGGCATATTCTACAGTATAATCAGTATCCTTTACCAAAGGAGTTTCATCTTTGGTCACAGTAATTTCCGGTGTCCATGCTTCACCATTGTATGTCACTGCATCGATAGGTGCGACCTTTACATCTGCAAACTTAGCTGCGTTTTCTGCATCTGCTTCATTATCTGTAAATGTTGCCGTATCATTCACTAAGTCAATCATTAGATAACGATCATAGTATTTATCGTTCTTTGCAGAATAGAACTGCAGCTTCAGAGCCTTATTCGGCAGAACAGGTATGTCTGCAAAAACATTGCCTTCGCCTAATTCAATCTCGACCTCTCCAGCCTCTGAAATGTTACCTGTATAGTTGTTGTATTTCATGGTTTTGACTTTACTATAACTATTGCTTTCCATGTTCAGGGTCAGCTGTACAGAATAATTGTTCGAGTTCTGTCCGCCAACAACATGTACATTTGCTGTAGTGCCAGGTTTGAACATTCTTACAAGATTAATGATGTCAAGTGTTTTGGTTTGTTCATAGTCACCTGTTACAAGTGTCTTGGCATCTCTGTCAAGAGTAAACTGTCTTGGAAAAAATGCTCTTTCAAGAGAATTCGTTCCTGCAATATATTTGTTATAGTAACTGTTAGATACTGAAACGACTGGTACGTACGTTTCATCCTCTTCCATAGGAATCTTGAATTCCAGCTTTCCTTCAGCATTAGTATAGCCATGGATCCAGCTGTTATTGCCATTCGCTTCCGTTCCGTCCCCGTTCGCTACAGCCTGTTCGAAGGTTCCTTTGAACAATTCCGCATACCCTGAACCAGACAGCGCCATCACCAGATACTCCTGGCTGCCTTCTGAAGTAAGATAAGCTGTAACGGCTTTGAACATTCCAGTGTTGTTCGTGATCGTAAGATCGATTTTTTCTGATGTCTCTTCACCTGGGAGAGTCGTATCGTCGCTTACCTTCTCAAGGGTGTAGCCAGTCAGATAATAGTCGCCGCCTGAAGCCTTATACCAGTCGCCATTGTGGGCATCACTGTAGCCTTCTACATACTTGATCATATAGTAGATGTCACCGCCGGCCTCAAGAACAGACTTAGGAACAGGAAGCACAAATGTGCGGGTTTGCAGTGTGCCGTCTTCATTATAAATAGGGACAACTGTTGCCGTAGGTGTGCCCTCTACGAGAGTGCGGTTGGTCTCGTCAGTCGCGTCGAGGATCTCACTCTGCTTTCCGTAAGCCATACCGTCAAAGCGCTTAACCGTGTTGCCAAGTTCTTCGGTAGTGATAAGCCAAGCGTTATCGCCCTTAACGACAACCTGTGGATTCTCGAAATGATACATGCTCAGCACTGCAGTTGATAAACCGTTTGCATTATATGTACCGTCTGCAAGCTCAGTATCCATAGCCGCCACTTCCGGCTCATCTTCCTGAACCACTGCTTCCTCTGCAGGTGCTTCTTCCTGAACCACTGCTTCGTCCGCTGGTTCTACATCTGTTGCAGCAGCATCACCTTCGTCCAGTGTCACGGCTGGATCGTCGTTTGATGCACCTTCAACATTCTCTGCAGCGAATACATTGAGTCCCATGGTGAACATCAGCATGAGAGACAACGCTACTGCAATCAAACGTTTCCATACTTTCTCCATTCTAGTCTTCCTTTCTTCTCCAAATAAAAAACCTTTTTGCGACTTCTCGCAAAAAGGCCATACTCAATACATAAGAATCATAGAAAGGAAAACCTGTCGGTCTTATCCTGCTCTACATATCATTGACGGAACTTTCTGCGGAAGTTCGTTTATCAATCCCAAATCGGCAGGCTTCCTGGCTTAAGATCAACATCTCCCTGCGCCTTCTCAAATCCATTCAGACTCAATGGCATCTGCAGGCAGACTCCCTATCACAGTGACCGGATCGCTCAGGTATCTCACCTGATTTCCTATTATCCCATTGAGCATCATATTGTCCGCTCATAAATGCTCACCCAATGGGCACCGATCTGATATTAATTTGTACTTGTGCCTCAGGCACGCGATTACTGTAACATGAAACTTATTGTTTGTAAACACAAAGTTTGTTGCAACTAATCATGCTGAATTGTCTGACGATTTTCTCACTTCACCAGCGACTCTTCTGTCTCTGCATCGAAGAGATGCATCGCTTCCGTCTGCAGCTTCAGTTTCAGTTTCGTTCCTGCACTCATCTCATCGATGTCCATGTTCAGCGTCGGCACGATGGCGATGACTTCCGTGCCAGATGCATTCATGTGCAGATGCATCTCGCTTCCCATCATCTCAGCGACTTCAATCACGGCATCGATGCCGGTCTGATCATCACTGATTACGACATTAACCGGTCTGACGCCGGCGACGACATCGCGCTCACCGGAAGGGCCGCAGACCTCTGCGCCATCTCCCAGCCTCTC
>SVCS01000119.1 GCA_015058205.1 Clostridiales bacterium
AGAACGTGGTCTACGTTGATCATGCAGCCAGTCATAACGAGTACGAGCAGGTCCATGATGTGACCAGGGTTGATGCCAGTTCCCAGAACTGATACGCCGTTTTCCTTAGCAATCTTGTCCAGCTCTGCAGCCAGCTCAGGGTTCTGTGCAGCAGGATAAGCCATTTCTTCAGCAGAAGTGATGCAGTTGAGGCCCTGCTCCAGGATGAACTTGAGGCGAGGGAAAGCTTCCTTTGTGAAGGAGTCTGTGCAGAGGATTACGATATCAGCTGCGCCCGGCTTAATGATTTCTTCCGGAGCCTTGATGATAACATCTTCTCTGTCGCCCTTTTCAGTCTTGATGAACTCATACATTGAGTGTCCCTGCTTGTGTTCTCTTCCAGCAACACCAACAATGTCTACGCCCTTCTTTGAAAGCAGCATGTCTGCAATGCCGCCGCCCATTGCGCCGAGTCCCCAAATGATTACTTTTACGTTTTCCATGTTTGTCTCCTTTTCATCATAAATTTTAATTTTAATTAATAACTTATTCGTGTGCCTTATAATAAAGCAATCCCCGTGCCAAGTTGGCACAGGGAACAGTTTTGTTTTTGTTCGGCCTGAAAGCCTTGCGCCCCAAGGGGTTCCGCCTTTCAATTTTGTCCTTTATTACGGTATAGCGGCGCATTTCAAGGTGTGTTGAAACAAAAATCGCAAATATATTTGCGTCATACGTGCAAATATATTTGCGAAATGCCACTAAATTCCATATTTTTTGATTTTGTGCTGCAGATTTTGCCTTAACATGCCCAAGTCCTTCGCCGTTTTGGACACATTGTTGTCATTCGCTGTCAGATACTGCCGTATTACTGTTTCTTCTATGCCTGACAGATACTCTGCAAGGGAACCGCCTGTTTCCACAAAACTGTCCGCCGCATGGCTTCCCGAAGCGTCTGCCGCTTCACTGTATCCGCCTCCGATCTCAATATCTTTATCTGTCAGCACATGCTGTCCGTCATCCGCCATCGATACTGAGGCCATGATGATGTTCTCCAACTCACGCACATTGCCAGGGTAATTGTACTTCAGCAGTTTGGATTCAGCGCCGTCCGACATCATCCATATTTCTTTCCCAAACCGTTCATTGTATTTCTTCAGGAAGGAATTGCTCAGAAGCGGAATATCATCTTTTCTCTCTCTGAGAGGCGGTATTGTAATGCTCAGCGTACCAAGCCTGTAGTAAAGGTCCTGCCTGAGCGCGCCTCTGGCGATGAGATCCTTCGCCGGTTCGTTGATGGTCGCAATAATTCTGACATCTATTGGTATATCCTTACTTCCTCCAACGCGCCTGATGTACTCCTCCTGCAGTACTCTGAGCAGCTTACCCTGCAGGCCGATCGGCATGGCACTAACCTCATCCAAAAGCAATGTGCCGCCATTGGCCTGTTCAAATAATCCAGCTCTGTCAACGGCCCCGGTAAATCCGCCCTTCGCCGTACCGAACAGCATTCCTTCCAGCAGTGTCTCGGGTATGGCGGCGCAGTTCTGGGCCAGAAACGGACTCTTCTTCCTCAACCCATCATAGTGGATGCTTTGCGCGAAGAGTTCTTTTCCGACGCCGGTTTCACCGTATAGAATAACGGAAGTATCGTTGTTTGCCGCCTTCTTCGCCCTTGCAATTGTTTCTTCAAACTTCCTGTTTTCACCGATAATATCGCTGAACCGGTATTCTCGGATTCCACGTTTTCTTTCCTTTTTTTCGTCGCTTTCCGCTGTATCTTCAGGCGATTTGCTCGCCGTCAGGTTGCTCTGCAGGTCAAGGATGGTGTCGCTCATGTTCTTGATATCTGTTATATCACGGGCAACTTCCATAGCAGCGATGACTTTCCCATCAACGATGATTGGAACAGTAGTATTTACCGTATTGATTTCCTTGCCGTAGACATTCAGATAGGTCTGCTGCTGGTTCTTTGTGGCCTTCCTCTCCTTCAGAGCGCGCATGAGCGTACTTTCCTCTTCAGGAATGCTGGAAAACACCTCTCTGAACGGTTTTCCTATGACGTTTCTTATCTGTTGTTTTTCGAGCTGCGCCATCTCCTCATTATAGAGAATCGTTATGCCTTCAGCATTTACAATATGCATCGCGCCGCCCAGCACTTCCGCTGCCGCCCGGAGAATTGCCTGATATTCCTTCGCGTTCATTTCGTTTCATCCTTTCCAGTGTCGTTATTATACCATTTTCAGAGTCGTTTGTGCAAATATATTTGCATGGTCTTCTTTTATAAGGAATGTGTTAGAATTCATATAGTTAATAGACGATTGATATCTTAGGAACGAGACAGCAAACCAAACAAGCTATGAGAAAAAAGATTGTATTCATCGGAAACAGCATTGTCGCAGGATATCCATGGGGCAAAAGCAAAAGCTTCACAGCCGTTTTGCGACGGATGCTGAAGGACGGCATTGATCACTCCGGTAAGCCTATCGATTTTGCGAAGAGCACCGGCTTCGATCTGATCAACAAAGGCGTAAACGGCGATACGACATCCGGTATTGCCGCCCGCTTTGAACAGGATGTTCTCAGCCACAAGCCGGACTTTGTCTTTTACCACACAGGGGCAAATGACTTCATATATAGAGAAGCAACTCCCGAGGAGGCTTTTGCAAATCTGCAGATGTTAGCAGAGCGCGCGGACAAGGAGGGCATCAAGACGGTTTACATTACTCCGGTTCCGGTGGACGCCGGCAAGGCTGAATATATGTGGCTTGCCGGCTGTGGCATCTCCTATGACGCAGTCAACCGGGATTTAGAAAGGTTCTCGGAGATGCTCAAAGGCACGGGGAGGCCTTTCGTCGACATGAACCAGCTTTACAGAGTGTTTGTCTCGGAGCTGGGAGATGTGGACCTGGCTTATCTCGATGGGGTGCACCCTACCCCAGCCGGACATGAGTTTATGGCAGAACAAATACTTGACCTGATAGAAAAGGAGAAACTATACCAATGAGACTGAGAAAAGAACTAGATGAGCTGCAGGAAAAAGAAGTCCTGCTCATTGCACAAATCTCCGACGCGTTGGCGCACCCGGCGCGCATCAAGATTTTCCGTTTTATCATGCAGCAGAACAAAAAACGCAAACCTGTCTGCAACAAAGATCTTGTGGCGGAGTTCGGGTATGCGCAGGCAACCATCTCACAGCATGTGAAGAAGCTGGTCGATGCGGATCTCCTGCAAGTCAAAAAGCAGGATCGCTTTTCTTATTATTATGTGCATCTTGGGACGCTTCAGAATTATCTGGACGCCACA
>SVCS01000120.1:0-1622 GCA_015058205.1 Clostridiales bacterium
AGTGAGCATTATGTGATCCATGTGCTCCGCGAAGATCCTGCTTTTGTGAAAGAACTTGATTTTGTCATGGAACAAAATGGCAAACTGATCGGGCAGAACATGTTCATGAAAACTGTCATCAATGCAGATGATGGCAGTGATATTGACGTGCTTACCATGGGGCCGATTTGCATCACACCGGAGCTGAAACGAAAAGGATACGGCAAACGGTTGCTCGACTATTCTCTTGCAAAAGCATCCGATCTTGGTTTCGGCGCGGTTCTGTTCGAAGGAAACATCGACTTTTATGGCAAGAGCGGCTTTCTTTATGCCCACAGGTTCGGGATTCGGTACCATGACCTTCCGGAGGATGCGGATGATTCATTCTTTCTGTGTAAAGAACTAATAAAAGGATATCTGGATGGAATAACAGGGGTATACCAGACTCCGCAAGGCTATTACGTAGACGAAGCTGAAGTAGAAGCATTCGACAGATCGTTTCCATTTAAGGAAAAACTGGTGCTTCCAGGGCAGATCTTCAAATGATACAGTGAAAATTGATGTGATATACTAAAGGCGCACGCTCAGTATGAGGGCAAAGACAGTTAGAACAATAGGGCAGTTTGCAACAAGCGGCTCTTTTTGCTTTACGAGGAGGATATCAGAAATGAAGAGGTTATTAATCGCAATGCTCATGGTGGTGATGTGTTTTTCATTTGCAGGATGCGGGGGCAGTACATCGACCGAAGAAACCACTCAGCCGGAAACGACGGAAGCAACCGAAGAAACACAGCCGGCGCCGGAGTATACGGATTATTCCCATGTAAAAGAAATTACTGGACCGAGTTATGAATTTAATATGGACATCAATACCGTTGGGCTCACTCCGGAGGGTGACGTTATCTTAAGAACGGAAGGAGATCTTGCAGCTGCAGTCGGATGGCAGCCTACAATTGCATCAGGAGTGAAGGATATTTATGTGAAACCATTTGGCAATGGAGGCTTTTACAGCATTCTTATGCTCAAAGAGGATGGAACCGTTTCTGCCGTGAATACGGCAAAACTCCGAGATGAAAACGTAATAGAAATCATGGATAATCTAGGTGGTTATCAGGATGTCGTTACTGTTGAAGGTGAGACGACCATTGACGCCAATCTAATCAATGCTGTGATGAGCAATGGCGATAAATATCCGCTGGATCCATATTTGAAATAGCAATTCTTTTTCTACAAATAAGAATAGAACAGAAATCGAAAGGAGAAGAACAGAATGGAAAAGATCTATACAGATAAAGCACCTGCTGCAGTTGGACCGTATTCCCAGGCTGTCGTAGTTAACGGGATGGTTTATACATCCGGGCAGATTGCTCTGAATCCGGCAACGGGCGAACTTGTCGGGGAAACAATCGAGGAGCAGACCGAACAGGTCATGCAGAATCTGATGGCCATATTGGAGGCTGCTGGGACAAAACCGGAAAATGTGGTGAAAACCCTTTGTTTTCTTACTGATATCAATGATTTTACAGCGTTCAACGAAGTGTACGCCAAATACTTCACAGAAAAACCAGCCAGATCATGTGTTGGGATTCAGTCATTGCCGAAGGGCGCCATTTGCGAAGTAGAAGTGATAGCCACGATTTGAT
>SVCS01000120.1:1722-3240 GCA_015058205.1 Clostridiales bacterium
ACAATAGAGACATGTGATATACTGTAGACGTAAACTCAAAGGACTGGGCAGAAACAGTAAAAACATCGGAGCAGTTTGCAATAGACTGCTCCTTCTGTTTTATGAGGAGGGAACTAGAAATGAAGAAATTAGCAGTGGCGATTTTAGCAATGATGCTGTGTCTTGCATTCACTGGATGCGGAAGCGCATCCTATACTAGTGAAGGTGATGTTACGCTTCAGAATGGGGACGGCGACAAATGCAATATACAAATTGCGGAAATACAGAAGGAAGATGATTCTACTACCGTATATATTCGAGGAACAGAGGATTTCATGGTTTCATCTTACACGATGCAAAGCTCCGGCTTCGGTTGGAACGTTACCGTTGGGGTGAAAATGACAGACGCGGAAGGTAATCAGGTTGAGCCTGTGAAAACCACACCATATATGACTGGAAAAGGTACAGGAGGCGCGGTCAGCTTTACTTTTGAAGGAGTTGATTACACCGATATGTTCGTGTATCTGACCTCTAATGAGGAGGGCGGTATTGCGATCCCATTATCAGAACTTGATCTGCCAGAGGAAAACAAGATGTCTGACTCTATTGTGGAACTGCAATAATGGTAAGAAGTGTGCTATAGTACAAACATCCCTTATTCAAGAGCTAAGAGAGAAGGAGGCTGCATTTGATTACTAAAGAATCGTCTACACACAAAGGATAAAAGAAGAGCCGGGCAGGTAAATCAGGGACACCAGCAACGGCTCTTTTGTCATTATTATTGACATATGACAATAATAAAAGTATACTGAGCATAGTTATTGGCATATGCCAGAAAGGAATCGATATGTCCAGACCAAAGAGATGCAGAAGAATATGCGGATATCCGGATTACTGGAGTTTTCTACCGGAAGGATCAGAGATCACAGAGACGATAGCATTCAAGTTGGATGAATTGGAAACCATTCGGCTGATTGACTATCAGAAGATGACGCAGGAAGAATGTGCGGAAGCGATGGGGGTTTCCAGAGCAACAGTGGCGAGTATCTATGAAAAGGCACGCTACAAAATAGCAGATGCCATGCTGAACGGGAAGCGTATTCGCATTACGGGCGGTATATATCGAATTGATTCCATTCCGGCAAGTGCCCAGATCAAAGAAAAAGGAGACAATGTCATGAGAATTGCAGTTACGTATGAACAGGAAATGATAGGCCAGCACTTCGGCAGAACGGAGCAGTTCAAGATTTACGATGTTCAGGATAGAAAGATCACATCCTCGCAGGTCATTGACACCAATGGCACAGGCCACGGTGCATTGGCAGGATTTCTTCGCGCAGCGGAAGTGGAGGTGCTGATCTGCGGCGGTATTGGCTTGGGTGCCAGAATGGCGCTGGAAGAAGCAGGCGTGGAGCTTTTGCCGGGCGCGGCAGGCGACGCGGACGAGGCAGTCAGAAATTATCTGGCAGGGAACCTTGAATATGACCCGGACACTGCCTGCAGCCATCACGATCATGAGCATGGTGAGGGACACGAATG
>SVCS01000045.1 GCA_015058205.1 Clostridiales bacterium
TTCTTTAGACTGGGCGATTTCTATGAAATGTTCTTTGATGATGCCATAACCGCTTCAAGAGAGCTTGAGCTTACACTTACAGGTAAACAATGCGGTTTGGATGAAAGGGCTCCCATGTGCGGAGTCCCTTTCCATGCCGCGGATACTTATATCGCACGTCTCATCAACAAAGGCTACAAGGTAGCCATCTGTGAGCAGGTGGAAGATCCTGCCGCTGCCAAAGGTATCGTAAAGCGCGAGGTCATCCAGATCGTAACGCCTGGTACCGCAATGACAGGCAGCGTTCTCAACGATAAAGAGAACAATTACATCGCATCCGTACATACCGATGGAGAGACAATCGGTCTCTCATACTGCGATGTGTCTACTGGAGAGATTTGTCTTACTTCGTTCTCCGGTTCCGGCGCCAGACAGACACTGCTGAATGAACTTGTGAAAATCAACGCCAGCGAGCTGATTCTAAACGAAGAAACCTCCGATATTCTCGATACGGAAGACATGAAAACGGTCATCGATCCTTACATCAACATTCTGGACGGAAGATTCTACCGTACAGATGCGATGCGCGATACGATCCGCCGTCAGTTCAGCGTCACCGCATCACACGGCCTCGGAGTAGAGGAAAACACCGCTTCAGAAACGGCTTTGGGATCTCTTCTCCTGTATCTTTATGATACCCAGAAGAGTGATCTGTCCCACATTAGAAATCTCTCCGTCTACTCAGCAGGCCAGCATATGTCCCTGGATAAAGCAACCATCAAGAATCTGGAACTGACCGAAACCCTTTTTGAGAAGAAACTGCAGGGTTCTCTTCTTGGTGTTCTGGATAAGACCCATACTGCCATGGGATCAAGAACCATGAAGCATTGGCTGCGTCAGCCGCTGAACAATGCGGAAATGATCAACCGCAGGCTGGATGCAGTGGAAGCTTTGACAGATGATGTCCTTACGAGAAACAACATCAAGGAAAACCTGAAGAGAATATACGATTTTGAACGTCTTGCGGGAAGAATCGCTACTGGCAGAGCCAATGGCCATGATTTGAATGCACTGGCCGATTCCTGCCGAGTGCTCCCTGAGATACGCATGGATCTCTCTGCCCTGGAATCTGAACTTATTACAGAACTGAGAGAAGCCATTTACCCTCTGGAGGAGATCTGCGAGCTGATTGATGCAGGCATCGTGGAAGAACCTCCTTTCACCATCAAAGAGGGTGGTATCATCAAGGCAGGATACTCACAGGAACTGGATGACCTCAAAGCCTCCATCGCCGATGCCAGACACTGGATCGCGTCCCTTGAGGCAACGGAAAGAGAGAGAACCGGGATCAAGAAACTCAAGGTCGGATTCAACAAAGTCTTCGGTTACTACATCGAAGTCACAAAATCCAATTATGACCTTGTTCCCGATGATTATATAAGAAAACAGACTCTCGTAAACTCCGAGAGATTCATTACGCCGCAACTGAAAGAGACAGAGCGTCTCGTCCTCAATGCGGAAGCTGAAATCAACAAACTGGAATATGAGCTCTTCTGCAGTATTCGCGACAGGCTGAAGGATTTCATCGGTGAAATCCAGAGCACCTCCAGAGCCGTTGCTGCTCTCGATGTGCTTACTGCCTTTGCACAAGTAGCAGAAAAGAATGATTACGTCAAGCCTGTCATCGATGATGGAGATGTGATTTCCATAGAGAAGGGGAGACATCCTGTCATTGAACAGACCATCCGCGACGGCGTCTTTGTTTCCAATGACACCTATCTGGATCGAAAGGACGCTGAACTGCTCATCATCACGGGACCGAATATGTCCGGTAAATCCACCTATATGAGACAGACGGCGCTGATTGTGCTCATGGCGCAGGCCGGATGCTTCGTACCTGCGAGAAACGCCCATATCGGCATCTGCGATAGGATATTCACACGTATCGGCGCATCGGACAATCTGGCTCAGGGGCAGAGTACGTTCTTCGTTGAGATGAGCGAGCTCGCTTACATTCTCAACACAGCTACCACAAAGAGTCTCATCATCCTTGATGAAATCGGCAGAGGAACCAGCACCTATGACGGATTATCCATCGCCTGGGCGACTGCGGAGTATATTTGCAAACGGCATATCAGAACACTGTTCGCAACCCATTACCATGAGATGACCGTATTGGAACACACGCTGGACGGTATCCGCAATCTGAATGTGGATGTTCTGGAAGACAGCGGCAATATCGTATTCCTGCACAAAATCGTGGAAGGGTCTGCATCAAGGAGTTACGGTATCCATGTTGCGCAGCTTGCCGGAGTGCCGGATGAACTGCTCAACAGCGCCAGAGGCCATTTGGACAGTCTCGGCGGCGATATGGCGGAGAATGTGGAAGTCGTGAAGGAAAATACATCTGAAACACAGCTGACTTTCTTCGAAACTATGCCGGATCCGGTCAAAGAGAAGCTTCAGGCACTGGATCTGATGGAGACAACGCCTTCCCAGGCGCTCAAAATACTGGAAGATCTAAAGAAGCACATTTAGCGAACATAGAAATGATTAAGATATTAGAGAAGAACATAGCAGACAAAATCGCGGCAGGCGAGGTGATCGACAGACCGGTATCCGTTGTGAAGGAGCTCGTTGAAAACGCTCTGGATGCAGGGGCAGATTCGATTACCGTTGAAATCCGAGATGGCGGCAGAACTTACATGAGAGTGACCGATAACGGATGCGGCATCGATTCCGATGAAGCAGAAATCGCATTCAGACGCCACGCCACCAGCAAAATCTCAGATGAACGAGATCTTGACTGCATTGAAACCCTCGGTTTCAGGGGTGAGGCCCTCGCCAGCATCTGCGCTGTGGCAAGAGTGGAGCTCATCACCAAGACCTCTGACGCCAAGATAGGTCGCAAGGTTATTGTAGAAAGTTCTGAAATCCTCGAGAATACTGCAACAGGATGTCCTGACGGAACGACAGTCACCGTCAAGGATCTGTTCTTCAATGTACCTGCAAGATACAAATTCCTTGCATCGGATGCTTCGGAAGCACGGAAAGTTATTGATTTTGTCTCCAGAATCGCGCTTTCCTATCCGGATGTCAGATTCCGCCTGATCAACGGCGGGAAAAACGTCTTCACCACATCAGGCAAAGGCAACATACTGGCAAATATCATCAGTATCTATGGATCAGATATCGGCGAAGGGCTGATTCCGGTCGAACGGAGCGCCGGCGGGTTTACATTAAAAGCACATGTTTCTTCACCGGATAAGACGCTACCGTCAAGAAACCGTCAGATTTTCTGCGTAAACGGCAGAATCATCGCCAGTTCCGTGCTGGAAAGGGCACTGGACAGAGCCTATGCGGAACGCATGTTCAAGGGGAGATTCCCGATCGCATTTCTGTTTCTGGCCATGCCGGCAGAGAAACTGGATGTGAATATCCACCCGACAAAGAAACAGATCCGATTCGATGACAACAGTGAAGTGGAGGATTTTGTTACAGAAGCAATCCGGGAAGCTCTGACCGGTGAAAAAGCTGTCCCAAATGTGGCACAAACAGTGGAAGAAAGGGTATCAGATCATCTGAAAGACGATGGATTCACATATCATGTGTCCGATTCAGCTTCAAAAGTACACGATTCATCTGCTTTTGAACAGAATACAAAAGAATCAGAATTGCAAGCGCAAGTTAACATAAAATCCATATTGACAACTCTTCGCGAAGAGAAGCAAACGGAAGAGATTCAGAGAGAAATTCCTGATCCAGTTCCGGAAAAAGTCAACAAGCCCTTTGATTTTGATGAACTTTCCATTATTGGAGCTGTTTTCAACACTTATATTGTTGCACAGGACGAGAATTCTTTTTATCTCATTGACCAGCACGCTGCTCACGAGAGAATATTTTATGAGAAACTGCTGAAACAGTACCAGGCAGATGAGAAGGCTTCACAGCAGTTGCTGATGCCTTTGCAGTTCGATGTTCCTGCGGATATTGTCTCCTCTGAAGATTCCTGGGTTGAGAACGTGCGTTCCATGGGATATGATATCGAATTCTTCGGTGGAAATACCTATCTTGTCCGTGAGATCCCTGCTTTTATGGAGCTTTCTGAGGCGGAAGCATTCCTCGGCGATCTGTTCGGTCAGCTCAGTGATCATCCGGATCTTACTGATTACAATACATTGGATAAAATCATCACCAGATCCTGCAAATCCGCTGTGAAGGGCGGTGATGTTCTGGATCCGGCGGAAATCCATGCGCTCATCGAGCAGCTCAAACTTTGTGATAATCCGTTCTCCTGTCCTCATGGCAGGCCGACATTCATCAAACTCACCCGTTATGAGCTGGAACGCATGTTCAAACGCGCATAGACGATTATGGAAGACAGACGTATCCTCGTAATAGCCGGTCCTACGGCTGTTGGGAAAACTGAATACGCCATAGAAGCTGCAAAGACATTCGACGGAGAAATCGTCTCCTGCGATTCCATGCAGCTCTATCAATATATGGACATCGGCAGCGCGAAACCAACAGAAGCTGAACAGCAGGAAGCCGTTCACCATCTGATTGATTTTCTTGATCCGAGAGAGCCCTTTTCTGTTGCGCGCTATCAGCAGCTGGCCAGAGCGGCAATCGATGACATTCTGACGAGGGGAAGACTTCCTATAATTTCGGGAGGTACTGGTTTGTACCTCAATTCTATTCTTTATGATATGGATTTTGCCGGTGCAGGCGAGGATGCGGATCTGCGTGATCAATTGAGGAAAACTGCCGATTCAGAAGGTCCTGAGGCGCTTCATGAACAGCTTCGGGAACTGGATCCTGAAGCTGCGGAACGCATCCATCCCAACAACGTCAAAAAAGTAATCCGGGCAATTGAACGTCTGAAAGCAGGGGAAGGGGAGGTCCGTCCATTCGATGGCTGTATTTGTGTGAATGAAAGCTACAATCCTTTGCTGGTATGCCTTACAAGGGATCGTGAAGAACTTTATGCGAGAATCAACGAGCGTGTGGATGTCCTGATCGAAGCAGGTCTTGTCGATGAAGTACGGTCTCTAATGGCCATGGGGCTGACCGCCGATGACATCTCCATGAAGGGAATCGGATATAAGGAAATCATCGATTATCTCAATGGTGAAACAACTCTTGAGGATGCGGTTGAAATAATCAAAAAAAATACACGACATTATGCGAAAAGACAGTTAACATGGTTCCGCAGATATGATACAATCAACCTGTTCGATTTATCGGCATACTTGGATGAAAAGGAAGCGAAACAGGTATTGATTCAGTGGCTGAAGGAAAGACTGTAAGATTACATAATAGAAGTGAAAAGCCGGATAACATCGTACTGAAGGAGCATGAAATCGTTTCTAAGTGCGAGGACATACAGAAAGAGCTCCCAAGCTTTATGAGGGGGTTCTTTGCTTATCTTAAGGGCAATGTTCTGCCTATGACCCGCCTTGCGTATCTAACTGATATCCGATTCTTCTGTCAGTACCTTGTGGATGAAACGGATTTAACCAGAGCAACCTCTACAAGAGAAATCACAAGGGCTGATTTCAATGAAATTATGGCGGTGGATGTGAATCTGTTCATCGATTACTGCCGCAGTTACAGGGTTGAGAAAGAGAATGAAATCGTTCTCTATGAAAACACGAACAAAACCCTGGCAAGAAAGAAATCTTCTGTTTCCGTGCTCTTCAAACAGCTTTATCGTGATGGCATCATCGATAAAAACATCACGGATGGATTTGACCCGATCCGTGTCCCGAAGGCAAGCGAACGGGAAATCAAAGCCTTGCAGGATGATGAGGTCATGATTATGCTGGATGCAGTCACCACAGGCGCCAATCTGACGCCAAAAGAGCATCAGTACTGGGAGAAGACCAAACGCAGGGATAAAGCCATTCTAATCCTATTCATCACCTATGGTCTCAGACTCTTTGAACTGCAGCAGCTGAATGTTTCTTCATTCAACTTCAGCAGAGGGGAATTCAAGATATACCGCAAGAGAGACAAAGAGGCGATTATGCCTTTGAATCAGTCTGTTACGACTGTGGTCACAGACTATCTTGAAAATGAGAGGGCCGATGAGGAGCGAATCCAGGAAGGCCATGAGGATGCGCTGTTCCTGTCTCTTCAGGGGAGACGTATGACGGAACGCGCTATCCGGGATCTTGTGAAGAAATACACATCAATCGGTATGGCTACATCCAGAAAAGCCGGCTACAGCCCGCATAAACTCAGGGCAACTGCCGCTACGAGCCTCATCGGAAGGGGAAACTCAATTTTTGATGTACAGGCGCTTCTGGATCACGAGCAGGTCACGACGACGCAGCTCTATGCGAATCACAAGATGAATGTAAAAAGGGATTTAGTAAAAGACATGGAATGGGAGCTAGAACGGAAGGAGAGAGATTAAGATGAGATTGGTGAAAATACTGGCGCTGACTGCGCTTTCAGTGATATTTTTCGCAGGAAGCATGCTTCCTGTTTTTGCCGTAGAAACGAACGATGACGATGGTAATTACATGTATGATGACGATGGTAATTACATCGAATACGAAGAATATGATCCGAATGAGGATGTGGAAGAAGATGCTTTTACATCAACATTCAGCACTTCCTGGTTCGACAATCATCGCCGCGCTGAAGTATATACGATTACAACGGCGATTCAGCTGCAGGGTCTGGCGGATCTGGTAAACGAAGGTCGTTATGATGAATATACAAACCGCGCGAACCAGTATGAGAGCTTTGAGGGCAAAACCATCAAACTCGGACGTGATATCACTGTCAGAGACAACTTCACTCCAATCGGATGGAGTGAGGATATCTGCTTCAAAGGTGTTTTTGACGGAAACGGGCATACGATAAAAGGCCTCAATTTCAATGAGAACGGCGGCAATGCAGGTCTGTTCGGCTATCTTGACGGTACGGTCAAGAATCTCAAGCTGAAGGGCAATATTAAATCCAGCGGTGCGGAATGCGGAGCTTTTGCAGGTTATCTAGGAAAAAACGGCCTTGTGAAAAACTGCAAATCCTATGTAACGGTAACAGGAAAGGCCATGACCGGTGGTATCGTCGGTCATAACGATGGCGGAACCATCACGGAATGCGTCAATAACGGCGATGTCCAGGGTACTATGAAAGTCGGCGGCATTGTTGGTGAAAACTGGGGTAAAGTAACCAAATGCGGCAACAGAGCTGAAATCAAATCAACGGAACGAGGTGCTACAACCTATGGAACAGGCGGCGTCTGCGGCCGGTCTGTCAGCGAAGATTCTGTCGTCGAACGGTGTTTTAACACAGGTCTGGTTTCTTCCGGAACAGAAGGAACAGGTGGCATCTGCGGATATATGAATGCCAAAGGTTCAAAAATCGTCAGCTGCTATAACACGGGGCACCTGAAGGTCAGAAACAACGCTGTCCTCAAGGCGGACAACATCAGGGGATATGCCGGCGGCATCGTTGGTATTGCAGGTGTGAAAGGTCTCATCATCAGCGATTGCTATAATGCAGGTGCAATCGATAACTCCGATGTTTCCGGCGGTATTATCGGCGGATATCTGGATGAATCAGAGCTTTCCAATGATCCGGATATCAGAAATAATTACTATCTGAATGAATCCGGCGTTAAGGGCGTCGGCAGTGATATCGCAGGAAATGCGAAAAACATCCGGGAAGGAACCGATCGAATTTCGCAGGCTACTCTGATCAGTAGCGCATCAAAACTGGGCAGCGCATATATAGAAGATTCAGAGAACCAGTTCGGAGCGAATGGCTATCCGGTTCTCAAATGGCAGAAGAAGCACGGAAAGGTGAAGAATTCGCGTCTCACATGCGTTTCCGCTGATATGCAGAAGAAATACGATCGTTTCATCAAAAAGAACCCGGCTTCCGAACGTCCGGATTGGCCAGTCATCATATTCTTTAACCACAGCGCATTTACAACTCAGGCAATAGGAGATTTTCATGAACAATAATACAAACAGACTATTAATTGAAGAATTCGGTATTTCAGATAAAGTGCTCGAGCTGGTGGATTCCTGTGAACAGGAAATCAAACCTTTGTTCGATGAACTGGATGATATCATGACATATAACCAGTACAAGGTGCTGGATGCTTTCCATAAGAACAATATCAGTGACCGCCACTTCGCATGGAACACAGGATACGGCTATGATGATATGGGCCGCGATGCAACGGAGCGTTTATTTGCCGATGTATTTCACGCTGAGGCAGCTCTCGTCAGACCAATCATAGTAAATGGCACTCACGCCCTGAGCCTCGCTCTGACAGGTGTTTTGAGGCCCGGAGACCATATGATATACAGCACCGGCGGACCTTATGATACTCTGGAAGAGACCATCGGCATCAGAGGCAAAGGCAAAGGAACGTTGATGGATTACGGCGTGACCTACGATCAGGTGGAACTGACCTCTGATGGATCCATCGATTTCGATGCACTTGCAAAGGCAATCAAACCTGAAACAAGAATGGTTTGTCTTCAGCGCTCCACAGGATATGGCTGGAGAAAAGCCATCACCATCGAACAGATTGAAGAATGGGCATCTTTCGTACATGGAATCAATCCGAATCTGATCTGTATGGTGGACAACTGCTACGGAGAATTTCTCCACACCAAAGAACCGACAGACGTAGGTGCTGATATCATGGCAGGTTCTCTGATCAAGAATCCGGGCGGCGGTCTTGCTCTGACCGGCGGATATATCGCAGGAAGAGAAAATCTGATTGAAAATGTCAGCTATCGTATGACTACACCGGGAACGGCCGGTGAATGCGGCCTGACTTTCGGTCAGACCAGAACCATGCTGCAAGGTCTGTTCATTGCTCCGAAGACAGTAAACGGCGCGGTAAAGGGCGCTGTTCTCTGCGCCAAGGTCTTTGAGAAACTTGGTTATGATGTCTGTCCGGGGCCGTCAGATAAGAGAAGTGATATTATACAGGCAATCAGACTCGGTACTGCCGAAAAAGTGACCGCTTTCTGCAAAGGCGTTCAGGAAGCAGCGCCGATCGATGCGAATGTAACACCTGTGCCGATCCCTACAGGTGGATATGAAGATCCGGTTATCATGGCTGCCGGCGCATTTATCCAGGGTTCTTCGATAGAACTTTCTGCTGATGCGCCTATGCGCGAGCCATATAATGTATATTTCCAGGGTGGTCTGACCTACGAACACTCCAAATTCGGCGTCATCAAGGCTCTGGACGCTCTCGGTATTCTGTAGATACAACATAAGGAAACATGGATAAGCAAACTGAAAAAACAGTTCTGAATAAAGAAGAAAAACGCAAGCGGATCATGGCGATTCTGAAGCTTTCTCTTTTGGCGCTGATACTGATTGGCATCCCTGTTTATATCTTTTTTTTCCATCATGATCTGATTGATTCTTTCTCAAATATGAAAGAACTCATTCGTGATATCAAAGGCTACCGCAAAGAAAGCATTCTGATTTATATGGTTGCTCAGGCTCTGCAGGTTGTTATCTGTATCATACCCGGTCAGGCACTTCAGTTCGCCGGCGGATATCTCTATGGAATGCTGCTGGGACTGCTTCTGTCTTTGATTGGGATAGCCGTTGGCTCCTGCATCGCTTATTTCTTCGCCAGAATGCTGGGACGTGACGCGGTGCATCTCTTCTTCGGAGAACGCAAAGTCACAGAGATGATTGACTTGATGAACAGTCCAAAGGGACTGATTGTAACATTCATCATATTCCTGATTCCGGGAATCCCGAAGGATCTGTGCAGCTATGCTGCCGGCCTTTCCAATATCAAAATCAAACCTTATCTTATTGTTTCTATGATTGCACGTATTCCCGGAATGCTCGGTTGTCTGATCATTGGAAGCCGTGTAGGGGCAGGGGGGTACACAAGCGCCGCTGTTATCGCTGCAATTGCTGTTGTTCTGCTTATTCTGGGCATTGTTTTCCGCCAGAAGATCATTGATTTTACCTATAAAATCACCGATAAACTCCTCAATATGTAAAAGATTATTAAGATGCGAAAATTTGTTCGCATTTCATATTGACAACGAACATACATTCTGTTACCATTGAGAACGTAAAGAACAAACGTTCAAAAGGGAAGGAAAGGAGAGTTGTCAGATGAAAACGAATACGAAGAAATACAGGATCAAGTCAAAGTTCAGATTTATAACATTTATCGTTATAATTCTGGGGCTTGCAATCGGAACATTTGGATATATAAGCGGAAACCATGTTGCTACAGCGCTGGTAAATCCGAAAGAACAAATCACCGTTGAAGTAACAGCCGGTGATACATTATGGGAAATCGCTGATCACGTTAAGAGTGATGATACAGATATCAGGAAAGCCGTATATGAGATCTGTCAGGCTAATGATATCCAGGATGGATGCATCCAGTCAGGTATGATTCTGACGATTCCTGAGAATCTTTAAACAGGGAATTTTATATAACGAAACACAAGGATATATATATCAAAAGGGGTTTAAAAAATCGCTTAAATCGAAAAATAGAGCGTCGAAATTTTGGCGAAAATAAAGAAAAAAAGGGCTTTAGCCCTTGGCGCAAGCGGGTTTGGTAAAAATGGCCATTCCCGCTGTTTTTATATGGATTTAGTTCTATTTCTTCCCAAAATTATGATTATCGGAAGAGTTGTTTCTCTTCTCTTCCAACTATTTTAAGCTGTTGATGATAATCTTCCTCTGTGTGATTTCATACCCTGTTCTCTCATCAACGACCTTGACACAGTAGTCGAGTGTCCTCTGCAGCTTTACTGCCAGGTTCGCTACCGCTGCGTATACTTCCGGATGCTCCGTCTTCACATCCAGTTCTATCTTCGACGGATAAATCGTCATCTTCTTTATGGCCTCGTGTTTGGCATTCTCCATTCTCTGTTTCTCGGTACTGGCCTTTTCCGGATCAAACATCAGCTTCGTATTTCTGTCTTCGGCGACATTTATCTCATCCGCCAGACGTATGATAGCTGCTAGATATGGCAGACATACTGTGTTTCCATTATCAAGTTCCAGTATTGCCGGAAACGAGTGTTCGTCAAATAGATCCGCTTTTCTATGCCCTCTTGCTGACTGCATGACCGCGAACGCATGTTTTTCTGATGGAAAATCAAAGAGTTGAGCGTATTTTTTGATAAAACATGCGGAGAAATCATTATGAAAAGAACGAATCACATCTGGTACCGATGCATCCTTATGAGTATCAAAAAAATCCCCGAAGTCGATTTCTCTTCGAAACTCATAATAGTCCTTCTCGGATATGCCCATTCCTACATCATGAAGGTAACAGCCCATCAGGAGAACGTACAGCTCGTCTTCGTTCATCTGATTGATATTCTCCTCCCCCATCAGATTGTTGCAGTAATCTATGAGTGCGATGGAATGGGTCTCCGCATGGTCCGTGTACTCAGGAAAATATACCAAATAATCTGACAAAAGTTTCTGCAAAACAAAAAGAGACTCCTTGACCCGCTGATGTAAGTTCGGACTCAATTGGTATAGTCTCTTTTCAATCAGATAATCGTTCCCTGCCAATTACGTCAATCTCCTTTGATCGATAGCTTTACTAGCACAACGCCTGCAACAAGAAATGCGATACCCAGTATTTTGACCCAGTTGATTGGCTCATGATCGATTCCAAACCATCCATAATGGGCTGTCAATGTCGCTACGATCATTTACACAGACACTGTAATCGATGCGGTCATGACCGGGCCGATTTTTGTAATGCAGAACACTGTAAACGCTAATATAATGATACCGCAAATTCCGGCAAGAATATAGTATTTTGGAATCTGCATCGCTCCCCCGCCGCGCAAGGTCGCAAATCTATCGTTCAGAAAACAAATACAAAGTACGATAGAAATAGACACAGATAAGCTGCAGAGCGCTGCATAGCACATGCTTCCTGTAAATCTTGCCACAGTCGTGTTGAAATCGGCTGTATCGCCAAACAAGTCCCAATTAATACTGCCAGAAAAATCGGCACTACATACTTCATTACCATTGTCTTAATCCACTACCATTGTTTTAGTCTATATATAGCTCTGCGATCAGACCGTGTTCTCCTGTTCTTCTCCCACCAAACGCTTCTGATGTATGAACAGGTATGCCCTCCGGCTTACTGCCCGTCACTGCTCCACTGCCGATTACCATGGCCAATCCGGACGGTGTGACCATCTCTCCTTCATATTCCGTCTGTCTGTAACTGAGATTACAGTCATC
>SVCS01000046.1 GCA_015058205.1 Clostridiales bacterium
TGCGGAAGTGCTTTCAGAATCGCATTATGCGTGTTGACCATCTGTCCATCGACTTCGACCGGATCTCTCTTGAGCAGGCCGGCTCTTGCCAGCGGTTCAGCGAACTCGATTCCAACGCCGCCGTACTTGAAGTAGGCGTTCTTGCAGCCCTTGAAGAGCTCGTCGGCTCTCATGCCTACATAGAACGGTTCATCGTGAGCATGCTCAACGAATCTGACCGGGTACCCTACATAATCGATCGTTCTCTCGATCGGCAGTGAGAACGGCTTCGTGTTGACCATCTTCCCATCGATCCATGCGACCGGAAGGTCATCCATGTCAGCCAGCGCTGTGACAGGGGACCACCAGTAAGGCTGGAATCTCTTGGCTTCCACACCTTCATATACCATCATGTTGATCGTATCGCATTCATCGATATCTTTCATGGTATCCCTGGCGACAACACACATGGTTCCCGGTGCGGAACCAGTACCCATGATGCCCAGAATACCTGCTTCCTTGAATTTCTCATTGTATTCTGTCAGCAGTCTGTACATGCACTTTTCCCATGTGTCCTCAAATCCTTCCGGTGCAGCGAAGTCCTGATAATTGACCTTCGCGTCCAGGCAGGCATCGATGACATTCTTGCCGAATGCCAGCGGCAGTGCATTCACGACGAGATCGCATCCTTCAACGAGCTTGACAACCTGATCCTTCTTAGAGGCGTCGCAGAAATAACCTTCTGCCTTTTTCAGTTCGCCTGCCAACTCCTTGGCAGCAGCTTCGTCGTAGTCAGCGCAAATGATTTTATCTACATTCGGTTCCAGATCCAGTCTCTTGGCAACCGTTGTTCCCTGTGCGCCTGTTCCTAATACTAATACTTTTTTACCCATAATATCGTATCTCCTTCTTTGGTTTTGAAAAGCTTAAGTTTCTCTGCAAAAATTATCTCGCAATTTCCCAGCAAAGGCTATAGCCGTTTTTTATTGTTATCGTCAGATTTTAGCTAAAATTTGACTATATAATGTATGTGTGATACAGTACTGATATCTTAGGGAAAGGATTCTGCGAAGATGATCTTAAAAGAACACGAACTGAGATACAAAAACAATCTCCCCTTCCAGGCAGAGCTGTCAAAGGTCTCAAACCTTGTGCCCCATCGCCATGATAAGGAATTGGAGCTTGTGTACTGTCTCGACGGCACAGTGCATTTAGAAGCAGCTGACCAGAAGGAAACACTCCATGCCGGTCAGCTTCACTCCATTGACTTTGCGGATATCCACTGCCTGTGGTCCGATGAAGACAACACAACACTGATCTTTCATCTGGATCTGACACACATGCCCAACTGGGAATACCTCAGACATGTCTTCTTCGCCTGCGAGGATGCTCACCTCTATCCCTACCAGCGGCGGGCCATGGCAACAGTCAAAGACATTGTCCTATCCCTCTCCTACGCCTATCTGACCGGCGATCTAAAGGATCCGGAACGCTTTGATAAACCCCTTGAACAACTGCTCGATGTACTGCTCCAGTATTTCAATTGGTTCAACTACGATAATCAGGATGACTATATGAATGTGGAACTGTATGAACGCTTCCACCGCGTACTCAGCTACTGTATCAACAACTATACGAAGAAGATCACTGTCTCCCAGCTGGCGGCCATGGAAAACATCAACAGAAACTACTTTTCGCAGTTCATCGGCAAGACCGTATTCTCCAGTTTCAGCAATATGATGAACTACATACGGTGTTACCACGCGGAAGACCTTCTTCTGACCACCGATATGCCGAATGCGGAGATTTCCTACGCCTGCGGATTCAGTGATCCGAAGTATTTCTATGCAGCCTTCAAGGATCTTTGGGGATGTACCCCTTCTGAACACCGCCAGCAGTATGAAGAATACTATCAGGAATGCCTGCGGGATCCTCATAACAAAAAAAACGAAACGACGCTGACAGACCGCCGCGCCGCTTCGGTATTAAAAGAATTTATTGTGCAGTGGCATCTTGCCAAGACCATGGAATCACTGGTCTGACTGCTGATCCCCGGACTTCTTTTTCCCGGATTTCATTTTCGCTTCCCGCTGCACGTCTTTCCATGTTTTTTCAAACCGTTCCGCCAAGTCACTGGAATGAGTCAGTCTGTAGTGACTGAGTTTCCTTCTCGGTGAGCGCATCTTGCTGATACCGCGGTTGTATGCCCTGTATCCCAGAACTCCTGTCCAGTGTTCCTTGGCTTTGCCGCTTCTGGTTTCCTCACGTTCTGTTCCGGAGGATTCCATTCTAACGCCGTTCATGACAGCTTCGATAAAGTCATTGTTGCATCTGATCTGCCCATCGATCTCAGTGCAGGCCATCCCGATGTACTCTGCCCTGTGCGCATCTGTCCCCGCAGTGCCGGGCAAATCGTATTTCTTAGCTAATTCCGCGGCCAACAGATTGGACGTATGTGATTCACAGGTGTTGAATACCTCGATGAAATCCAGCTCGCCGATGAGCTCATAGTTCATCTTCTTAAAGCTCATGGCAGAGGAGGATGCGTGGCCATAAGGGTGCGCCAGGCCGATCACTCCGCCGCAGGAATGGACGACATGGATCAGCTTTCTCAGCCGCATGCCCCTGACCTTCAATAGTTTCAGATACACACCGTCCGGCATGACCACGAGCACGTGTCCCCCATCCTTCGTATCGTATTCCATTCCCCGCAGGACGGTAAAGGTCTCCAGCTCCGGCCAGTCACTGATCTTATCGAAGGCTTTGCAGCCCCGGTAACTGTTGTGGTCGCAGATCATGAACCCATCGTAACCGAGTCTTCTGTATTCACTGATGTATTTGAGGAAGGATACCTTTGAGTCAAGGGATCCTTCCTTCGTATGGCAATGCAAATCAAATTTCATCTGTAATGTCGTTTCACCCTCGTCTGTTATTTTTTATCTGATGCCCAAACGCCCCATTCGCCGGTTCCATGCCATGTGGTAGGATCTGTCTTCTTGCCGATGGCCAGCAGAATGATGCCGAGAATGGTTCCGATCGCGCCGCCGATGCGTCCCACCTTGAGCATGAGCCAGAAATCACTGACCAGACCGGTTCCATAGGTCTCCAGATAGTACTCAGGTCCCCAGGATCCTTCATACCACTGCAGGAACAGCGTACCAACGATTGCATAAAGGCCAAATGCAATAAAGAAAGCTCCGAACCGCTGCAGGTCTCCCTGGGCCAGTTTCGTCTTCGGATTGATCGGGAACTTCTCCGGATCCACAGCATAAAGCCCCTTGTAGAACCATTTGATCAGAATATATGCCACTACTGCAGACCCGATGGAAACAAATCCAAGGAGGAAATACTCTGTTCCGTTTACCAGCAATCCGATGACTGCAATGAACATCGGAACGACTGCATATAAAGTAGCAAGGATCGGACTCTTGATGTACCAACAGGTTCTCTCTTCTACCGGATATTCCTTTCTGGCCTTAAGCAGGCAGATGCCGATGATGACGTATACCATCAGTGCCAGAGGTCCAAGCATGATCAAGATCGTTGTGAAATCAAACTGGCAGAGAAGTGCGGTAACTACCGACAAGAGAAGAATCGACAGGACCGGCAGCCCCTTCTTATTCGTCTTAACGAGGAATTTCGGTGCCAGATGATCATCCGCCATGGCGAAGAAACCTCTGGAACCTTCTGCGACATAAGCATTGTATATAGCAGCTTGTGAGAGAATCGCAATGACGAGGAAGCCAACGCCCCATCCGTATCCCAGACACTGTCCGAGCACATCGCCGTATCCCAGTCCATCCGTACCCCACTCTTCCCAGTGACCAACGGAGACAAGTCCCGCAATGGTCGGCAGAATATATGACAGTGCGATGACCGGCATGACGATTTTGAATCCCTTCGGAATGACTTCCGGATTCTTCAGTTCTCCGGCCATGTTGGAGACGCACTCATAGCCGCAGTACATCCAGATGACGATCATGATGCTGCCGCCGAGGCTGTCAACGATAGACTGGCCTTCCGGAACAACAGGCGTTACAGGACTGTACTCCCAATTCATGAAGCCTACTATCGTTACAAATGCAAAGGCAACCAGAATCGCAATGGAAAGCACCGTATTGACCCAGCTGACTTCTCTCAGACCGATGAGATTGATAATCATAAACAATGCGATGATCGCCAGTCTGACTGTGAAGCAGATGGTCGGATCTGTCAGTCCCGGAATAAATGTGGACGCGTAGTCTGTAATCAGTACGACATAAGCGGAAATCCCCAGATAGATGGAGCAGGTGCCCCACCAGCTGAGGGAAAATCCCCAGAATTCGCCGAGGGTCTCTTTGCCCCAGGCGTAGATGCCGCCCTCTCCCGGGATCAAAGCGCTCAGTTCAGAACAGACTCTGGAAATCGGATGCGCCCAGATCAGGGCGAATACGATCAGCATGATAATCGTCAGTCCCGGTCCGCTGAGCGGAATCATGTCTTCAATTCCAAAGGCACCGGCTGCAACGAGGCAGTAGAGCATGAACGCCACTTGTATTGGCTTCATGGACACTTTTTCCATATTCGCCACACCGCCGTAGGTGCCTGTGCCTAGTTTCTTGTCTTCCATAAGAAACTCCTTTCAGTGTATTTGTGGAGTACACATTTAATGTACTCCAAAAAAGCAAAAAAAGATAGTACCCAGTTGGGTACTATCTCAGTATTTTTTTATGATTCAGCCTTTGAGAATCACCTGGCACTCATTCACATAGTCCTCCTCGGATTCTGTATCCCACGGTCCATGAACTGCGCTGATCCTGCCTTTGCCTTCTGTTTCATAGCCATTGGCTTTCAGCCAGTCCATAACTTTCGCAAAACCTTCCTCAAAACTGTTGAATGGTCCCTTGTGCATAAAGCACGCTGCAGTGACTTCAGGTACTTTCACGAAGCGGTAGGAGCCTGTTGGGCTGTCTTCTCCCATCTTGTCTACCATATCGCAGTAGACCACATGCATGGTGCCGTCCCCATTTCTTCTGACGGGATACTCGAAGTAGTTGTAATCCTCGCCGATTTCAGGAACGGAAACGCCGGGATTGTCCGCTTGCATCTCAAACTGCAGATCGTAGAGTTGGTTTGCCTCCGTCTCCAGATCGAAGAAGTCCATAAAATCTCTGATATCGTATTCCGCTGAATATACAACATGTGCCGGAATCTTCTGAATGGTTATTTCAGCCATTATGCACGCTCCTTATCTGTCTTTTTTCAGTGTTGAAACTATGTGGCGCTCTTCTCCTTCAAAGTAGGTGCATGCAGGATCGATCTCTGAGAAATCTTCCGGATGCTCATGGGCCGCTTTGAAAATATCTTCGTTGAATACTACAAAGTTTGCCAGCTTCCCTTCCTCGAGGGATCCCATCTTGTCCTCCAGACGCATACGCTCTGCGTTCACTGCAGTGTAGCCGTGAATCAGCTGCTCGATGGACAGTTTTCCGTCGATCGGCGGGCGGACACTTCCCGGATACTTTTCCGGATCCAGCGGTACCCATGGATCGACTCTTGTCATCGCCACCTGCATACCGATCATCGGGTTGGCACGTGTTGCTTCCTGGTAGCTGAATACGTCGCTGGAGAATCCCACTTTACCGCCGTCTTCGATGATCTTATGGTAGTCGTGCATGGTGTTCCAACGTTCCTGTCCCAGGAATGGAATGGCGCCTTCACCAAAGTAACCGCCTGCCCAGTGGGTGGAATAGTCGATGTAGATGCCCAGCTGTTTCACTCTCGGAATATCATCCGGATGAATGATTTCACAGTGGGCCAGACAGACCTTGATACACCAGTCATCGCCGCAGATCTTCTGAGCTGCTTCCACTGCGTCGCACATGAGTCGGAATGCCCCGTCGCAGATTGTATGAACATGGAAATCAAGTTTTTCCTCATTCAGACGCACCATGACATCCCGCATCTCCTCCATTGTTGCATAGGCTTCTCCGCAGTTGGTGCCTGTCGGATCATTATGAAATGGCTCTGTGGAAAGGCAGTCCCCCATTTCATTGGTGCCGTCCACAAAGAATTTAACCGTGTTGCAGCGGATGTGGTCGGTGGTATACTTTTTCTGCCAGTCTTTCGCCACACTTATGGCTTCTTCCAGATCTTCCGGCGTAGACATAATGGATGAGGCTTCGTAGAACATGCCCAGTTTCCCTGCCTGATCCAGCTCATAAATGTATTTCAGATTATCTTCCCCTTCAGTAAAACCGTCCATCATTCCCATGATACCGTACTGTCTGAAGTAATCGAACAGCGGTTTGGACATTTCGTCGTTCATGACGCTTTCCGGCTTCCATCCAAGATGTTCGAAAATGCCAACATCGCCTTCCACAGCAGATTCAAGGCACCAGCCGGTGTATTCTCCATTTTCATCCTTTTTGAATTCCGGTTCGCCGATCGGGCTGATGCTGTGAGGCTTGCCGTCCTCTCCTGTCAGCATCTCCAGCGCAACAGAGTTATACCAGCAGGCGTGATCGCCGAAGTCCTGGATACGGGCAGGACGGTCACTGATGATAGCGTCCAGATCCTTTTTGTTCGGGCCTTCTGTTCCGAAGGTCGTGGTGAAATAGCTTTCATAGTAGAAATACGGCTTTTCTTCCTTCGGGTACTTCTCCGCATGTTCCTTGATGTTTGCCATGAGCTCATCTTTATCATAGGTCAATGGTCCCCTGACAAACCAGTAGGTCTTGGAAACCGTGGACGGATGGGTGTGTCCATCCAAAAGCCCCGGGATGACTGTTTTCCCTTCAAGATCAATGATTTTGGTCTTCTCATCAGCCAGTGCCTTTGCACCTTCATTGTTCCCGACATATGCCAGTTTCTTCCCGTCGATCGCCATGGCCTGCGCCCATGGCATGGCAGGGTTTTCTGTATAGATTTTGCCGTTAATCAATATTTTATCGATTGCCATAAATATCTCCTTTTCCTTGTAAGCTGCTTTATTCTTCAAACGTCATTTCAGGCGGCAGTTCCTTGAAGCCCTTCGTCTTAACAGCCAGATAAATCAGACCGATCAACAGCCAGATGCATCCGAGAATCTTGGCGCCGGTGCCGACGAAGATGAAGGCAATGGCCAGAGCCACCGCTCCGATTCCCGGTACAATCAAGTACATGAGTTTGTTCTTTGCGCCTTCGCGAAGACCCTTGTGCTTGTAGAAGTGGAGAACAACAGAGAGATTTACCATGATAAATCCCAGAATGCATCCGAAGGATACCAGCTCTGCAGCGCCGATGAGGTTATCTGCGTAGAATATACCGGAGCATCCAATGATGGATACCAGAATAATATTTTTCACTGGCGTGTTCCACTTCTTCGAAACCGATCCGAAGAACTTCTTCGGCAGGATGTTGTCACGGCCCATACCGAGCAGAATTCTGGATACAGCGCCCATACCGGCCATAGCGCATACGAAGGACGCGAATTCATCGACGACGAAGAAGACGTCTGCCGCCCATCCGTATCCAATGGCAGGATAAAACTCATAAATACCAACATCAGGATCCGTAATTCCTGTATGTGCATCCGGCCACGCGACGTTGAGCGCATAAGCTGTAATGAAGAACATGATGCCCGCGCCGACGCAGACGCCCATGATGGCAGGTGTCATGACTTTGTCAGGATCTTTGGTTTCCTCTGCCATCGTAGTGACCGCATCGAAACCAACAAATGATACGCACAAAATCGCAGCTGCGTTCAGTACGGCTGATGTATCAAACGTATCTGGATTGACGATGGCTCTTGAACTGAGCAACGATAATCCGTCTGTGCCGCATACGTACATAATGCAGAGGATTATTGTAACGATTGTGAAAATAATCTGCGCGGCGATAATGATTGAGTCGATGATTGACGCTGTTTTCACTCCAACGATATTGAATATGGCTCCCAAGGCTGCGCACCCTACTACGATAACCCATACAGGCAGTGCCGGGAAGTATTCATTGACGTAGATTCCAATCAGCAGGTAGCAGACCATCGGCAGCAGCAGATAGTCCAGCAGCATGACCCAACCAGTCAGAAATCCGATATGCGGCTGCACGGACTTGTTTACATATACGTACGCCGAGCCCGCCGTCGGATACTCCTTTACCATTCTGGTGTAACTGTACGCTGTAAATGTCATCAGTACAGTTGCAATCAGCAGCGCTAACGGATAATGTCCACCGGTTCCCGAGTCAGCTGTCCAGATACCGTAGTAGTTGAAAACAACTGTCGGCGCCAGATAGGCCAGACCGAAACCGATCAGAAGCGGCAAACTCAGGGTCCGTTTGAGTTCGCCCTGATTTTGTAATTCGTTCATAACTTTCCTCCTGAAAAAAATGATAATGATGATAATAATAGTTATGATTATATATTTATTATACTCTTTTTATACTGCTTTAACACACAAAAGAAGAAAAAAAGTCAGTACTACTACCCTCTCACATATGGTAAACTGAATGCGAACTAACAAATAAGAAAGGTTAAATCGATATGAATATATATAGAATCGTAAATCTGATCTGTGGAACGCTCGGTATATGTGTTCTCATCTTCGGTGCTCTCGTAGGTTTTGGCATGATCGGCAACGTACCGCCGAACAAGGCCGTTGTGCTCTTCCTGCTCGGCGGAATCATTGTGCTGTGGGCACTGATTTCCAACCGGAGGCATCGGTGAGGGTCTGAGAAACGGATCCTTAACTGAAATTGTTTATGTCAATCAAAAACACCGGACAATGCTGCTACGAAGGTATTCAGCATGTCCGGTGTTTTTGCGAGTGTTTAATCTCAGTTTTTATCCGAGGTAATTATCTATGGATGCAGCTGCTACTTTACCAGCTCCCATAGCTTTGATAACTGTTGCGGCTCCTGTTACAGCATCTCCGCCGGCGAAAATGCCGTCACGGTTTGTTGCTGCTTCATCATCAGTGCCGATGCCGCCCTTGCGGTTGGCTTCCAGCTGATCAGTCGTGTCAAGAATCAGAGTGTTCAGCTTCGTTCCGATGGACATGATGACCATGTCAACTGGAACTTCGAATTCTGAACCTTCGATTGGAATTGGTCTTCTTCTGCCGGAAGCATCCGGTTCGCCCAGTTCCATCTGAACACATTCGATTGCTCTGACATTACCCTCTTCATCTCCGAGGATCTGTACAGGATTGTGCAGCAGTTTGAAGATGATGCCTTCTTCGATTGCGTGGTGAACTTCTTCTGCTCTTGCAGGCAGTTCTTCCATGCTTCTTCTGTAGATGACATATACTTCGCTTGCGCCCATTCTCTTAGCGCATCTTGCAGCGTCCATTGCTACGTTTCCGCCGCCTACAACAGCGATTCTATCGCCGTGCATGATTGGTGTGTCATATTCAGGCAGATAAGCCTTCATGAGGTTGATTCTTGTCAGATACTCGTTTGCTGAGCAAACGCCGATCAGGTTTTCACCAGGAATGTTCATGAATGATGGCAGTCCTGCGCCTGTTCCGATGAATACTGATTCAAATCCTTCTTCCTTCATGAGCTCGTCTACCGTGATTGCTCTTCCGACTACTGCGTCAGTAACGAACTTAACGCCCTTTGCTTCCAGTTTAGCAACTTCTGCAGCAACGATTTCCTTCGGAAGTCTGAACTGAGGGATACCGTAAACCAATACGCCGCCAGTCTTGTGCAGAGCTTCGTAAACTGTAACTTCGTAGCCTTTGTTTACCAGATCACCTGCACATGCAAGTCCTGCAGGACCTGCTCCGATGACAGCAACCTTGTGGCCGTTTGATTCAACCGGCTGGATTTCTTCGTCGCCGTAGTGTGCAGCATGCCAGTCAGCAGCAAATCTCTCGAGTCTTCCGATTGCTACCGGTTCACCCTTAGCGCAGCGTGTGCATACGCCCTGGCACTGATTTTCCTGAGGACAAACTCTTCCGCAGATAGCAGGAAGTGAGCTGTCTTCTGAAATAATCTGATATGCTTCCTCAAATTCACCGATTGCAATCTGTGCGATGAAATCAGGGATTTTGATGTTTACAGGACATCCTGAAACGCAAGGCTTCTTGCGGCACTTGAGACATCTCATTGCCTCTCTGATTGCCATATCTTCAGTATAGCCTTCTGCAACTTCCAGGAAGTTCTTGTTTCTAACGTCTGGTGCCTGTTCAGGCATTGGATTCTGTTCTTTTACGAGATTAATCATGGTAACGAACACCTCCTGTCAATCTGCATACATGAGCTCTGTCTTCAGCTTCCTGCTCTTTGTAGTAGTTGGATCTCTTGATGAGGTCGTCCCAGTCTACGAGTGAACCGTCGAATTCAGGACCGTCAACACATACGAACTTGTCTTCTCCGCCGATCTTGCATCTGCAGCCGCCGCACATTCCTGTGCCGTCGATCATGTATGCTGTCAGTGATGCGATGGAGTGGATGCCGTAATCTGATGCCATCTTGCAAGTGAACTTCATCATCATCGGAGGTCCTACTGCAACGATTTCATCGTATTCTTTTCCTGATTCGATGAGCTCTTTCAGCTTATCTGTTGTGAAACCTTTTTCACCATATGTTCCGTCGTCTGTCATCATGTAGAGGTTGTCAACGCCGGCTCTGAATTCATCTTCCAGGATGACCAGATCCTTGCTCTTGTATCCGCAGATCATGTCAACTTCGACACCGTGATCGTGCATACCGCAAGCCAGAGGATATGCCAGCGCATTACCTGTACCGCCGCCGACAACGCAGACTTTCTTCAGTCCGTCCATGTTGGTCGGTTTGCCGAGCGGTCCTACTACGTCCATGAGAGCGTCGCCCTCCTGCAGCTGTGACATGAGCATTGTCGTTCTGCCGACTGCTGCAAAGATCAGATCGATTGTTCCGGCTTCCGAATCATGTCCTGCCATGGTAAGAGGAATTCTTTCGCCGAATTCATCTGTGATCAGAATAACGAACTGACCTGGTTTTGCCTTGCGAGCTACGAGAGGAGCTTCAATCACAAGCCAAAACATGTTATCGTTCAACTGTCTTCTTTTTACTACTTTAAACATTGAATCTACTCCTTTCTTAGTTATTCTCAAGGCCCTTCTTCTGCTCAACCAGCTTTCTGTATCTCTCCATAGCGAATCTCTCAGATTCTGTGAAGAGTTTCTCAGCTCTTTCTGGATTCTTGAGCTTCAGTGAGTTGTATCTTACTTCTCCCATAAGGAAGTCTTCATAGTTGTCTGTTGGAGGAGCACTGTCAACAGAGAGAGGATTCTTCTTCTCTGTGATTGCTGCAGGATTGTATCTCAGCAGGTTCCAGTATCCGGCTCTTACAGCGTCCCTCATTTCCAGCATAGCCTTGTTCATGCCCTTCTTGACGCCGTGGTTGATGCATGGAGCGTAGCAGATGATCAGGGATGGACCATCGTATGCTTCTGCTTCTCTGATTGCCTTCAGAGTCTGAGCAGGGTTTGCACCCATAGCTACCTGAGCTACATATACGTAACCATATGCGATTGCGATCTGTGCCAGATTCTTCTTCGTAACAGCCTTACCAGCTGCTGCGAACTGTGCAACTGCTCCGATTGGAGTTGACTTGGATGACTGTCCGCCGGTGTTGGAGTAAACTTCTGTATCGAATACCAGAACGTTTACATTCTCGCCGGATGCCAGCACGTGGTCCAGTCCGCCGTAACCGATGTCGTATGCCCATCCGTCACCACCGAAGATCCACATGGATGGCTTAGGCAGCATATCCTTGTTTTCGACAACGTATACTGCATCTTCATCAGCCTTGCCTTCACATGCAGCTACGAGCGCATCGCCCATCTTGCCTGCGCAGTCTGCGCAATCCATGTTGTCGAGCCAAGCCTTGGCTGCTTCTGCAAATTCAGCCTTCTCAGCCAGTCTCTCAACGACGTGCTTCATTTCTTCTCTTCTTGTCTTAACTGCGATTGCCATGCCGTATCCAAACTCAGCATTGTCTTCGAAGAGTGAGTTGCCCCATGCAGGACCCTTACCCTCAGCGTTTACTGTATATGGACAGGATGGTGCTGACAGACCCCAAATGGAGGAACATCCTGTTGCGTTGGCAATGAACATTCTCTCACCAAAGAGCTGTGTAACCAGCTTGGCGTATGGAGTTTCTCCGCATCCCGGGCAAGCGCCTGAGAACTCGAGCAACGGCTGGAGGAACTGTGACTTCTT
>SVCS01000047.1:0-4626 GCA_015058205.1 Clostridiales bacterium
AGAAACGGAACTGTTTGACGAAAAAACTAATACATTTCGTTTAACATAGCGCAAACCCGACTTATCTTAGTCCACGTCTTTCAGCGCGTCCGCCATCGGGATCTTCCGGATTCTACGCATCAGAACAAAGTTGACGAGGAAGTAGCAGAACACGCCTGTTACGACTAGCAGCGGCACGCCCCACGGCGCCACATAGAAAGTGAGCCAACCCGCAAATGCTTTCATCATGATGTAATAGATGACCTTGATGCCCGCCACGCCAAGCACACCGGACAATATGAATGAAATGACGGTCATCACCAATGTCGCGTTGTTGTAGAGATGACCAGCTTCCCGGTTCGTATAGCCGAGAATTTTCAGCATGGAAATGGCATAGGTATTCCGCTCTGTAATCAGCCGCGCCAACAGGTAGATCATCAGCAGGAAAATTACAATTGAGAAAAGGAGAAACATGAAGAACACTTTCCCCATGGAGTCTTCCAGCTGATTTGCCATCACGGTCAGATCCTTCTCTGTAATGACTGTTGCGATATCCGATTCGTCGATGTCCCCCAGCATTTTGTCGCTGAAGTAGCCGCTGAAGTAGTCTGATTCCATATCAAAGGTCTCGTTGAACCGATCGAGGGTCATAAAGATGCAGAGTGTCGCCGGATAATTGTATTCTCCTTTGACTTTGAACGCGTATCTGTCACTGTTGAATTCTTCCTTTAATGTAATCTCATCGCCTTCTTTAAGCCCATACTTATCCATGTATCCGTCGGAGAGAATGACGCTGTTTCCGGACGTTTCTCTGATGTTCTTCATATCTACATACCTGGAGTTTCCCTGTATGCCGTATACGGTGATTTTTTCGCCGCTTTCATTTTCCAGTGTGCAGACTGCGTATTTCTCCGCATCCGGGTCATCTGTTTCCACCTGGTCCTTCAGTATGTACTGATAATCACAAATTTTCGACTCCTGTACGTTGGCTTTGAAATTCTGAAGAAGCGGTGTGAACAGCGAACCGAACAGGAAGATGAAACTGGCGAAGAAGATGCCTGCAAACAGCAGCACATAGGTCGACCGATTCTGAATCAGGACGCGGATCAGGAAACGTTTTTTGAAACTGATATCCGGCAGTTTGACTGCTTTGCTCTGTTTGTGCCTCTTGAGATCCCGACGCAGGAACTGAAGCGGTGAAAGGGACAGCGATCTTCCAACGACGAGAAGTTCCACTGCAAAAACAAGCAGGCATGGAACGAGCGTCGTTTTGAAAAAGGCGTCCGCACTCCAGATGGTAGTATAGGTCGGCAGTGAATAGGAGTGGTAATACATATTCGCCATCGGCATTTTGAATACAGTGTAGCCAAGGATGTTCCCCGCCAGAGCCGCCGCCAGTGTGATGATCACCGGGAGTGTGATGTAGTGGATGAGCAGTTCCCTTCTGGTGAAACCAGACGCCCGCAGGGTGCCGATTGTCTTGGCTTCCTGCTCGATGGTATTTCTGGTGGTAATGGCAAATGCAAAGGCGAGAACCACGACGATGATATACAGAAGCCACTGGAACATGACCCTGTCACTTCCCATATCTTCTCCCGTGAACTGTATTGCCTGATTGTCCTGACGGGACACGAAATCCTGCAGGGGTTTCTCACCGGATGTGATGTCCAGTTCCTCATAATCAGCACCTGGGAATCCCGCCATGAGATTGTTCCAAATGACTGCGCCGTAGGAGATGTCAGCACCCAGAAGCGCATTTTCATAAACAACATTCATCAAGTCTTCCGCCTTATTTTGCTGCTCATTTTCTGTCATCTCCTGATTGTTGTATCTCCAGGCATAGCAGTACTTCAGACCTGCGTTGCTGAAGTTCTTGAACTGCTGCGGCGTCACGAGTGCAACGCTGAAATTCGTCGCATCGAACATCATGTCTGAGTTGTTTTTGAACAGGGCGCTGTAGTCGGACAATGCTACCATTCCGACCACCTTGAACTGTTTCCCTTCGATGCTCATCAGGTCCCCTACATCCAGAGCATTGTTCTCCGCGAACAGCCGGTCGATGACAATCTCACCTTCCTTCTCCGGCAGACATCCTTCCATCACATCGGCAAGATTCATCTCTTCCCGAATTTTGTATACGCGGATCGTCCTGTCATTATCTGTCTGCTTATCTTTGTAGAACAGTTCGCAGAGCTCCACGTCTTCGTCTTCAATGTTTTCAATGGCTTTGTCCGTAAGCTTGAGGGATGTGATGAAGTGCCCGTTCTCAATGTTGTATTTAGAAAAACTGTCGTTGTACGTTTTGATCATGCTGCCATCCGCCACGAGAAAACCGGATACGAATCCGATGGTCAGAGCGAGAAAAAGAAACAGCACAATATACTTCCCCAGATCTTTTTTCAGTTCTCTGGGAATTCGCTTCATCAGTGGATTTTTCTTTTTGATACCTTTCATTCCTGTCACTCCGAATCCACTTGCCTACCACTCCAGCTCAGCTGCCGGAGTCTTCGTTTCATTCACGTAATTCTCTCTGACTTGCCCGTCATGCAGCATGATTACCCTATCCGCCATCTGCTTAAGGGCATCGTTGTGCGTTACCAGAATGACGGTGCTGCCGTATTTGTGGTTGACTGTCTCAATGAGATGAAGGATTTCTTTTGATGTGTTGTAATCCAAAGCACCCGTCGGTTCATCGCAAAGGAGTATATCGGGATTCTTGACGATGGCTCTGCCGATGGCAGTCCGCTGCTGCTGTCCGCCGGAGATTTGATTCGGCGTTTTGTCCCTGTGTTCCCACAGCCCCAGTGTTCTGATGAGTTCTTCCAAAGGCAGCGGATCGTCGCTCAGGTATGCGCCCACTTCGATGTTCTCTTTGACTGTCAGGTTCGGAATGAGATTGTAGGACTGAAAGACAAATCCCAGATGATCACGTCTGTACTGGGAGAGATCCTTATCTGTCATCCTTTCAATGGTGTGGTCGCCGATGGTGACGCTTCCGCTGTCTGCCGTATCGATGCCGCCGATGATGTTGAGCAGCGTCGACTTACCGGAACCGGAAGGTCCCAGAAGCACACAGATATCTCCTGCTTTCAGTTCAAAGGAGATTCCTCTGAGCACTTCCTGCTTGCTGTCCCCTTCACCATATGACTTTCTGATATTTTTAAGTTCCAGATCCATCTTCTGCGTCCTTTCCTTCTGCCAACCGGAACTGTATTTTCAGCGTTGGTGGTTAGTTTATGCTAACTAACCACTTGGATTATAACACACATCTTCCGCCGTGAGAAGTGTCTGCCTATAAAAATGGCACAAAAATTCCCCGGGAATGCGTCCCGGGGAATCCATGTTTCTATGTTTCTGCCTGTAGATTTTGCACTATGATTGCTGTTTCTGT
Organism: Clostridiales bacterium; assembly: GCA_015058205.1. GTDB lineage: Bacteria > Bacillota > Clostridia > Peptostreptococcales > Anaerovoracaceae > Lentihominibacter. The sequence goes on from SVCS01000047.1 coordinate 3,371, forward strand.
CCCATGAGTTTGGATTCCTGCATCTTCATGACGATCGGAATCTCGATTGCTGTCAGGATGACAATGCCGATCATCGGTGCAGTAACGGAACCAGTCGATCCGCTGATCGCTTCAAAGAGCAGTACGAACAGCGCACCGGAGATCTGTCCCATGAGCAATATCATACCAAGAGATGTGCCCTCCTGTGCCGGATACGCGACTTCTGAACTGTGCTGGAACAGAATCGGCGCTACACCCATAATCGAGAAACCGGCGACGGCCGCAATCACAACAAGGATGATGAAGCTCTTCACAAAGGTCAGTCCCAGATACAAAGGCACCAGCAGCGCGACTGCCACAAGCAGGAACCGGATTCTTACGCCCACCTTATCCGAGATGATCGGCAGGACGATGGCGCCTACAACGCCGGCAACAACGAAGGCTGCTCCGATAATGCCTGCTTCTGCCGGTGTGATGCCGCGTCCCTTCAGAATCGTTTCGATCAGAGTCAGAATCGTATTGAAAATGCCGATGGATATGAATGCGCAAATCAGGCACAGTACATACCCGTGGTTCTTGAACAAGCTTGTAATGGCTTTGCGGCTGAAATCATCACGCTCATAGGCCGGACCAGGAGGCGGAACAGCCGGCTTTTCTCTGATGAAAATCAGAACTGCCAGCATGGAAACGACCGCAATGACAGCGTAGATGAACAGCATTTTCTGCACGCCCATGGAATCTACTAAAACCGGTGAGAGCACCATCGGTATTGCAAATCCTGCGTACTGAGCCATCGTCAGAAGTCCGTCTGCTGTTGCACGTTCCTCGAATGGGAACCAGTTGGCCGCTGCTTTTGTTGTAATGTTCAGCAGGAACGGCTGGCCGATGGCGATGATGAATTGCGACACGGCAACGACTGCGAAGCTTCCTGCAAAGACAGCACGCGTGAGGGCGAAGATGCCCGTCAGGAGTGCGCCGATGACAAGAGACCTGCGGAACCCGAACCGGTCGATGACATAAGCCGCCGGGAAGCAGAAGATGATGAACATGATCATGTAGCTTGTGGCCAGCATATCGACGGCGAACCCACTGACACCGTAGTGCTCCGCGATGACACTGGCAATCGGCGAAAAGGTCAGCCACACCATTTCCGTGGAAATGATGATCGGAATCGCCGCGATGAGAATGACCCATCTGTAAGGTGAAACATTTTCTCTTTTCATTTCTTTTACCTCATATTGATTTGTTCAAACAGCTTTTTGTTGCTGCTGTGGAGC
>SVCS01000047.1:4726-12115 GCA_015058205.1 Clostridiales bacterium
GGTGAAACATTTTCTCTTTTCATTTCTTTTACCTCATATTGATTTGTTCAAACAGCTTTTTGTTGCTGCTGTGGAGCTTTGTAAACACCTGATAATTTCTTTCATAGGCTGCGCTGCCTTCCTCTCCGCAGCTGCCCGGGTAGTAAGTCGCAGCCGGCTTGATCAGGCCGGAAATCTCTTCGATGCTGCCAATCGCTCCCGCTCCCACAGCAGCTGTGAGGGCTGCGCCGACAGAGCCAACATTCTGCGGCTGCGCCGGTACTTCGACCTGTCTGTTCAGAATGTCCGCCAAAACCTGTGATATGACAGGAGACAATGCACCGCCTCCGCAGAACCGGATTGTGTCAGCTGCCTTCACTTTCTTTTCCTGGCATTCCAGCATCCAGCGCAGATGGTAACAGACGCCTTCCACAACGGCACGAATCATCTCTGTCTTTCCCGTATCCAGTGAAATGTTGAAGAATATGCCTGCGGCATTTGCGTCCTCAAATGGGCAGCGGTTTCCGTGCAGCCAAGGCGTGAAGATGACACCTCCCGCACCTGGCTGACAGGATGCCACGACCTCAGACATATAATCGTAAAGACTCGTATAGATGTGTTCCTTGTTTCCGGTAATCTCTCTCTTTTCCATGTAGACGCCGATTTCATCAAGCGCCAGATGATCCTTGACCCATTCCAGACTCTTTCCGGCCGTCTCCATTTCCGCAAAGTAATTGTAGAGTCCCGGCTGTGCGCCGACGATCGCCGCCATCATGCTCGATGTGTCGACCATCTGTTTTTCCGTAATCGTCGCGACCCATCCTGATGTGCCACAGTAGATATGCGTATCACCAGGCTTAACACATCCCGCACCGATACCGATGAGCGACGCGTCACCGCCGCCGCCGTATACCGGCGTCCCTTCTGTGAGACCGAGTTCCTCCGCCTGCTGCCTGCGCAGACCGCCGATCAAGTCTGTGCTCCGAACGATTTCCGCAAGGTGCGCTGTATCCACGCCGAACATATGGCAAAGCTCTTCGCTCCATGTTCTTGTCCCGCCCCTTGTGTCGCAGAGCATCGTGGAAAACGCGCTGTCCTCCGTCATCACCATTCTGCCAGTGCAACGGCAAATCAGATACTCCTTTACATCGAGCCATTTATATACTCGTGCAAAGGCATCCGGTTCATTGTTTCTGACCCACAGGTATTTCCACATTGGATCTTTGACGCTTCCTGAGACAGCACCGGTGGCATGCAGGGATTTCAACAGTTTCCCTGCATTCATGCCCGCGATTTTAACGCCTCTCCTGAGCCCTTCTTCGATTTCCCGGTGCGCTCTCTGATCCATATAGCTCATAGGATGTCTTACCGGCTGTCCTTCTCTGTCGACGAGGACCAGGCCCTGCATCTGTGAACAGAACGAGATTCCTTCGATCTGCGCAGGGTCGACGCTGTTTTCTGTTATGAGCTGCTTCGTGCTGGCGCACATAGCCTGCCACCATTCATCAGCATGCTGCTCTGCCCCGCCATCCGGAAATGTATAGAGCTCGTAACCGCATGAAGCGCTGCCTACCATGCGAATCTGCTGATTCACATCGAACAAACATGTCTTCACGCCGGTTGTTCCGATATCGTATGCGAGTAAAAGCACTTGTCTCACTCCTTCTCCATCAAATCAGTTATTCCTGATATCCCAGTCCGTTCAATATGAAACGAACCATCTGATCTTTCATCTTCTTCTCACTTGCCGCAAGCCGTTTGCCGCAGTAGATGTTCATTCTCTCAGAATAATACGGGCAGCTGTAAGAGTAGTGGAGCATCATCATCAGGTTATCAAAGAATAATGCTCCCGCGCCTGTGTCCAGGTCCATGTCGATCTCTCCTGTCTCGCGCGCTTTCTTCAGGACCGCCTTATATGCCTTTGCAGAAGGCTCTTCGATAATCGCCGCCATGCTCCGCGCCTGCTCAGAATCGTCCTCCGTCGTAATCTGGTGATACATGCGGAAGAATTCCGGATGCTCCCTGCAGGCGACCTGCGTCTGACTGATGAGGGATCGGATCATCTCCGGCAAATCGCCCCCTTCCTGCCCCGCGTTGCTCAGCACCTCATCGAGGTATGCAATGCTTTTGCCTACACAGGCCTGGAAGAGTTCTTCCTTGTCCTTGTAGTATTTATAGATGACTCCGACACTGACGCCTGCGCTCTTCGCGATGCGGCTGAGGCCTGCGCCTTTGTAGCCTTTTTCTGCGAACTCACATGTGGCTTTCTCGATGATGGCGGTCTGCTGGTCTTCAGTCAGTTTCTTCAGCATGCCCCTCGTCCTTTCGTTTTGAGTATTTGTTCACGTAGAATAAGTGCTCCAGGTCAGCACTGGCATTATCTACAGGCTTGATGCCCTTCTTGAGCGCAATCATGGCGGCCTGGCAATTCTTCTCCAATACGATTGCCGCCGCTTCCGCTTCATCCTTTGATTCCGCTATGATGAGCGCACCATCGTTTTTGAGCAAAACTGCGCCTCCTTCTCCTGCCAGTTCCCTCAGAGCCTTTTTGTCTCCGGGCTCGATGCATTTCGTGCTGCGTCCGCCGATTTGCGCCTGATCATCCAGATAGGCTTTTACCGATTTGCCGCGTCTGCTCATGCGCATGATATATGGCGTTCTGACGTGCATCATGTAGCCTTTGTCGATGTCACCTTCTATGCTTTCCCCTGATTCTGTCGGCATTTTGCATCCGCAGCGGATCTCGAAGATCCTTCCACAGACTTTCTCCAACGTGTACGCCGCTTTGAACGCTTCTTCGTAATCCGAACCAATGCAAAGGGCACCGTGGTTTTTCATGAGAAATGTATTCGCTTCCGGATTCCTTCTGATCGCCCTTCTCACATTGGCTGCGAGAGGTTTTGTCGAGGAAAGACCATACTTGGCAGTAGGAATGATTGTCCCGAGAATCTGACGTTCATCCGCTGTTACGATTCTCTCTGCCCTGAGGTTTCCGTTCGTTTCAGTCAGTGAGAAGTCCTCGCCGAGTACGCTCAATGCCGAAGCATTCGGCTGGTGCGTATGCACGACGAAATCCGCATCCCTTCTGAGTTTGTAGACGGATGCATGAATCTCTTTCTCACTGGAAGGTTTGATATCGCCTTCATAGGAAAGATCGCTGATTTTCACTGTTACCAGATCAGATGCCGTCAGTGTTTCGTATGCTCTGCCGCTCGGTGTGATGAGGAACAGATCCTTAGACAGGCGGATGCTGACGTTGCCCCAGGTACGCGCAATCAATCCGCTGTCCATAAGTTCCTTGCAGGCTTTCAGCAGAATCTGCTCTGCATGCGCCTTCTGATATATCATGATTACCCCTCCAGTCTGCCGCACTTGGCAAATACGCGGTCGAATCTTGTGATGAGATCGTCGATCATCTCTTCATCATAAGCCGCGCTTGTATATAGTCTTGAGCCTGCAAGCGTTACAATGCCTTCCGCCATATAAGCGGCACCCATGTGTTCCATTTCCTTCTGACGTCTGCTGGTCTCCTTGAGGATCTTCGGCAGTTGCCAAGGCTTGCTCCAGTCGATTGCGTAATGCATGGTTCCAACTGTATCAACATGGCAGATGGATCCCTGGTTGAAGATCACGAATGGGAGATTGTGCCTTGCCGCGGACTCCTTCAGTCCTGCGATGAGCCTGTCGGCCATGCGGCCGGCCTTCTCACATGCATTGGTCTCAGCGATTTCCTTTATCGTATGGTAACCTGCGCAACATGAGATCGGCGTCGCCGCCATGGTGCCGCCGCAGAGTGCTTTCTTGACTTTCTTTCCGGATGAATCGAGGCCTGCGCCCAGATGCTGCATGCAGTCCAGATGTCCGCCGATACCACCTGCACCCGGATATCCGCCAGCGATGACCTTGCCGAAGATAGTCAGGTCAGGATCGATGCCGAAATACTCCTGTGCTCCGCCGGTTCCGATTCTGAATCCGGTCACGACTTCATCGACGATCAGCAGTGCGCCGTATGCATGCGCCAGCTCCTCAACGCCTCTGACGAATTCCTTTGTGATCGGTCTTGTTCCGCTTTCCGGTCCAACCGGCTCCAGATAAACGGCAGCAGTACCGCCGTCCAGTTTGTGCTTCTTCAGCTTCTTCTCCAGGTCATCCAGATCTCCCGGGAAGAATTCATCCGTGTGGCTGAATACATAGCTTGGGATTCCTCTGGACTGGATGCCCTTTGTGCCCGGAATTCTGATGCCGTAGGCCAACTGATCCGACCATCCGTGATAAGCGCCTCCCATTTTGAGGATGTTCTTCTTCTTTGTCTTCAGTCTGGCAACTCTTGCCGCGCACATGGCCGCTTCTGTTCCGGATCCCAGCATTCTGAACATCTCTACAGAAGGAACCAGCTCTGAAATCAGCTTCGCCAGTTTGTATTCATATTCATGGAACAGTCCCGTCGATGGTCCGCATGTGTTCAGTAGTTCGATGACCTTCTCCCTGACGCTCGGCGGGTTCGATCCCAATACAGTCGGACCGCCAGCCTGCAGCAAGTCGTAGTATTCATTGCCGTCGATGTCATAGAGTTTCGCTCCGTCTGCCTTTGTCATTACCATCGGGAACGGATAGTTGAACGCCAGGTTGTGCTGTACGCCGCCCGGTATGATCTGCTTCGCTTCCGCGATGCGCGTTTTCGAACCCTGGCACTTCTTTTCGAAGTACTCTTCTTCATACTCCTTCAGCGCCTCCGGCTTCACTCCGTAGATCGGTCCGTCCTTGAGCACATCCAACTGCGCGCAAATCGCCTCCGCATCGAGATATTCATCGATTGCAAAACCATCATATGCCATATGTCATTTCCTCCTTAAAAAATGAACTCGTGAATATATATTCACGAGTTCATTGTACGCCTGTTTTTTATTTGTGTCAATCTGTAAATGCCTCGCCGGCAAACTCCTGGATCTGCGCTATTACCTGCTGAAGGTTGTCAATATCTTTCTGAACGTCCCCGGTTTCCAGAGAGTGATTGGCATCGGCAACCACATACAGCGGGATCTTCCTGTCCGTGCATGCGGAAGTTATCCTCTCGGTTCTCTCCCATGGATCAGCCGTGCCATGGAACACGATGGCATCGCTGCTGAAAGCCACGCAGAACGTCTGCTCGATCGGCGTCAGCAGGACGAACCGGGCGCTCACTGCGAATTCCCGCGCGTACTGCAGCGCAGCAACCGTGCCGAGGCTTTTGCCTACGAAAAGCACATCATCATACACGCTGAAATCAATGTCCTTCAGTTGCTCCTCCGTCTGCTCCTGTTGAATCGCAAAGCACTGCCGCATCTTTGCTTCGTCTCCCTTGACGTTCGCAGGGAACCCGCTATAGCTTAGCCGGATCACCTCATAACCCAGCCCCTGCAGTTGCTTGCCGGTGTAATACAGTAACGGCTTATCGCAAGTATACCCAATCCCGGGAAACAGAACAGCAATATTTCTTTCGCTTCTCTCCATAATCATTAATCATTATCCTTTCATCTAACAGTATTCTATCAGATGTTCCAATCCCCCGCCATCTTCCAAAGTTGATTCCGGTTTTTCATGCAAAAGCAAAAGACACGGTCTGCGCAAACGCGAACCGTGTCTTGAAATAAACTCTTTGTATTGCCGTTCTGGTGTTCAGCCAGAAATCTCAGGCGGGAATTAGTAGATCTTGGCTCCTGCCGGAATCTTGTTATCCAGAATGATGAAGTTCAGCATTTCCTTCCCTTCCTCTTCGTGGATTGCTGACAGCAGCATACCGCAGGAATCGATGCCCATCATCTTGCGTGTTGGCAGGTTCGTAATCGCGAGGACTGTCTTTCCTACCAGTTCTTCCGGCTCATACCACTCATGAATGCCGGAGAGGATGATGCGGTCTTCCCCTGTTCCATCGTCAACGACGAACTGGAGCAGTTTCTTGCTCTTTGGAACTGCTGAGCACTCCTTGATCTTAACGACGCGGAAGTCTGACTTGCTGAATGTTTCAAAGTCTACTTCTTCCTCGAAGAGCGGCTCGATGACGACCTTTGAGAAATCAATTTCAACCGGTTCAGCCGGAACAGTATCTGCGATTTCCGGAGCCGGTGCGGAGGCCTTTGCCTTACCTGGCTCGTCAAGCGGCTTCATGGTCGGGAAGAGGATGACGTCTCTGATGGTCGGTGCATCCGTTACGAGCATGATGACTCTGTCAATGCCGATGCCCAGTCCGCCTGTCGGAGGAAGTCCAACCTCCAGTGCGTTTACGAAGTCCATATCCATCGGATGTGCCTCGTCGTCGATACCGCAGTCCAGTTCATGCTGCTGTTCTACGAATCTCTCATACTGGTCGATCGGGTCGTTGAGCTCGGAGAATGCATTCGCGACTTCCCAGCCGTTGATGTATGCTTCAAATCTTCTTGTAATTCTAGGGTCCTTCGGGTCTCTCTTGGCGAGAGGTGAAATTTCTACCGGATGTCCGACAACGAAAATCGGTCCATCAAGGAATCCCGGATAGTCTTCGCAGTATTCTTCGAACATCTCTGCGATAAGCTTGCCTCTGGACAAACCTTCAACATCTTCCGCATCCATGCCGTAACCAATGGCCGCAGCGCGGGCGTCCTCATCATTGTCGATTTCATGGAAGTTGACGCCGGTAATCTCAGCTACCGCATCTGTCATATCCACTGTCTTCCAAGGAGGTGTCAGATCGAACTCTTTGCCCTGGTAGTTGATGATCATGCTGCCGGTTGCTGCCTTTGCGGCGTTGGAGATAACTGCTTCTGTAACGCGCATGGTCGTCTCCATATTGCCGTATGCATAATATGCTTCCATAGAAGTGAACTCAGGATTGTGGTTCTTGTCCATTCCTTCGTTTCTGAACATCTTGCCCATCTCATAAACTCTGTCCAGACCGCCGACAACCAGTCTCTTGAGGTAGAGTTCGTTGGCGATTCTCAGCTTCATCGGCAGATGCAGCGTGTTGTGGAATGTGTTGAATGGTCTTGCATTCGCGCCGCCTGCAATGGTTGTCAGAATCGGAGTGTCGACTTCGAGGTAACCGAAGTCTTCTTCCATGGTTCTCTTGATTTCCTTAATAATAGCGGCTCTCTTGATAAAGCTTTCTTTGACTTCAGGATTGACGATCAAATCGACGTAACGCTGTCTGTATCTGATGTCCATATCCTTCAGTCCGCTCCACTTGTCAGGAAGCACCTGCAGGGACTTGGAAAGCAGAACCATCTTAGTTACTTCTACGGTGATTTCTCCTCTGTTCGTCATGAACACATTGCCGACGATTCCGAAGATGTCGCCGATGTCTGAAGCCTTGAACCACTTGTATTCGTCTGTGCCGAGCACATCTCTCTTGACGTGGCACTGGATTCTGCCTTTGTAGTCCTGGATATCGATGAAGGA
>SVCS01000048.1:0-5411 GCA_015058205.1 Clostridiales bacterium
ACGGCGTTTGCCGCCGCCCGCTCACCGCGAGCTTTTATATATTACCTCACCCGCAACCCCTTGTCAACAACTTTTTTCAAATTTTTTTAAGTTTTTTTGAGGGCGGTATTTCAGTGGTTTTTCAGTTGTTTTTCCTATTATGATATGCTATGATTTTCCCACGTAGAGTAGATATTGCGCGTCAAGTGTCATGAGATGGGATGTTGCTCATGAACGAAGGATTTGATCCGCGGTGCAATATTGCGTCCGCTACTACACTGTATATATAGAATGATCCTTTCATTCCGGTGTAGTTACAACGGGAAGCTATACCTTGGAACAGAAAGGATTTTATTATGCAGTCACTCAACAATACAAGCAGCAAAGGAAAAGAGCGAACCCTGCAGCTCGTCACAATGGCGCTGATGGTTGCTCTTATCTTTATCTTCAGCCGGTTTCTTGGAATCACGACCGACGTTCTCCATATCGGATTTGATTTCCTGCCTGTCGTACTGATCGGATGTTTGTACGGGCCAATCTGTGCAGCAATCACATATATGGTAGGAGATCTTGTCTGCGCCATGCTGATGCCTTTTGGCGCGATCAATCCGGGTCTTACCGTAATCGCTGGAATCATCGGCCTTGCCTACGGATTCGCCTTTTACAAGAGAGAACTCAAAGGTAAAAAGCTAATTGCTGTCACTGCAATCGTTTCCCTCTTTGTCGCAGGCATCGTCAAACTGTTCGGCACTACCCTTTGCCTGGCTGTCATGTACGGCTCTCCTTACTGGCCGATGCTGATCAGCAGAATACCGAACTGCATCTTCCTGTTCGTCGTTCAGATGATCACGATACCTCTTATATATATGTATGTATATGTGCCGGTAAGCCGCAGGATCTTTCAGTAGGTTAACTATTCAATCACCGTATACATGCCTGCTGCATCTTCTTTGCGGCAGGATTCCGTAAGGGCTTCCACTCTTGCCGTGAGGGAGCCGTTGCCAAACTCAATATGAATCATATCGCCGACCTTGACTTCCGTTCCGGGTTTGGCGATTTTTTCATTTACGGTGATTCTCCCCTGCTCGCAGGCTTCTTTTGCTACTGTCCTTCTCTTGATGATGCGGCTGTTCTTCAGAAACTTATCTATTCTCATATCCTCTCTTTGATCAGATGTCCTCTCTGATCTGTTCCTTATCTCAATAAAAAACGGGCAGCCGCAGCTGCCCGCACTGTATAGGCTTATTTATTGACAGCGTCTTTCAGTGCCTTTCCAGCCTTGAATACAGGAGCTTTTGCTGCTGCGATTTCGATGATTTCTTCAGGCTTTCTAGGGTTTCTACCCTGTCTGGATTTCCTCTGCCGTACTTCGAATGTACCGAATCCAATAATCTGTACTTTTTCTCCTACTTTAAGAGCTTCCTCGATGCATGCTGTCATGGCATTTACAGCTGCCTCTGCATCCTTCTTCTTTGAGCCGGTCTTCTCTGCTACTGCAGTAATCAGATCTGCTTTATTCATTCATCAATTCCTCCTTATTTTTGATCTAAAAAGTCAATTCCCAGGATGTCATTATTTTTTTCGTGCGAAATGATTTTCCCATTTTTCTATAGCATTGTCAAGAGTTGTAGATGTGTTTTTTCACATGTTTTACCACAGTCTGAGCTTATCGCATATTCCAGCCAGTTTCGTGCCGAATTTAATGGAAATCAGCTCCTCTCTTGTGATTGCTTTTGTCTTAATAATCATCACACCGTATATGCACGCGCCGACGATAATGGAGGCCAGCGTAGCAATGCTGTTGTGACCGCTGAACATGAACAGCTTGTATGCGCCGAATACGATCACCGCCATTACGATGGCCGATAAAGCAGGTTTAACAACAGTCTGCTTGACCGGGATTTTCACGCCGGTAAATCTTCTGACGCACAGATAATCCAGGGTTGCCGCAGTGAAATAAGCGCAGAGCGTTCCTATTGCTGCACCGACGATATTGATGCTGTTGATTCCGACGAGAATCCAGGTGATGATGATTTTGATGGCGATGCCGATGGCTAGATTGATAACCGGCCAGTTCTGCTTCGTCAATCCCTGCAGGATTCCTGTCATCGTCGTCACCAGTGCGAGGAAAATGAATCCCAACGCCAGTACCTGAAGACATGGCGTTGCATTGACGGCGCTCTTAACCTGCAGCGGATAGAGCAAAAGCAACGCCGGCTGTGCCAATACAAGAAGGCCTGCGGCGCAAGGCATTGCAATCAATGTCGTCATACGGAATCCAAGAGCTATGGTATCGTTCAGATTCTCTTTGTCGCCGATTCTCTTCGCAGCAGACACCATCGGTACAATGCTAACGATGATTGCCTGCATGAATACCTGCGGGAATCCGATGATTGGATCTGCCATACTCGTGAGCTGTCCGTAGAGGTCCTTTGCTGTTTCCGTTTCCCATCCTGTCTGAAGCAGTCTGTAGTTTACAACAGACGCATCAATGGAATTCATAAGCGGCAGCAAAGCTGCACCAATGGTAATCGGAATAGCAATGATGGTGATCGTCTTAAGAATATGGCCTGAAGACTCTCTGACTGTAGTATGATCGTTTCTGATTCTTCTCCTGATTGCTTTCTTGTTTGCTGAATAAATCAAAAGAACCGTAATAAGACCAGCAACCGCCCCGGCTGTAGCGCCGAAGCATCCTCCTGCCGCACCTCTTGCGCCAGGGTCATACTGCTCCGCAAAGAGCGTACCGTTAATCATATAATATCCGAGAGATAGTCCCACGCCCACACGGAACAACTGCTCCATGATCTGTGAAACAGCGGTCGGATTCATATTCTGCTGTCCCTGGAAATAGCCTCTGTATGCTGACATGATCGGTACCAGAATGAGCGCCGGTGCCGTCGCCTGCATTGCAAGGGCTGAACCAGGAATATGAATGAAGTGATCTGCGATCGGACCCGCACCAAAAAGAACAATCAGTCCGCCCATGACGCCCAGTGCTGTCATAAGCAGTCTCGACAGTTTGAACACTCTCTCAGCTTCTCTGTACTGTCCTACGGCGTATCTTTCTGAAACCATCTTTGATGTGGCGACAGGAAGACCCGCTGTAGAGATGACAAGAAGCACCGAATATATCGCGTAGGCAGGCGCATAGTTTGCCATGCCGTCTGCGCCGATCCAGTTTGTGAGCGGTATTCTGAAGAATGCTCCCAGTATTTTAACAATCAATCCGGCAATTGCCAGGACCGCTGCACTTGTTACCAGTGACTTTTTGCTCATCTTTTCCTTTCTACATAAGCGGAGCGATCAGCCGCAGCGCCCGTCCGTAAACCTTCATATATAAAGGCAGTTCTTTGCAGTGTTTCAACGTCATCCTCTGGCATTCTTTCAGCGTTTCCGCGAAATCTGCTTCGACGTCATCCACTACAGGATTGCCCCAAATGTATGCAGCACATTCAAAATGGAGGAAGAAACTTCTGAAATCAAGATTGATCGTACCTACAACAGCTTTCTCATCGTCGCTCACGAAGTTCTTCGCATGGACAAAGCCCGGCAGGTATTCATAAATCTTAACGCCGCCCCTGATGAGTTCCGCATAGTGAGTTCTGGCAAGGGCGTAAGCATACTTCTTATCCGGTATGTGCGGCATGATAATTTTAACATCGATTCCCCTCTGCGCCGCAAACACGAGGGAGTTCGTCATCTCTTCGTCCAATATGAGGTATGGGGTCATGATGTGCACATACTTATTGGCTCTGTTCAGTATGTCCAGGTATACCTTCTTTCCCACTTCCTCATCATCCAGAGGATTGTCGCCGTATGGAACCACATAACCGCCGTAAGAGACGTTTTCATCGTGTTCCATACCTTTGAACATATATCTGTTATAGTACTCGGGATCCGTGCTTCTCATGTTCCACATCTGCAGAAACATGAGTGTAAAGCTGTTGACAGCCTTACCTTTCACCATGACTGCAGAATCCTTCCACACGCCGAAGCGGTTCGCTCTGTTAATGTACTCATCTGCCAGATTGACACCGCCGGTGAACGCAGTATGGCCATCAATGACCACGATCTTCCTGTGATCCCTGAAGTTCTGGTGGGTCGTGATCACTGGTTTCATCGGCGAGAACACTCTGCAGTCGATCCCCCATGCTCTGAGAACATTCGGATAACTCTTCGGAAGGCGCAGCATTGTATTGGTTCCATCGTAGAGAACTCTGACTTCAACACCCTCTTTGACCTTCTGCCTCAGAATCTTCAGTACTTCACCCCACATTTCTCCTTTGCCGATAATGAAGTACTCGAGGAATATGAACCGTTCTGCTTTCCTGAGCTCCCGCAGCAGCGCCTCAAACTTGTTCTGACCGAAGGGATAATACTCCAGCCCGCATCCATCATATACAGGATAGTGCGCTTCCTCATACATGTATTTGAACAGGCCGTACTCGTTTCCCGAGTCAACGATCAATCTGTCGACAGTATCATTCTCAGGCAAAAGCCATGGCCTTTGATCGTTAATCTGCTCATCTACTCTCCTGGCGATAAATCTGGTGCCGGGCTGCAGTCTTGTATAAAGAAAAAAAGGCACACCAATCAGCGGTGTTGCTACAATCAGTATGATCCACATCAACTTGAAACTGGAATTCAGTCTGTTGTTGATCAGATAGATGAGAACAATGATCGCGAGCACACCAACTGCATAGTTGGCAATGAGGATTTCCTTCATGCCAAGGAGTCCGATTCCTCCAATGATAACAGTAAGCTGTATCAGTATGAGGAAAACGAATATCGTTGTACGCCCAAAGAGGACTTTCCAAAGTCCTCTGATTCTTTCTCTCATAATTTCAGATTCGTTACTCCGTTTCTGACTCTTTTATTCTGACTCGAGCCAGGTGATATACGGCAGGTTCCTGTATTTCTGATCGTAATCCAGGCCGTAACCAACGATAAATCTATCGTCAACAGTAAATCCTACATAGTCTGCTTTGATATCCACACGTCTGCCTTCCGGCTTGTCGAGCAGTGAACAGAGTTTCACAGATGCTGCGCCTCTGCTCATCAGATAACCTTCCAGATAATGCAGCGTCACGCCTGAATCAACGATATCTTCAACGATGATGATGTCCTTGCCCTCGATGTCGCTTTCAAGGTCCTTGTTGATTTTAACGATACCGGATGATTTGGTTGCAGCGCCGTAGCTGCTTACAGCCATGAAATCGATCGTCATGTCAAGGTTGGTGTTTCTCATGACATCAGCCATCCAAAGGACTGCACCACGGAGAATCCCGACCAGAATGATTTCTTTTCCTGCATAATCTCTCTCGATCTCCTTGCCGATTTCCTTCGCTCTCGCGTGGATCTGCTCTTCTGTAATCAGTACTGTTCCGATCGTGTCACTCATTGTCTTTCTCCTCCGCCTTTGCTTCTGC
>SVCS01000048.1:5511-12046 GCA_015058205.1 Clostridiales bacterium
AACTCTACATCGTCAACGATGTCTTTGCTTCTGTATTTTTTGGACAGGTCATATTTCTTCTCCCCTGTCCAATAGACATCCAGTTCTTTTTTGAGATACCAGATGATCAACAACCATACGATTACATCATCGATGAGACTGAGCGGAAAGACCATCGCCGGTATCAGATCAAAAGGCAGGAACAGATAAGCGATACCTGCAATGATCAGTGCCTTTTTGGTTTTTGGCACAGTCTTATCAGCCATCATAAAGCGGATGGCTTTGAGTCTGCTTAAAATGACTCTGAAACTCCAAAACTGCATTGCTATTCCCCCAGCAGCTCCTCGATTACATCGAGAAGTTCCTCATATCCCGTACGCTTCAGTGCAGATACGGGAATTACAATATCTTCTTTCCCAAGTTTTAATGTCTGTCTGATCTGTTTCAGTTGTTTTGGTATTTGGTTTCTGGAAACCTTATCCGCCTTCGTTGCAACGACGATTCCATCCAGCCCGTAATATCTCAGATACTCATACATCTCAACGTCCTGTTTCGACGGTTCATGTCTGATATCCACAAGCTGAATCACCTTCAAAAGATTCTGTCTGCTGCTCAGATACTTCTCCATCATTTCGCCCCAGTCCTGGGAAACAGATTTAGACACTTTCGCGTATCCGTAACCCGGCAAATCAACGATTCTGAACGCATCGTTGATCAGATAGAAATTAATTGTTCTCGTTTTGCCCGGGCTTCCGCTTACCCTCGCTAGTTTCTTCCGTCCTGTGAGAAGATTCAGCAGCGAAGACTTGCCTACATTTGATCTGCCTGCAAAGGCAATCTCTTTCAGGTTTTCAGGCGGATACTGAGACGGCTTTACGGCAACCGCCTCAATGTCCGATTTCTTTATTTTCATGTTTGTCCTCAGCGAACCAGTACTTCCTTCAGTGCGTCGTTCACACTATTCAGGAGCACGAATTCCATTTCGTTTCTGACTGTCTCCGGTATGTCTGCGATATCCGGTTCATTGTCCTTCGGGAGCAGCACCTTCCTGATGCCTGCTCTGTGAGCAGCCATGACCTTCTCTCTAATGCCGCCTACAGGAAGCACTTTGCCGCGCAATGTGATTTCGCCTGTCATAGCCACATCTTTTCTGACAGGAATCCCCGTCAGCGTTGAGATGAGGGATACGCACATGGTGACGCCTGCGGAAGGACCGTCTTTCGGTGTCGCGCCTTCAGGAATATGCAGATGCAGATCCTTGTCTTTGTAGAAATCTTCATCGATACCGAGCTTGTCCGCAACGGATCTGATGTAACTGATGCCTGTCTTTGCAGACTCCTGCATCACGTCGCCAAGCTGTCCTGTCAGAACAATCTTGCCTGTTCCAGGAACAGCTGTTGTCTCGATAAAGAGTGTGACTCCGCCGACGATGGTCCACGCCAGACCTGTGCTCACGCCGACTTCCTTTTTGTTTCTGATGATATCGAAGTGGTACTTCTTCTTACCAAGCAGTTCCTCCACTTTGGAAGCGTTCAGGCTGACTTTCTCCTTGTTTCCTGTTACATACTGACGGGCAACCCTTCTGCAGAGCGTGCCGATTTCACGTTCCAGATTACGGACACCGGACTCTCTCGTATAGTAATTGATAATCGTCTTGATACCCGTTTTCGTAAAAGCGATATTGTCCTTGGTAAGCCCGTTCTCCTTGATCTGCTTTGGTACCAGATACTTCTGCGCGATCTTGAGTTTCTCTTCTTCGGTGTAACCGCTGACTTCGATGACTTCCATTCTGTCAAGCAAAGGTCTTGGAATCGTTTCTGTTGTGTTGGCCGTTGTGATGAACATAACCTTGGAGAGATCGAACGGCACTTCCAGGAAGTGGTCCGTAAAGTCTTTGTTCTGTTCAGGATCGAGTACCTCAAGAAGAGCGGATGCTGGATCGCCCTTGTAATCAGCTCCAATCTTATCCACTTCATCAAAGAGGAATACCGGGTTCTTTGTTCCGCACTCTTTGATGGAATTGATAATTCTTCCAGGAATCGCCCCGATGTATGTTCTTCTGTGCCCTCTGATTTCTGCTTCATCACGCACGCCGCCCAGAGACATCCTGACGAACTCTCTGCCGATGGATCTCGCCACTGATTTGGCGATGGACGTCTTGCCCGTTCCCGGAGGGCCTACGAGACAGAGAATCGGTCCCTTCAGGCTCTCTGAAAGTCTGATGACAGCCAGATACTCAAGGACTCTTTCCTTGACCTTATCCAGTCCGTAGTGGTCCTCATTGAGAATGCGTTCCGCCTTGACCAGATCGATGTTATCCTCGCTTGTGGTGTTCCAAGGCAGTTCCAGTATCGTCTCTATGTATGTTCTGCTGACGGTAGCTTCTGCGGAAGACGGCTGCATTTTGGAGAATCTGCTGATCTCCTTCTCAATTTTTGCCGTGATTTTCTCATCCAGATTCAGTTCTTCAAGCTTTGCCCTGAAATCTGCAATCTCATCTTCCAGCTCTTCCACGCCGCCCAGTTCCTCCTGAATGGCTCTGAGCTGTTCCCGCAGATAATACTCACGCTGGTTCTGGTTGATCTGGCTCTTGACTTTTGTGGAAATATCCTGCTCAATTGTCAGAATCTCAATCTCCTTGCGGAGGATATCATTGAGCTTTCTCAGTCTCTCCTTCGGATCAAGCGTCTCCAGCACCGTCTGCTTGTCTTCGATTTTGATCTCGAGATGAGATGCGATCATATCCGCCATTCTTCCCGGAGATTCTATCGTAACGACAGATGCAAAAACTTCAGGTGCCAGATTCTGATCGATGTTGATGTACTCATCAAAGCTGCCAAGCACGGTTCTCATGAGTGCTTCTGCCTCAGAGTCAGGCTCTTCCTCATTGTCATCAATGCGCCTGATGCGGCACTTGAAGTAAGGAACTTCGAAGAGAACTTCTTCGATTTCTCCCCTGTGCAGACCTTCTACCAGTACTCTGATCGAATCTCCCGGCAGTTTCAGCATCTGCTTGATTTTCCCGATCGTTCCGATGTGATAGAAATCATCGGGCGTCGGCAAATCTGTATTTTCGTCTTTCTGTGATGCAAGGAAAATATACTGGTTGTTCACCATCGCCTTTTCAAGAGCGTTGATTGATTTTTCCCTGCCAATGTCAAAATGCAGAACCATGTTAGGAAAAACCGAGAGACCTCTGAGCGGTATCATCGGCAGTTCCATAAATTCTGCATCAGACGGATTTATGTTTTTTCTGTTTTCTTCCATTTACTGTTCCCCTTTTATGATCTGTTTCTGTCAGTATCTATTCTTCCTCGCGCTCCTCTTCTTCCGGCGGCTGCTCTTCCAGCAGCGGCTCCTCCAGTATCAGCTGAGGATCCTCTCCCTTTTCGACGGTATCTTTTGTTATGATGCACTTCCTGACGTCTTTTCTTGATGGAAGCTCATACATAACATTGTTCATCAGTTTCTCCATGATTCCACGCAGACCTCTGGCGCCTGTCTTCCTCTCCAGTGCCATGTCTGCAATCGCTCCGATGGCTTCATCCGTCACTTCCAGTTCTACACCGTCAAAAGCAAGCAGTCTTTCGTACTGCTTCACAAGGGAGTTCTTCGGCTTTGTGAGGATATCCATCAGTGCTTCTTTCGAAAGATCTTCCAGTGTTACAAGTACAGGAAGTCTTCCTACGATCTCCGGTATCAGGCCATACTTCATCAGGTCTTCCGGTGCCGCGTGTTTCAGGATTTCTTCTTTTTCGAGTTTATTGCTGCTGACATCGGAATTGAATCCGATGACTTTCTCACCGATACGCTTCTGGACGACTTTTTCCAGTCCATCAAAAGCACCGCCGCATATAAACAGAACATTCGTCGTATCGAACTGAATGAATTCCTGATGCGGATGCTTACGACCACCCTGCGGCGGCACATCTGCAACGGTTCCTTCTATGATCTTGAGCAGAGCCTGCTGTACACCTTCTCCGCTGACATCACGGGTGATGGACGGATTTTCGGACTTGCGGGCGATTTTATCGATCTCATCGATGTAGATGATGCCCTTCTGCGCTTTCTCAACATCAAAATCAGCAGCCTGTATGAGTCTGAGGAGAATATTCTCCACATCTTCTCCTACGTAGCCTGCTTCCGTAACAGTAGTTGCATCAGCAATTGCAAAGGGTACATCAAGAATTCTGGCCAAGGTCTGCGCCAAAAGTGTCTTGCCGCATCCTGTAGGCCCCACCATCGCAATATTACTCTTCTGGATTTCCACATCGTTCTGATCATCCGTCTGGCTCAGGATACGCTTGTAGTGGTTGTAAACCGCCACTGCAAGTGTCTTTTTCGCATCCTCCTGACCGATTACGTACTGAGAGAGAACCTCGTCTATTTCCTTCGGTTTCGGAATGTAGACAGGTTCTCCGTCAATGCTATCGTCTCTTCTTGATGCGGCTTCTTCTCTTAATATCTCATTGCACAGTTCTACGCACTCATCGCAGATGTAAAGCCCGTTTCCATTGATGAGCTTTCTGACCTGACTCTGAGGTTTCCCGCAGAACGAACACCTGAGTTCGTTGTTTTTGTCGTACTTCGCCATTCTCTCCCTTCACTTCCCCTTTTATCTGTCGGTAATGACCTTGTCGATGATTCCGTATTCCATCGCTTCATCCGCAGACATGAAATTGTCTCTATCCGTATCAGCTGCCACCTTTTCAAGAGGCTGACCGGTGTTCTCGCTCAGAATTCTGTTCAGTTTCTCTCTGGTGCGTATGATCCATTCTGCATGGATCTTGATATCCTCTGCCTGACCTCTGACGCCGCCCAATGGCTGATGGATCATAATCTCTGCATTTGGAAGGCTATAACGCTTGCCCTTGGTTCCTGCGGAAAGCAGGAATGCTCCCATGCTTGCTGCCAATCCGACGCAGATGGTGGATACCTCAGGTTTGATGTACTGAATCGTATCATAAATAGCCATACCGGCGGTCACGCTGCCGCCGGGGCTGTTTATGTAAATATTGATATCCTTGTCCGGATCTTCTGCTTCCAGGAACAGAAGCTGAGCGACTACCACACTTGCTACGTGGTCGTCTATTTCCTCTCCTATGAAAATAATCCTGTCCTTGAGAAGTCTTGAGTAAATATCATACTGTCTCTCAACTCCGCCAGACTGTTCTATTACATATGGAATCATCTTCTTATCCTTCCTTTGCCGTTATCTTATTTGATGACAGCATTATCATATACGAAGTCAATTGCCTTTCTCATCTTCAGATCGCCACTGACGGTCTCGATGTTCTGAGGTCCAATTGCTTCCACGAGCTTGTCGACTTCCATGCCGTACTGCTTCGCCATATCTTCCAGATATTCCTTGATCTCATCTTCGCTGACTTCGAATTCTTCCTGATCAACGATCTTAGCAACGAGCATTCTGGTCTTCGTCTTCTTGAACGCATCTTCTCTGATATTCTCTCTGAATGATTCCATATCCTCGCCCATGTACTGGATGTAAGTATTGAGATCCATACCCTGCACTCTCAGCTGCTGGTCAAACTGCTGCAGTGAGCTGTTGATTTCTTCTTCGACCATTGCGTTTGGAACGTCGATATCATTTGCTTCGAAGATCTTCTCGATGACGCTGTTCTTCATCTGATCCTCTGCTCTTGCTTCTGCTGCCTTCTGGAGTTCTTCCTTCTTGCTTGCCTTCAGCTCATCCAGAGTATCGAATTCGCTGACATCCTTGACGAAGTCATCATCGATCGCCGGAACTTCCTTTTCCTTGATTTCATGAACCTTGCACTTGAAGATTGCTTCCTTGCCTGCCAGTTCTTCGGAGTGATATTCCTCAGGGAATGTAACCTTGACTTCTACGTCATCGTCCTTGGATGCTCCGATGAGCTGCTCTTCAAATCCAGGAATGAATGTACCGGAACCCAGCTTCAGCGGATATCTCTCAGCTGTTCCTCCTTCGAACTGATCGTCGCCGACGAATCCTGCGTAATCGATCAGAACCGTGTCTCCATCCTGTGCAGGTCTGTCTACTTCGACCATACGGGAGTTTCTGTCAGCCATGTTGGCGATTTCCTTGTCTACGTCTTCATCGGAAACTTCAGCAGGAACTCTTTCTATCTCAACGCCTTTGTAATCCTTCACTTCGAATTCCGGATATACTTCAACCGTTACTGTAATGTCGAACCCCTCGCCCTTCTTTGTCTGACTCATCTCTGTCTTCGGATAATCGATGACGTTCAGATCGAGCTCATCCATTGCCAGCGGGTAATTCAGTGAGAACAGATTGTTGATGGCATCGTCAAAGAAGATGGTCTCGCCGTATCTCTTCTCGATGAGGCTTCTAGGGGCTTTGCCCTTTCTGAATCCGTCTATCTGGAAGTTGTCTTTCTGCTTCTGGTAGACCTTAACGATAGCGTCTTCGAACTCCTCTGCTGTGAATTCCATCTTGAATTTGACTTCGTTTTTTTCCTTTGAAATAAATGTTGATTTCATTAATATGTTTCCTCCTCGGTTTTTTACATATAGTGCAAATAATTATACCTCTTTT
>SVCS01000121.1 GCA_015058205.1 Clostridiales bacterium
ATCAGATCTTCCGCAATGAAGCTCAAGTGCTGAGGGATCAGAAAAACGCCGATTCCTGACTTTGCGTAAAACATTCCGGACTCGAAACTTGTCACTTCTTTGGCAACCTGCATATGGAGGCCCTTCTTCTCAAACAGACCCTTATGGAAATTAGCGGTGTAAGGATTATTTGTCTTGGAATAATTGATCAGCGGATAGGTAGATAACTCCTGCAGCGTGATGGACTCCAGGGTGCTGATGTCATGCCGTGGGGAAACCACAGCAAAGAGGCTGTCTTCATAGACAACATCGCTGTCCAGATCCTTACTGATAGATGAATCGGAGCCAACGTGTGTTACGAAGGCAAGGTCCATCCGGTCTTCCAGAACAGAGTCAGTCAGATCATCTAGATTGCCGGAGTCATAATCAATCTCAATGTTTGGGTGTGCAGTTTGGAACCACTCGGCGAACTGATAAAGGAACGGACGAACCGCGTATTCCAGAAAACCGATGGTCAGAGTATCGCTTGAGGTGTCCGCGGCGTTCCTGATATTGATCAGCGCATTGTCAAAAGTGCTGACTACCTCCTGCAACTGCGCGGCGCACAGCTGCCCGAATTCCGTAAGGTGGACGCTGTGAGTGTCCCGCAGGAATAACTGTCCCCCAAGGGTTTCCTCCAGGTCATGAATGTGACGGCTGAGCACGGGCTGGGTAATATAGAGAAGATTCGCCGCCTTGCTGTAGTTGAGATGCTCCGAGAGCACCAGGAACTCCCTGATTCTATTGATATCCATGAAACGGCTCCTTTCAAGCAAAGCACTCATCAGTATTGTAACAATATTTTAGCAATTCAAAGTATTGAAATCAATGGTTTTATCTTCTGCTATTCCAAATGGGCATAACCAGAAACGGCAACGGAATTTCCTTTCTTTTTTACTGGTATTTACAATGAAATCAAGAGATGAGATCAAGTGTTTTGCAAACGTTAACAGAAAAATCTGAAGAGAAAGTCAACAATTAGTTGAAAGGAGAACCAATCATGAATAAAGTAGAAGTAAACAAGTCTGAAGCATATAACGCACCTGGACATTTTGACATGAGAGCCATCCGTCTGCACGGACCGGCCAATGACTGTCAGGCTTTTTCGCTGGGAATGTCCCACTTCCTGCCGGGCGGCGGAACAGCATACGTTGAACCGCCGGTAGAACTGGTCTATTTCATCCTGGACGGCGAACTCACCGTACTGGACAAGGATGACAATGTGATCGAAGTTCTCGGAAAGTATGATTCCATGCACTTCGCGGCAGGCGAGGGAAAGCAGATCCTGAACAAGACCAACTACATTACGACCATGCTGGTCATCGCAAGTCCTCTGCCGAAGATGGACTAAGAAAAAGCTTACGCAAAAGCAAGTCAAATAAATGACAGAAAGGAAAGGTGTCATTATGCAGACTACAAAGAAAACAGGAATGTACAACTTCGGCCCGAGAGGCTGGTCGGTCGTCGGATTCCAGATCGTCTGGCTGTTCTTCATGACAGGCATGACCGTTGACGGACTGAACATCATCGTGCCGGGAATCGCAGCTTTCAGAGGCTGGGATCCGAATACGATTCTATCATTTTCAACTCCTGCATCCATCATCGCACTGATTCTGTGCGCTCTGTGGGGCGGATTCATCATCAAGGTCGGCGCCAAGAAGACCATGCTCATCACCATGGTGGCTGCGGGTCTGGCAACGATCTTCTATGGAAATGCAGCAACAATACCACTCTATTTCATCGCTTTGGTACTGATGGTCACACTGATTAACGCCTTCGCGATCAACGTCGGCATGGCAATCACAACGAACTGGTTCCCGACGAAAAAAGGTGTTGTCATGGGCGTCGCCACCATCGGCATGAACCTGGCAAGCGCTTTGATCAGCCAGATCCTCAATCAGCTCTCAGGACACTGGGGTATTTCAGGAGCAATCACCATAATGGGATGTGTCATTCTGTTTGTTGCGCTTCTGACGGCGATTTTCGTCAAGGGAAAGCCGGAAGACGCCGGATGCTTCCCGGATAATGACCCGGAAGTTGCGAAGCTGATCGAGGCAGAAGAGGAACGGACGAAAGATGAAAGGCCTGCAGGATATAAGCAAGCCCTGAAGAACAAGTACGTATGGCTCTTCGGTATCGCTTACGGCTTCTTCGGGATGGCCACTGTCGGTATCATGTCACAGCTTGTCGGTTTCTTCATGGAAACCAGAGGATGGGAACTCCAGACTGCGCTGAACACGGTCACCATCGCAGCGGTAATCGGTATGGCCGGATCTGTTATGTGGGGAACCATAGACCAGAAAATCGGCACCAAGAAAACGTCAACCATTTTCGGCATCTGGTATTGCATCGGCATCCTGCTGTTGCTGGCGCCGAACACCTTCATTATGTGGATCGGCATCGTGATGCTGGGCGCTGGAATCGGCGGCAATGGTAACTTCCCGCCATCGATGACAGCACTGGCTTTCGGACGGAAGGACTTTCCGACCTGCTATGCATGCGTTAACACCATCGTAGGTATCGTCAGATCCTGTTCCTTCATCATCCTGGCAATCCTGCGTGGATTCACCGCCGGGTATACAGTACCGTACACATTCTTCGCAATCGTAGCTCTGATTGGCGGCCTGATGTTCATCTTCATCCACGTCAAGGTAGCGGTTGGAAATGAAGACTACGACCATGAAGGATAAACGCAGAATATATTGACATTTATAATATCTCCAAACTGACGCCGACTGCCGGGGCTGGCAGTCGGCGTTTGCATAAAAAAGGAGCAGTTCATGAGCGTAAATTATAGCAAAACAAAAATCAAAATCGGAATCTACGCAATGGCAGTCCTCATGATGGGAATCGTCGGCGTGTCCGGATCCCTGACGGTAATCGGGGCGCAGTTTTCTTCTGCATCCCAGTCGATGATCCAGAGCATCATCTCTATTCCGTGTTTGGCGGTCCTGCCGACAACGCTTCTTTCCGGAAAGCTGATGGGGAACATGCCTAAGAAAACGCTGGGGGTCATCGGGATGGTGATCTTCCTGGTCGGAGGCGTTGTTCCGGTCTGTTTGACTTCCCTGCCGGTCATCCTGGTCTTTCGCGGGATCTTCGGCATAGGCGTGGGCCTTGTGCAGGCAGTGGCTTCC
>SVCS01000049.1 GCA_015058205.1 Clostridiales bacterium
CCGAGAATCGTATCGAAGACTCCTGTCTCGTCATACTCTCTGTAGATCTCTGCAAAAGCATCCGGCCCGATTCTGTCGATTTTGTTGATGACCAGTATCTTCGGCGTATCCGTTTCCTTCAGAAGCTGGAAAATGAACTTGTCGCCGGGGCCTTTGCTCAAGGCGTCATCGACAATAAATATAATTGCATCGACTTCTCCGAAGGTTGCAATGGCCGATTCCGTCATGTACTCGCCCAACTTGTTGCGCGGCTTGTGAATGCCCGGCGTATCAATAAAGACGATCTGTACATCATCTTCACCTTCTTCTTCCGCATAATGGGTGTAGATGCCGCGGATGATGTTTCTTGTCGTCTGCGGTTTTTCAGTGGTAATGGCAATCTTCTCGCCCAGAATTGCGTTGAGCAAAGTAGATTTGCCTACATTGGGTCTTCCGATTATTCCGACGAATCCTGATTTCACTGTATCTCTGTCTCCTCTCTGCTGCTCTGTGTCTCTTCTCTCCCAAGACCCAGCTCTTCCATAATCTCTTCTTCCCTCTGTCTCATCTCTCTTTTGTCCTCTTCTGTCTCATGATCATATCCAAGCAGATGCAGTATGCTGTGGGTAAAAAGATAGACTGTTTCCCTTTCGCTGGAGTGTCCGAACTGCTCTGCCTGTTCAATCACTTTGTCCATACAGATAACAACATCGCCGAGCGGTACATTCTGTCCCTCTTCGTCCATGTTCGCACAGGCATCCTCCAGTTCTTCGATGCTCTCGAACATCGGAAAAGACAGCACATCCGTCGGTCTGTCCACTCCCCTGTAATCACGGTTAAGCTCATGAATCTCATCGAGAGAAACAAAAGAAAGGCTTATTTCCACATCCATTCCAACGCATGCGGAAGCTGCCTCTCTCAGTTTATCCATCATCTGTTCATTCACTGCATCCTCGTTGTTCACTATGATTTCCATTACTTCTCCTCTTCTTCAACAGGCGGATGAGCTCTGTAATACTTGTCATATGCGCTGATGACCTTCTTGACAAGCTGATGTCTCACGACGTCCACTTCCTTCAGATAACAGAATCCGATATCCTCAACGTCTCTCAGAACCTTACGTGCTTCAATGAGTCCTGATTTCTTTCCTCGCGGAAGGTCGATCTGGGTGATATCTCCAGTCACGACCACCTTTGACCCGAATCCCATTCTGGTCAGGAACATCTTCATCTGTTCCGGTGTCGTATTCTGGGCTTCATCCAAAATGATAAAGGAATTGTCCAGTGTTCTTCCTCTCATGTATGCCAGCGGAACAACCTCGATGATCTCTTTTTCCTTCAGTCTGAGCGCACTCTCTCTGCCCAGCACATCATAAAGCGCATCATACAGCGGCCTGAGATACGGATCGACCTTTTCTTGAAGATCTCCAGGCAAAAATCCCAGTCTCTCCCCTGCTTCCACTGCAGGTCTGGCCAGTATGATTTTCTGCACATCTTTATTCTTGAACGCTTGTACCGCCATTGCTACGGCAATATAGGTTTTGCCTGTTCCTGCCGGTCCAATGCCGAATACAATATCCTTGTTTCTGATGGTCTTAACGTATTCTTTCTGTCCTATCGTCTTCGGTCTGAGCGGTTTGCCATCATGTGTGAAACAGATGATTTCTTTATCCAGATGGCTGGTCTCTGCCTGTCTGCTGTAAGAGATGCCGCTCTCTGCCAGATCTGTGATATACCCTGCTTTCTGCTGATCCAATACTTCTCCTTTTCTTACTGTTTCAACCATTTCCTTCAATATCGCAGCTGCCCGGTGCACTCTTTCGGCAGCTTCATGCCCTGCCGGTGCACCATCTGCTCCGCCCTGCCCGTCTTTGATGAGCAGACCGTCACTGCGCTGTATAATTGTAACGCCGAGCAGATCTTCGATGTTCCGAAGATTCTGATCCATCCCGCCAAAAAGTTCCCGTCTGTCTACACTGTCATCCAGAGGGATGGTTTCGATTGCTGCTCTTTCCATGCTTAAATCTATTTTTCTTTCCATATCATTATTATACGAATCTTCGCTCTTGTTTTCCACACTTATCAGACAATTATCTCTGCGGAAGACCAATAATGATCTTTTCTGCCGCCTTGATGCCATCTACCGCCGCAGACATGATGCCTCCTGCATATCCGGGACCCTCTCCTGCCGGAATGATGCCCTTGAAACCGATGGCCTGCATATTCTCATCTCTCAATACGCGTACCGGCGAAGAACTTCTCGACTCGACCGCTGTAAGCTTCGCATCATCTCTGTCAAATCCCTTTATCCTTCGACCAAATACCGGCATCGCCTCCATAATGGCCTCTGATGCAAAGGCAGGAAGGCTCTTCCTGACCGGATTCTCGTTAAGTGCACCTGATAGGCTTTTGCCTGTGCCACGCCGGAACTGACCGTAGGTCGACCGTGCCATACCGCCTTCTGTTCTGTTCTCCCATGCCAGTCTCTCATACTTTCTTTGGAACTCTATGCCGGACAAAGGATGATCATCGGCAAAATCCTCCGTTCTGACGTCCACCAACAGACCGCTGTTGGCAATTCCGCTGTCTCTGTTGCTGACGCTCATACCATTCGTCACCGAGGTGTCCGCTTCTGTCGATGCGTTGATGACCTGCCCGCCCGGACACATGCAGAAGGTATACACACCGCGGCCTACAGCGTCCACACAGTCTTCGCTCCCTTTGCAGCGGTAGCTCAGCTTGTAATCCGCCGGTCCCAGTATCTTCGCCAGTTCCGGATCACCATACTGGTTTGCATTGATCAGTTCCTGAGGATGCTCGATTCTGACACCGATGGAGAATGGCTTCTGTTCCATTTGAAAGCCATGTTCATGCAGCATCTGAAACGTATCCCTGGCGCTGTGACCGATTGCCAGTATGACGCAGCTGGTCGCAATGAAATCAATATGAACATCTGCACAATCTGCATGGCTGGCTGAATTCCCATGGCCAACCACTTTTATACGCCTGATCCGTTTTTCATCAAATTCAAAATCTTCAAACTTTGTGCAGAATCTGACTTCTCCGCCAAGACGTTCTATCTTTCTCCTGATAGCAGGAACGATTTCTCTCAGTTTATCTGTTCCAATATGGGGCCTGTGCTGATACAGAATGGCCGGATTCGCTCCTGACTCCACCAGTTCCTCCAATACCTTCCTGATGCGGATGTCCTTGATGCCGGTGGTCAGTTTTCCGTCCGAAAAGGTTCCTGCGCCGCCTTCTCCAAACTGGACGTTCGATTCCGGATCGGGTGCTTCACACTTCGTCCAAAACTGTTCAACGTCAGCAACACGTTCCTCCACGCATTTGCCCCGCTCAATGACGATTGGTTTCAGTCCCGCCTCCGCTAAAACGAGCGCAGCGAACATGCCGCATGGACCGAATCCGACAACCACAGGCCGTTCCGAATCCTCCTGCTGTCCATCGGCTGTCGTCCACTTCTCTCCAAGTGATGGAACTGCATACTGCTCACGCTTTGCTTCGTCAAATGGCAGCTGCTCATTGCAATCAAAGTCAACGGTATAGACAAGTTTCACGTCTGGTTTTTTGCGCGCATCAATAGATTCCCGGATAATTTCAAGTGCATCGATTTTGACGCTGCGCGCCTCTTTCCGATTCGTGCTCCGCCCTATTTCTTTGCGCACGGCTGCCTCGAGCAGCTTCTCCAGATCTTTTCCGACCGTGCTCCGCGGATCGATTTTTAGTTGGCTGAGTCTATATCTCACCGTCTATGATTCCTCTCGCTGCTTTGATGCCGGTTTCCCATGCATTCTGCAGGTTGAAACCGCCGCACGGTCCCTGAGCGTCGATGATCTCACCTGCGAAGTAGAGTCCCGGAACCAGCCGGGATTCCATGGTATCCATGTTTATTTCATCCAGCGCAACGCCGCCGAACGTAGCCTGGGCGTCACGCCATCCTTTGATGCCTCTTATTTCAAGTTCCCAGTGCTTGATGCGGGCAATATCAGCGTCCCCTGCTGCATTGTCAGCACCTGCCCGGTCGAATATCGCTGCCAGCTTCTCTGTCAGTATGCCGAAGGCACTTTCCCGGGAGGCAAGCTGCTCCTCCGTGAAATCCGGCGCCAGGTCAACCACGATTTTGAAACGTCTCAGAGCGTCTTCAAACCGCTCGTGCTTATCTGCTTTAATGTGGGGTGTAAGATTGAATACACAGATTCCGGAAATACCGTCCTCCGTAAACTGAATTTCCCCTGTGTCGCGTACAATCGGTGCTCCGTCTTTAGTGAGAATCACAGTGCCCTTCGCTCTGACTCCCTTCAGGGATGCAAAATCAACACCCTCTGCCTGACACTCTATGCCTGTGAGAATCGGGAACACGCGGGTGACGGTATGCCCCAGTGTTCTGGCGATGGTATAACCATCCCCTGTCGTTCCGAACTGCGGACCTGCCTTGCCGCCCATCGCAATCAGGACTTTATCCGCAAACACCATTTCCATGGCAGATTCCTGCATCCCAGTGATCATAAAGCATCCTTCGCTGCCATCGTCAGGCTGTATTCTGGAGATGACCTTGACAGTAAAGCCACACTTGATATCAGCAGATCCGCTGACAGCATCGATCAGCGCTTTTGACACATCAGAAGCTTTGTTGGTATAAGGATAGTACCTTCCTTCACTGTCCTGCCACGTCTCGATACCAATGCTCTGGAAGAACGCTAATGTTTCCTCTTTGCCGGGACATGCCTGATTGGTGAGATTGCATCTGCCGCCGCCTGTTGCGTTGATTTTGCGTCCCGGATGATCGTTTTTCTCCAGGATGCAGATGCTGACCGGCTCACTGATTCTCCTTTTTTTCTGTTCTTCAATAAAAGAAGCAGCTGCAGCCAGTCCTGCTGCGCCGCCTCCTGCAATGACAAGATCATATTCCATCATGCTGTTTCAAGCTCCTGATCATTCTTTCTTAAGCTCCTGTACCGCTTTCTCCACTTCCTCTTTCGTCAGGCCGAAATTGCCTTCTCCCAATGCCATGGTGAATTCCTTTTTCTGCTCAAATTCTTTCTGAGCCTGGATTCTCTCTGCAACAGCTTCATCGGTCTCATCGGCATCGTCGATTTTGACCGGTGTGCGGGACGGCGTGAATACGACAGCGTCTTCCTTGGCTTTATGCGGCATGTTGATGCCCAGCTCAATGGAATTGATTCCCTGCATGACAAGGAAGATCCCAAGCAGTATGATGACCGATACGTATGTGACGAACGGATTGATGAATCCGAACAGACCAATCAGAATCGTAATGATACCCGTGATAAAAGCCGCCTTGAAGTTGCCCGGCTTCTTCTGTCTGTTGATTCTGGTCGCCGCCTCGAAACGGAGCAGGCCGGAAACGAGAACCCACATTCCGAAAATCATCGGGATCGCCATATCGACGGTCAGCTGATTGCAGAGTATCAGAATACCCAAAAGCAACGTCAAAATCGCGTCGATCAGAATCCACCCGTTGTTGTCTCCTATCCCGAAACTACCTCTCGCAAGGAGGAATCCTAAAGCATGGATCACCCCGTTGATAACCATGACA
Organism: Clostridiales bacterium; assembly: GCA_015058205.1. Classification (GTDB taxonomy): domain Bacteria; phylum Bacillota; class Clostridia; order Peptostreptococcales; family Anaerovoracaceae; genus Lentihominibacter. Next base: position 5,554 of record SVCS01000049.1, read on the forward strand.
CTACCGATGACAAATGCCATTGTCATAAAAGTCTGTCCCGGATTTATAAAGCAGAAAGCACCGGTGGCAACCATAAGAAAGCCGCCGGCTAACGTAATTACTCTCATTCAATAACTCCTCTATTCTGTGATTACCAGATATCGTCAAACTCTTCGTTGTCAAAGCCTTCTTTGTTGCTTTGCACGATCTTTTTCGGAAGCAGGTCCAGAATCAGGAACAATGCTCCGCAGATGATGAAGAGTGTTCTCAATATACGGTTTAGTTTCTGTATCATAATCGTTTCCTCTTACTTAAGTAAGGGATATTTTATCATAATTATTTTCCTTTGCCCAGCAAATTGGCGATGTCATACAGGTCTCTTTTGAAGTCCGCCTTTACATTCAGGGACTCCTCGAGATCCATTGCTATGATCTTTCCATTTGAAACGCCGATCGCCTTGCTGTCAGAATCGTCATACAGCAGCTCGACTGCCTTTGCAGCCGTCAGTGTTGCCAGAGTTCTATCCGCCTGTGAAGGTCCGCCGCCTCTCTGAATATATCCCGGAACGACGGCACGCGCCTCTCTTCCGGTCATTTCTTCCAGAATCTTCGCAAGCTCCGCTGTGTCCACTTTGAAACCTTCTGCTTTGACAATCAGACTGTGGGCCTTTCCTGTTGACTGCCCCTGCAGCACCCTGACACACACTTCGTTGATGTCGATATCAACCTCAGGAACGAGGATGACATCGGCACCGCCGCCCAGTCCTGAATAGAGCGCCAGATCGCCGCACCGTCTTCCCATTACTTCAATGATAGTTGTCCTCTGATGAGAAGATGATGTATCTCTGATGTTCGTAATCAGACCGAGAATCGTGTTCACCGCAGTATCGAACCCAATTGTGTAATCTGTATATGCTAAATCGTTGTCTATGGTTCCGGGAACACCCATAACCGGAACTCCTTTTTTGGATAGTTCAATGCCGCCTCTGAAGGATCCATCTCCGCCGACGACGATCAATCCTTCTATTCCGAAGGTGTTGAGCATTTTGGCTGCGTGTTCGACCCATTTGTCATCCATAAACCGTTCGCTGCGCGCTGTCCTGAGAATGGTTCCGCCCCTCTGCAGAATATCTCCGACAGAATGCCACTCCATGCTTTTGATATCCCCATCCAAAAGACCTTCATATCCTCTCTGAATGCCATAGACTTCCATTCCTCTGTCGATACCGCATCTTACTGCGGCTCTGATTGCTGCGTTCATTCCCGGCGCATCTCCGCCGCTTGTCAGTATTCCAATTTTTTTCACGATTTGTAATTCCCCTCTCCTACAATAGTTTCGATTTCTTTTGCAAAATCTTCATCAGGCGTTACCCAAAGGTCCGGGCTCGTCCTTCTGCTTCCGCCCTGCGGATAGTAGATGATCGCCTGATAGTTTCCCGGATGCCGCTTCATAATCTCGCTGATTGCTTCCAGGTTTCTCTTGTTCTGTCCGTCTATATTGTGAATGCCGTCTCCTTCCGGCAGTCTGATTTTCACCAGCCCCTCCGGTTCTTTGACCACAGCATTCTGAATCTGTGCCGGCCGTCGTTCTTCAATTGGAGACGGTACCGGCCGTCGTTCTTCGGTCTGAGACCGTGTCGGAGGTTCCTGCTCCCGGATATCTGCGATGCTGTCCGCTAACAGTTTCGGTACTTCACCCTCCTTGAAGTTGATTCTTCCGCTGACCTTGATGATCTTATCTTCATCAATGAGTGAACTGCAGAGTTCATAGACATTCGGGAAGACGACAACCTCAACAGCTCCGTACATATCCTCCAGATCAACAAAGGACATCATCTTTCCGTTCTTCGTAATCAGGTTTTTCTTACCTGTTATAATACCGGCCATGACGGCCTTCATACCGTCTTCAATTCTTCCGGAGTACCCTTCCTCTTCGTTGGCCAGCACCTCTGCCAGATCTGCTGATGTGACACTGACCGTGCGGCTGATGATATCCGCATACTCATCCAGCGGGTGTGCTGTCAGGTAGACGCCCAACACTTCCTTCTCCTGAGCCAGAAGCTCCTCCGGAGGGAAGTTCTTCACATCCGGGAGCTTGCGGTTCACAGACTCATCCAAAGCATCCGCATTCGTCTGGAATAAAGAAAGCTGACCTGCGATGTTGTGTTTTGCTGAACTTTGGGCTGCATCCATGAGAGATTCATAGATTCCGAAGTGGGCCGCCCTGTTTTTGTTCAGGCAATCCATGGCTCCGGATTTGATCAGACTCTCTACAGCTTTCTTGTTGATACGGTGTATGTCAAGGTTCTCGATGAAACGGAAGATGTCGGAAGGTTTCCCTTTCTGCGTTCTCGCTTCGATAATCGCATCGATTGGGCCCTCGCCCATATTCTTGACACCCAGAAGGCCAAAGCGTATCTTTCCGTGCTTCTTTTCTGTATCTTCCGGGTCATAGACTACGGTAAACTTCTTGCCGCTTTCGTTGACATCCGGTGGAAGAACATCAATGCCCATCTCCCTGCAGTTTCTGATGTACATGGACATGGCCTTGGTGTCACCCATTACGGAAGTCATGAGCGCTGCCATGAACTCTACAGGATAATGGGTCTTCAGATAGCTTGTCTCATACGCCAGCACTGCGTAGGCGGCCGCATGGGATTTGTTGAAGGCATACTCGGCAAAGGAAATCATCTGGTTGAAGATTTCTTCAGCCGCATGGCGCGGTACACCGTTTCTCACGCAGCCGGAGATCTCAACATTTCCATTTTCATCTGTCTTTCCATTGATGAAGTACTCCTTCTCCTCCAGCATGACGTCCATCTTCTTCTTGGACATGGCGCGGCGCACCAGATCCGAACGCCCGTATGAGTATCCTCCCAGATCGCGCACGATCTGCATAACCTGTTCCTGATATACCATGCATCCATATGTTACGCCGAGTATCGGCCTCAGGGACTCATGGATATACTGAACATGTCCCGGGTTTTTCTTATTGTCTATGTAAGTCGGTATAGACGCCATCGGACCCGGACGGTAAAGGGCGATTCCTGCAACGATATCCTCGAAGCAGTCCGGTTTGAGATTCTTCATGAAGGAGGTCATGCCTCCGCTTTCCAGCTGGAAGATTCCCTGTGTATTACCCTTGGCTATTGTATCATATACGGCAGGATCGTCATATTCCATAGATGCAAAATCAATATCGACGCCGTGGTTTTCTTTGATCATCTCCAGAGCATCCCTGATGATCGTCAGGTTTCTCAATCCCAGAAAGTCCATCTTCAGAAGTCCCAGTTCCTCGATCGTCGTCATGTTGAACTGGGTGGACAGTCCTTTATCCGAAAGATAAAGCGGCACATATTCATCAAGGGGCAGTCTTGAGATTACTACGCCCGCCGCATGGGTCGAAGCGTGACGAGGCATGCCTTCGATTGCTCTTGCCATATCCACGACTCTGTGGGTCGTCTCATCCTCATCGTACATCTTCTTAAAATCAGGACTCGTCTGAAGCGCTTTGTCTATGGTCATCTTCAGGGCGAACGGGATTGCCTTTGCAATGGCATCCGTATCCTGGTAGCTGACATTGAGCACACGGCCGACATCCCTGACAGCCTGCTTGGCTTTCATTGTACCGAAGGTGATGATCTGGGATACGTTGTCTTTGCCGTATTTCTCTGTCACGTAATCGATGACTTCGCCTCGTCTTTCATAACAGAAGTCGATGTCGATATCCGGCATGCTGACGCGTTCCGGATTGAGGAAACGCTCAAAGATGAGTCCGTATTTAACAGGATCGATGTCGGTGATCCGCAGTGTATACGCGACGATGGACCCGGCGGCAGAACCTCTGCCCGGTCCGACCATAATTCCCTGACTCTTGGCGTAGTTGATAAAATCCCAGACGATGAGGAAGTACTCCACGTACCCCATGTTCTCAATCGTCTCAAGTTCATAGTCAAGGCGCTCCTGATGTATGATATGCGACTGAGGATATCTCTCTATCAGTCCCTTCTGACAGAGTTCTCTCAGATATTCTTTGTTGGTTTTGCCGTCCGGCGCATGGAATTCCGGCAGATGCAGTTCACCGAAGGTGAATTCCACATTGCAGCGCTCCGCGATCTTCGCTGTGTTATCGATGGCTTCCGGAGTGTTAGAGAAGATCCGTCTCATCTCCTCTTCCGATTTGAGATAGAACTGATCATTTGCAAAGCGCATTCTGTTTTCTTCGTCGATGGTCGTCGCCGTCTGGATGCACATGAGAACATCCTGCGCCTCTGCGTCCTCCTGTCTCACATAGTGCACATCATTTGTGGCAATGAAAGGAATGCCCGTCTCCTCATGGAGTCTTTTCATATCGGGCAGTATTCTCGCTTCCTCCTCCAGCCCCTGATCCTGCAGCTCCAGGAAGTAGTTTCCTTCCCCGAAGATGTCCAGCATCTCCAGAACCTCACGCTTCGCGCTCTCATAGTCCCCATTCAGGAGATTTCTCTGTACGGCGCCTGCCAGACAGGCTGATGTGGCGATGATACCTTCGCTGTACTGACGCAGCACTTCCTTGTCCACTCTCGGCTTATAGTAAAAACCGTTTCTGAAGCCCTCTGAAACGATTTTCATCAGATTTTTGTAACCGGTATTGTTTTCGGCAAGGAGAATCAGATGGCTCATGACTTTGTCTTTTTCCGCATCCTTGTCGAATCTTGTCCGCGCCGCCGTGTAGACTTCACATCCTATGATAGGCTTGATGCCTTCCGCTTTGCAGGCTCTGTAGAAATCGATCACGCCAAACATGACCCCATGGTCCGTGATGGCCAGAGAGTCCATACCCAGTTCCTTCGCCCGTGCAACGACATCTTTGATGCGTGCCGCACCGTCCAGAAGGCTGTATTCAGTGTGTACGTGTAAATGTGTAAAAGCCATGGTGAGATTATACCACATTTCGCTTTATTTTTTCGTGCAAATAAAATATACTATACATTATGAAAAAGACACTTTTGATTTTAGCCGCTATTGCAGTCGCTCTGGCTGCAGCAGCAGGCGTGGCAACAATTGTATACGCATTTTCTGATGAATACCAGGCGGACAGCATGCCTGACAGAATGACCATCAATGGTGTGGACTGTTCCGGTCTCACCTATGAAGAAGCGGAAGCTGCTCTGACAGATGCTCAGAACGCAGGTCATCTGCAGGTGGTTGGAAAACTTGGTGAAACACTCGCAGATTACACTGACTATGGCTGCACCTACGACATCCAGGATCAGCTGAAGGATGTCAAGAAGGATCACCTTCTCGCAGCCGCTCTCGGTCATTATTTCCATCTGCCTATCAACGCACGCATTGCGATGAATGTATCAGAATGCGGCGATGATTTCGCGGACAGAGTCAAGAATTCTGCTTTTCTCCAGCACGGAAACATCACCGAGACTCAGGATGCATATATCGACATGGATGATCCGTCCTTCCCGATTATTCCTGAAGTATATGGAAACAAGACAGACGAGGAAGCTTATCTGAACGATATCCTTCACGCCATTTCTATTGGAAACACTCGGTTCGAATTTGATGAAAACGCTTACTATTCGAAGCCAAAAGTCAAGAGTGATGATCCGGAATTGCTCAAAGAGCAGGCCTTTTGCCAGAAGTATCTGAACCAGAAGATTCACTATCAGCTCGGAAAAGAGAGTTTCACCCTGAGCCCAGTCGAACTGGATAATCTGATGAAGGATGACTTCTCCGGTGAAGCCGATCCTGATAAAGTCGCGAATTTCGCAAAAGCATTAAAAGCTGAATATGATATCATCGGTTCTGAGCGCGAGTTCACTTCCCTGACAGGAAAGACCTTTAAGGTCAGCGGCGGTAACTACGGCTGGATCGTCGACGAAGAAGGCGAAGCCCAGCAGCTGACGGAAGACATCAACTCCCACGAGGATGTTGACCGCGAACCAGTCTTCTCCCAGAAAGGACAAGGTGAATACTCCAAGACGCTCGAAGTTGGTAATACTTATATCGACGTCGATCTGACCAAACAGCATGTCGTCTACTTTGAAAACGGCAAGAATCGGTTTGAGTGTGACTGTGTATCCGGATGTAAAGTTGCAGGACACAGCACGCCGACCGGTGTCTACAGCATCAACGGCGGAATGACCCGCAACATCGTCCTGAAGGGCGGCGGCAAGAAAGGCAGCAAAGGCTACTATGAGAGCTACGTCAGCTACTGGATGCCGTTCCTCGGCGGCAGTTACGGTCTGCATGATGCCAGCTGGAGATCCAATTTCGGCGGAGATATCTACGTTTACAGCGGCAGCCATGGCTGCGTAAACCTGCCTCCTTCAAAGGCCGGTGAGCTGTACAAGATGGTAGGCGTAGGAACCATCGTCATCATCCACAACTAAGACACCCAGAAAAAGAACCTCAAAGAGTCGTTGCA
>SVCS01000050.1:0-1473 GCA_015058205.1 Clostridiales bacterium
CCGGATGTTGTCGTGGATGCCATCTACGGAACAGGTTTCCACGGACGACTCAGAGAGAAAGGTGCTAACGCCGCGGCGGAGATCGCAGATGCAAAAGCAGCAGGAGCGAAGGTGTTCGCTTTGGATATCCCATCCGGAATGGGCGGCGATCTGGAAGACGAGAGTGAGCTTGATGAGCGCTGTGTCAGAGCGGATGTGACAATCACATTTCATGCGAAGAAAAAAGTGCATCTGCAGTCGTTTGCTGCAATCTACTGTGGACAGATCATCACCGCGGATATCGGAATCGTAGACGACGCAAGAGACGCTTCAGGTGAAGTGGATACAGCTTGCGAAAGAGATGCAGATGGCACTGTAACGGCGGCAGAGCTTGCGGCAAAAGACGTGTATACGTTCCGCGACTTTGTGGACATCGTTGCACAGCTCAGAGCTCCCGATGGATGTGTTTGGGACAGGGCGCAGACCCATGAAACACTCACGAAATATATGACAGAAGAAGCTCAGGAAGCAGTTGAAGCAATGCTGAAAGAGGACGACGAGAACCTGTGCGAGGAACTGGGCGATGTTCTTTTGCAGGTTGTACTCAACGCGCAGATCGGCGCGGAGGAAAACGCGTTCACCATCGACGATGTGATTCAGGGAATCTCAGAGAAGATGATACGAAGACATCCATGGGTGTTCGGAGACATGGACGTAAGCAGCATCGATGAAAACGTCTCTCTGTGGGAACAGATTAAACAGAAGGAAAAAGAAGCAAAGAAAAAGTAGCAAAAGAAAGAGATTAAAGAAAAACGCCTCGGAGAGATCCAAGGCGTTTGGTTCTTTTTGATGTGATTGATACAGCCGGCAGGACCGCTATTATTCCGTAATCTGGAACGGGCTGTCTGCCGCGCCTTCCGCGATTTTCTCTACATGGTTGTGCAGCTCATTGTAGTCTTCTGCCTGATCCGGATCATCCGGGTTGAACTGCACATCTGTCGGGAACAGGGCAATGAACACTTTATCCACGGTCTTACCTCTTCCGGCAACACTGTAAGCAGGGAAATCCTCATAGGAAGTATCTTCAGGATCAAAGGCCATAATCGACACAAGGTGTCCTTCATAGCCATCTTCACGAGCATCCTCAGAGTAAATCTCCAGGCATGTTGGTGAAGTCTGTTCATATCCCCAGTCATCATCCGGCATGGTCAGGACGAAACCGTTTCCGTAGAGTAGGGTCAAATCATCCTGTTCCACAAGGTTAAAACCGTCCATGATATCGTAGTCATCTGCGGCGGCTTCATCAGTTGCGTCTGTTGTCTCTGTTGCTTCTGTCGGCGCGTTCGTGCTTTCGGTCGTGCTCTTGTCCCCTGAATCTGAGCCTGTGCATCCGGCAAATGCGAAAACCATAACCATAATGAGACCGGCAAATAACAGTTTCTTGATATCGTCTCTCATTATATCCCTCCCTGCGCATGAAGTGCGCATGTACTC